>UQNM01000001.1 GCA_900542395.1 uncultured Eubacteriales bacterium
CCCGCCGCAAGCGCCTTCCCGCCTTCCGGAAGGAAGGGCGCTCTTTGTTCAATTCAGCCCCAGATGATTCTCGATTCTGGCCACGCGCGCCGCCAGATCGCTTTCGGAAACGCCGGAAAACGTCGCCGTGCGCTTGACGTCCGTGCGCGCGAGGAGATAGTCGCTGGAAACCTCCAGCGTATCCGCCAGAAGGCACAGCGTTTCCAGACTCGGCTGACGCAGACCGCGCTCATAAAGCCCCACGGTGTTGAGGCTCTTGCCGATGATATCCGCCAGAGCCTGCTGACTCATGTGTTTGGCTGTACGGGCAGCCTTCATCCGTTCACCAAACTTAACCATAAACGGCACCTCCATCGGAATGTTTGTTCACTATCTTGATGATGTGTTATAAGTATACATTTTTTATGAAAATCGTCTACGGACAAAATGCATGTTTTTTTCCAAATGCGGTGCTGTTTTCGCTTTTTTGCCGTTTTCCGCCCTGTTTTCCGGCGACAAGCCAGCCCGCGTCCCCCGCTCCTTTTGTTAGTCCCCGCCAAAGATGCATTGACCCGGCGGCAAAACATGATATAATCATTCCATACGGGTTTTCGTCCGATTATTTTTTCACAGATTCTGAATATCAGGGGGTTTTTATCGGTGCAGAACAAGTCTGAAAACCATACAATGCGTGTGTTTTATCTGCTCGCCATCGTCTTTGTGGTGGATGGACACACGATAAACGGCCATCTGTTCGAGATGAACGGCCTGTTTCGCTATTACGCCTTCCACCTGATGATGTTCGCTTTCGGCTCCGGCTACTTCTTCAAATTGTACGGCGGCGCGCGCTCGGATTTGGCGCACCGGGCGAAAAAGCTGCTCGTGCCGCTGTATCTCTGGAACGCCGTTTACGGCGTGGGCGCGGCGCTTTTGCGCCGTTTCGGCGGGTTTGAGCTGGGCGCGCCGCTTTCGCCCTACACCCTTCTGCTCGCGCCGATCACGGACGGCGAGCACTTCGTCTGGAACCTCGGCGCGTGGTTCATCTTCCCGCTCTTCTGCGCGCAGGTCGCCTATGCGCTGATCCGGCGGCTGTCCCGGCTGTGGCACGAAAACGAGGCCATGACCTTCCTGCTCTGCCTTATTCCCGGCTGCGCGGCGGTGCAGCTCTGCTTCGCGGGGCGGCAGGCCGCCCTCCCCCTCTGGCTGCTGCGCCCGATGATTCTCCTGCCGGGGCTTGCGGGCGGCCAGCTCTATCGCCGCGTGCTGGAAAAGCACGACAACCTGCCCACCGTGCCGTATCTGCTCTGCCTCGTAGTGCTGCGCGTGCTGCTCTCCACCCGGTACGAGAGCCTCGCGTATCTGCTCTCCAACTGCTCGTATTTCGGCTGCGGCGCATTCGGCGTGTATGCGGGCGCGGCGTTGGCGATTGCGTTCTATCTGCGGATTTCCCGCCTGCTCGCGCCGCATATCGTCAAGAGCCGGTTCGCGCTGGCCATCAGCCGAAACACATTCGATATTATGATGCACCACTACATGGGCTTCTTCGCGCTCGATTGCTTCTTCCTCGCGCTCAACGCACTGGGGCTGGGCGCGGCGGATTTCAGTGTCCGCGCTTTCCGCACCGTGGCCAACTACATGTATGCGCCGAGCGGCCGCTCGGAATGGAACGCGCTGTATCTGCTCTGCGGGCTGGCGCTGCCGCTGGGGATTGCCCAATGTCTCGGATGGGCGAAAGCCGCGCTTGGGCGCGCCTTTTTCAGGCGGAGCGCGACGTAATCCGCCGCCCCGCTTTATTCCGTTTTTATAGACGTCGTTTGAAAAAAGGAGCTGTCAAGCTCAATCCAGATTTTTCAAGAATCAAACAACTAAGCATTTTCAGAATATGGGGCTTTGCCCCATCGCCCCACCAAAGGGCTTTCCGATCGCCCTTTGGAAACCTTCGGGCGAAAACTCCTAGTTTTTCTTGAAATATCTGTTTTATTAGCTTGACAGCTCTTTCTTTTATGCGCTTACGCGCCTATACGGCGCGTTTCCGTCCGGATCAGGGCTGCTTGCCGATGTAAGCCAGAATGCCGCCGTCCACATAGAGGATGTGGCCGTTGACGAAGTTGGACGCATCGGAAGCGAGGAACACCGCCGGTCCCTGCAGATCCTCGGTCTTGCCCCAGCGCGCGGCCGGAGTCTTGGAGATGATGAACTGGTCAAACGGATGACGGCTGCCGTCCGCCTGACGCTCGCGCAGCGGCGCGGTCTGCGGGGTCTCGATGTAGCCCGGTCCAATGCCGTTGCACTGGATGTTGGCCTCGCCGTACTCGGAGCAGATGTTGCGGGTCAGCATCTTCAGGCCGCCCTTCGCCGCCGCGTAAGCGGAAACCGTCTCGCGGCCCAGCTCGCTCATCATGGAGCAGATGTTGATGATCTTGCCGTGGCCCTTCTCGATCATGCCCGGAATACAGGCCTTGGAGACGATGAACGGCGCGTTGAGGTCAACGTCGATCACCTTGCGGAAATCGGCCGCGCTCATTTCGAGCATCGGGATGCGCTTGATGATGCCGGCGTTGTTGACCAGAATGTCGATCACGCCGACTTCCTCGCGAATCTGAGCGACGGTCTTCTGCACCGCTTCCTCATCGGTCACGTCGCAGACATAGCCGTGCGCCTTGATGCCCTTCTCCTCGTAGGCAGCCAGACCCTTGTTGACCAGATCCTGATTGATATCGTTGAAAACGATGGTCGCGCCCGCCGCAGACAGCGCGTTGGCAATCGCGAAGCCGATGCCGTAGGACGCGCCGGTGACGAAAGCAATCTTGCCCTCCAGGCTGAAATTCTTCATAAACTCGTTCATTGGAAAGAAGCCTCCTTCTGTATATTTCCGCACGACCCGCCTTTTTTCAAAAAGGCAGCAGCCGTGTGATTGGCCGTTTTTGCCTGACCCCCGGCGCGCGTCAGCGCAGGTCGATCGGGTCGATGTTGTCCATGTCGTCAAATTCCTGATTCTCGCCGCACATGCCCCAGATGAAGGTATAGTTGCTCGTGCCCACGCCGGTGTGAATCGACCAGGACGGGGAGATGACGGCCTGCTCGTTGTGCATCAGCAGGTGGCGGGTCTCGGTCGGCTCGCCCATCATGTGGAAGACGACGTTGTTATCCTTGAGATCGAAGTAGAAATAGACCTCCATGCGGCGCTCGTGCGTGTGGCAGGGCATGGAATTCCAGTTGCTGCCCGGCGCAAGCTGGGTCATGCCCATGCACAGCTGGCAGCTCTGCATGACCGCCGGATGGATGTACTGGTTGATGACGCGCTTGTTGCAGGTTTCCACGCTGCCCAGCGGGCGCTTGTTGGCCTTGTCGATGTCGATCTTGACGGTCGGATAGGTCTTGTGCGCGGGGCAGGTGTTGATGTAGAACTTGGCCGGGTCGGCGGGATCGTCGCTGGTGAAGCTCAGCGTCTTCGCGCCCATGCCGACATACAGGCCGTCGTACTGCTTGAGATCGTACTCAACGCCGTCCACGGCGATCTTGCCCTTGCCGCCGATGTTGATGACGCCCATCTCGCGGCGCTGAAGGAACGTATCGGAGGCCAGCTCCTTGCAGCCGACCAGCTCCACGCTCTTGCTGACGGGCATCACGCCGCCGGCGATGATGCGGTCAAAGTGGGAATACGTCAAAATCGCGTCGTCCGGCGCGAACACGGTCTCGATGAGGTATTCGCCGCGCAGGCGCTCTGTCGTATAATGCTTGGCGTCTTCCGAAGCGGAAGGCTGGCGAACGGTAAGCTGCATAGGTATGTCCTCCTTATTGATGGGTTCAAACGTCCCCTTGCTATCAGTATAACACAGCTTCTTTGTAAAAACCATAGCCGACACGCAAAATTGTTTGTTTTTTTGTTTTCCTATCGTTCACTTTTTACAAGTCGTCCGATGAATTCGCCCTGCATGACGCGCCGCGTTTCCGGTTATCCTAACGGCGTATTCCGCCCGGAAGGAGGCGCTTTTATTTCATGGAGGACGACCCCATTTCGCTCAGCGGCGATTTATCCGGCGACGTCCGGGTTTTTCGCGACCGCTTCCGCGCGTCGGATAACGCGGACGTCATCATCCGCCGCTTCCGCTCCGGCGCGTTTTTTTCCGCGCTGGTGACCATCGACGGCATGACCGACACGCGCGAAATCGACGAAAACATCCTCAAGCCGTGCATGGCGCTGCCGCACGACGCGGGGGCGGACGTTCCGCCCGAGGCGCGTGTCGGCTACCTGATGGAAAACGCCGTTTCCGTCCTGCCGACGGAAACCAAATCGCGCTTTGACGAGCTGATTGCCGACGCGCTCTCCGGCCAGAGCGTGCTGCTCTGCGACGGCTGCGCGTGCGCCTGCGTGATGGATACGCGCGGGTTTGAAAAGCGCGCCGTCGGCAGGCCGGAGGCGGAGCAGGTCGTCCTCGGGCCGCACGAGAGTTTCGGCGAATCCATCCGCACGAACATCACGCTGCTTCGGCGCATCGTGCAGCGCGAGGCGCTGATGACGGAATTCCTCAGCGTCGGCGGCGCGATGAAAACCCGGTGCGCGCTGCTGTATCTGCGCGGCACGGCGGACGAGACCATGCTCGCGCGCGTCCGCCGCCGTCTGGCGGCCTGCCAGAGCGACTTCGCGCTGTCGGCGGGCGAAATCGGGCAGATCATCGAGGATCACCCCATGGCGCTGATTCCGCAATGCGTCGCCACCGAGCGGCCGGACAGAGCCGCGTCGTTTCTGGCGGAAGGGCAGATTGTCGTGCTGACGGACGGCTCGCCGCTGGCGCTGGGCGCGCCATCGACCCTCTGGCATCAGCTCCACACGCCGGACGACGCCTCCATGCGCTGGCAGTACGGCACGTTTCTGCGCATCGTGCGGTTCACCGGCATGCTGATCCATCTGTTTCTGCCGGGGGCATACATCGCCGTTCTTCGGTTTCACACCGAGCTGATTTCGCCGATTCTGCTGGCCAGCGTCTATGAAACCAGCTCCCGCGTACCCGCGCCGATCTTTCTGGAGGCGCTGCTGATGACGCTGGCGTTCGATCTCGTCAGCGAGGCCGGCCTGCGCGCGCCGGGCGCGATGGGCAACGCGCTGGGCATCGTCTCCGGCCTGATTCTGGGGCAGAGCGCCGTCGTCGCGGATATCGTCAGCCCGCTGCTGCTGATCGTCGTCGCGGCCAGCGGGCTGGGCGGCTTCTGCATCCCCAATTACGCGCTGAGCGTGGGCATAAAGATCATTCAGCTTCTGTTTCTGACGGCGGGCGCGCTCGGCGGCCTGTATCTGATGGCGCTGCTGGGGCTTGCGCTGCTCTGCGCCGCCTGCGCGATGCGCTCCGTCGGTTCGCCGCTGACCGCGCCGCTCACGCCGAGGCGCCCCGGAAACCCGGATCTGCTGATTCGTTTCCCGCTGTGGCGGCAGAAAGCGAGGGCTTTTTTTGCAGGACGAAAGGATTGATCAGCGCGTCCGCGCCGCTTACCGCGCGCGCGCCTGTGCGGCAGGCATTGCCTGCGGCGCGCAGATTTTTGCCGTCGGCACGGGGCTGCTGCTCCCGCTTGCGCTCAACGCCGCGTATTGGGCCGCTGTGCCCGCGCTGCTGCTGGGCGGGGTCATCGGCCTTGCCGCGCCCAAACGGCTCTCCAAAGCGCCGGGAAGCGCCTTCTGCGCGGTGCTGGCGCTTTCGCTGCTCGTCTGCGGCGCGCTGCTGCTCGGCGCGGGCGCGACGCTCGCCCAGCAGACGCTCCTGCCCAACGGCCATCTGCTGACCTGCCTGATGCTGACGCTGGGCTTCTGCCTGCTCGCCGCGCGCCCCGGCGGCACGGGCGTATGCCGCGTGGCCTTCGCGCTCCGGCTGCTTTTGCCCATCGCGCTGGTCGTGTTCGCGGGGTTCTCGCTCTCTTCCGCCTCGGCGGCGGGGCTTTTTCCGCTCCTCGGCGCAGGCATTCGGCCGCTGCTGCTGGCCGCGCTGCTCGGCCTTTCCGCCGGTTCGCCCGCGCTGATGCTCTTTCTGCCGCCGCAGGAGCTTGAAACGCCCGCGCCCGTGCCGAAGGCCGGTTTCTTCGCGCTGCGCGTCGTTCTCGGCGGCCTGTTCGGCGTGCTGACGCTGGCCGCGCTGTCCCTGTGCAACCCCTATGAGCTCCTGCGCGATCAGCACGTTTGGGGCGCGAGGATGACGATTCTCTCCAGCGCGCGCCCGCGCGAGGGCCTGGTGCAGGCGCTGCTGACGCTCGCCCAGCTCTTCGCCCTGCTGATCGGCGCGGTTTCCATGCTCTGCGCCGCCGCGCAGGCGCTCGGGCGCGCCTTTGCCAAGATTCAGCCGCTCAGCCTGTGGCTCTGCGCGCTGGGGGCGCTGGGGCTGCTGCTGGCCGCCGCGTTTTTCGGCATGGACGTGCTGCTGTGCGTGTCGCCGCTGCTGCTGCTCCCCGAAGGGATTCTGCTCGTTTGGTCGTTTGTGAAGAGGTGACCATCCTTTGAAAAAATTCGGGCTGATGCTGCTCATGCTTCTCCTGCTGCTGAGCGGCTGCACCGGCGGGCAGGAGATCGAAAGCGGGCTGTTCGTCATCGCCATGGCGGTGGACGCCGCGCCGGAGGGCAACCTGACCGTCACCGTCAAGGCGCTTTCCGGCGCGAAGGACGGCGCATCGGGCGCATCGGGCGCATCGGGCGGCGAGAGCGCATCCGATTCAGAAGCCGGGCTCGAAAAGACCGAACCGGGCTATATCGTGCTCAGCGCCACCGCGCCGAGCTGCCTGCGCGCGCTAGGGCTGCTGGGCGCGACCACGCCGCGCACGGTCAATCTCTCCCAGCTTCGGGAGATTGTCGTCAGCCAGACCCTCGCCGAAACGGACGCCACGCTCTCCATCCTCAAGGAGATCCGCGCGATTTACCGCGCCAACGGCGAGGCCGTCGTCGTCGTCACGCCGGATCAGGCGGGCGATTTCATCCGCAGACAGCGCGCCGTGCTCGGCCTGCGCCTGTCCAAATACCTCGAGGTGCTCTTTGAGCACTACGAACAGCTCGACGTCATTCCGCCCAGCCCGAGCCTCTCCGCCGTCATCGCCGCGATGGAATCCGGCACGGCCGACGCGGCGGCCGTCTATGCCGCCGGGAACGACTTTCAAAACACCCTCCTGCTGCAAAGTGAATCCGACCTCGACCGCCTGCCCGGCCATCTGCCCCGAACCGCCCCCGCGCCGAACGAATACATGGGCGCGGCGCTGTTTTCCGGCCCGCGCATGACCGGCACGCTCACCGGCAACGAGGTCAGCCTGCTCTGCCTGATGACGGGCAAGGCCAGCAAGCGCGTTTCCGTCATCGACGGCGCGCAGTATAAAACCCGGCTGCAAACCCGCGTCAAGCGCCGGATCGACCCGGACGGCACGCTCTTCGTCGCCCTGCGTCTGACGCTCACCCTCTCCGCCGGACAGCAGCAGCGCACCGGGGAGGAAATCGCCGCCTCGCTCGCGCAGGACTGCGTCCGCGTGCTGCACAAGCTCCAAGCCGCCTCCTGCGACGCGGTCGGCTTTGGCCGGATTCAGATCCGCCGCTATGCCGATATCCCCGCGTGGGAGCGCTCCGGCTGGGCGGCGCAATACAAGTCCCGCCCCGTCCGCGTGAGCGCGGAGATAAAAATCCTGCAATAGCGCCGGGGCAAACAGGATTTTTCGTTTCGGCAGAGAAACCTTTCTTCATCATTCAGACTGTAGACAAAAAGCTATTCTCTCCCCCCGAAGGGGGAGAATAGCCCTTTCCGCAAATGAAAGAATCGCTGAATTTCCTGATTTTGCTATTCAAGTCAAGTTTGCTTATGTCAACAAGCTGCTTCATCATTTTCCCATACCGAAACAGAAAGCGTGAATGCCATGAATTTTTTGAGCGAAGCCCAATCCCTCGAAGGCGAAATGCGCGCCTTTTTCGAGGATCTCCACCGCCATCCCGAACCTTCCCACTTTGAAAACCGAACCAATCAGCGCGTTCGCGAGCAGCTCCGCGCGCACCAGATCGACATGCTCTGCCCGAAGGACAACATCACCATCGCCGTCATCCGCGGCGCGAAACCCGGCAAGACCGTCGGCCTGCGCTTTGACACCGACGCGCTGCAAATGCAGGAGCTTTGCGACGTGCCCTATAAATCCGAAACGGACGGCCTGATGCACGGCTGCGGCCACGACGCACACACCACCTGCGGCGTGTTCGTCGCCCGCCTGCTAAAGGCGCACGCCGACGCGCTTTGCGGCACGTATAAAATCATCTTTCAGCCCGCCGAGGAGGGCGAGCACGGCGCGGACGAGGTGATTGCCACCGGGCTGGTCAGCGATGTGGACGCCTTCTACGGCCTGCACGTCTGGAGCCTGTATCCGACCGGCACGCTGCACGCCACGCCCGGCGGCATCTGGGCCGAGCCGGACATGTTCAAGGTTACCATCCACGGCAAGGGCGGCCACGGCGCGACGCCGGAGGTCTGCGTGGACGCGATCACCGCGGGCGCGGCGGTCGTGCAGTCCCTGCAAACCATCGTCTCCCGCTTCATCTCCCCGATGGACAGCGTGGTGGTCACCGTCGGCTCGTTCCACGCGGGCACGCGCTGCAACATCATCGCGCAGGACGCGGTGCTGGAAGGCACGCTGCGCGCGTTTGACGACGACGTGCACCGCCGCCTGCTCGAGCACTTCCGGCGCATCATCACCGACGTGAGCGCCGCCTACGGCTGCACCGCCGAAATCGAGATCAACGAGGTCGCCGGCGTGGTCGTCAACGACGAGGCGCTCTGCCGCATCGCCAACGAATGTGCCGCCGAGCTGGTTCCGCCCGACAGGATTCAGCCGCAGCACCCCTGCATGCTCGGCGACGATTTCGCGTCCTACCGCGCCATCGCCCCGAGCTGCTTCGTGCAGGTCGGCATGCTCGCGCCGGAAAAGGATTGCCGCTACGCGCATCACCACGGCATGTTCAAGGTGGACGAGGACGTTCTGCCGCTTTGCGCCGCATGGATGGCCGCCATGGCCGCCCGCGCTGCGTCGCGCTGATTTATCCACAGGCTTGTGGAAAATCCGCCCTAATTTTCCCCGTTTGACCGCATCGAAATTACGATTTTTTAACGCAAATTGAAAAGGGGTTTTTCATTTCACGGCGAAAGAATACACTAGTCACAGCCGGAAGGCCGCTATTTTGCCGGGAGGAACGCACCGCATGAATCCGAAACCATCCAAGCGTCAGCGCTTTAAAAACTTCATTCTCCGCCGCAAGCTGAACACGCTGGGGCTGCTCGTCATCACCCTGATGAGCGGCCTGATTACCATTGCGTGCGCCGTTCGCGGCTTCTCGCACACCGATATCCTGATCTTCGTCACCGCGCTGCTGGTCATCCTCTGCTTTGTGCAGAAGGTCAAGCTCAGAAAGAGCTTCCGCACCCTGCCGCACCACTTCAAATCCGCCCAGCGCATCCACAGCCGCGAAAACGACACGGAAACGCCGGAGGCGTGATTTTTCCACAAAACATCCGGTTTTTGTGGATAAAACCGATTCGTTTCAAAACAACGCACAGTAAAACCGCAGCAGCGCCCGGTTCTCCGCCGGGCGCTGCTGCGGTTTATCGTCTTTTTGTTCCCTGCCGCTCCAGCGCCAGCAGGCGGATTTTCCTGTCCACGCCCCCGGCGTATCCCGTCAGGCTTCCGTCTGCGCCGATCACCCGATGGCACGGCACGATGATGGAAATCGGGTTTCGCCCGACCGCGCCGCCGACAGCCCGCGCGCTCGCGCCGTCGCCCAGCAGCGCGCCGTATGTCGTCGTCTGCCCGTATGGGATTTCGAGCAGGCGCGCCCACACGCGCAGCCGGAACGCCGAGCCGATCAGGTGTAGCGGCGGGGGGAAATCCGGCTGTCCGCCCGAAAAGTAGTCGTCCAGCCAGCGCGCCGTCTCGTCAAGAATCGGCGTGCGCTTTTCCTCGCGCGCCTCCGGCAGATTCGCCGCGAAATGCCTTGCGCCGTCAAACCAGAGCCCGATCAGCCCCTGCTCGCCGGCGGCGAGCAGAAGGCCGCCGAGGGGCGAGGCGTAACGCTGCATGAAAACCATAGCTGAACCTCCTGCCCGCTCAAATCGCCTTCGGCAGATTCCACCTGAACACTGTCGCCAGGATACGCACCGCCGTGGTGATCATCATTCCCAGCCCGTAGGCCATGATTTCGCCCACCCCGGCGCGCAGCAGCAGCGCATACCCCAGCGCGCCGAGAATCGCCGCGACGGCATACACGCGCTTTTTGAGCACGAACGGCATTTCCCGCAGCAGCACGTCGCGCAGCATGCCGCCGCCGATGGCCGTCGTCGCGCCGAGGAACGTGGTCAGGAACATGTTATCCGCAAACCCGGCCTCCATGCCGATGCGCGCGCCGGAGACGGCGAACACGCCCAGCCCGACGGCGTCAAAGACGTTGTTGATCTGCTCGATCATCTTTTCGCGGGCGACATAGCGCTCCTTGTATACCCGCGCGATGACGAACACGACGAGCGCGCACAGGCAGGCCAGCAGCACATAGTGGAAATTGGTGAACATGCGCGGCGGAAAATAGCCGATGAGCACGTCGCGCAGCGTGCCGCCGCCCAGCGCGGTGAACACCGCCATCAGCAGCACGCCGAAAATATCCGTTCCCCGATCCACCGCGACCATCGCGCCGGACACGGCAAAGGCCGCCGTTCCGACGGCCTCGCAAAAGCTGAAAATTCCGTTGATATCGGTCATTGTCTTTTCCTCAAAACATTCTGAACGGCTTCTTCGGCGGTTTCGCCCGTCAGCGCGCGCCGCCGCGCCGCCGCGAGCGCCTCGGCCAGTTGAGGCCCCGGCTCCATGCCCGCCGCGAGCAGCATGCCGCCGTCGGGCAGGCCGCGCGCCGCCGTCTCCTCGTAAACCCGGACGCGCCCGGTCAGAAACGCTGCTTCGCCGTCCGCGCCGCCGCTCGCGCTGCCCTTGCCCATCGTATCGCAGACGGCCAGCAGCGCCAAATCATTCGGGCAGACGGATTCGTCAAACAGCAGGTTCGTCTCGCCCGTCTCCGCCTGCCTGTAATGGCAGACATGCGCGCGCATGTGCAGGCGGCACATGTTTTCGCAATACGCGATGATCTCGCGGTTCACGCCGAGCCGCCCCAGCATGGCGCGCGTCAGCGGTACGCCGGTGTTTTCGTGGCCGCATGCATGCCATTCGCCGTCCTCGCCCCGCGCGGTGGAGACGGCCTTGCCCAGATCGTGGGTCAGCGCCGAGAAGACGAACGCCTCCGGCCGCAACGCCCGCGCTTTTTTCTGCGCGGCGGCATGCAGCACCAGCATGCTGTGCGTGTATGCGTCGCCCTCCGGGTGATAGCGCGGCGGCTGGGGCACGCCGATGAGCGCCGCCAGCTCGCCAAACCACGGTCTGAGCGCGTCCACCCGGCGGAGCACGTCAAAAAACACATCCGGCGCGTCGCTCGCCATGGCCTTTTTCATTTCGCCCAGCACGCGCGCGGGGGAGAGCGCGTCCGTCTTCATCGTCCGCATCTTTTCAAGCGTCTTTGCATCCGGCGACAGGCGAAACCGCGCCGCAAACTGCGCGCCCCGCAGCACGCGGAGCGGATCTTCGGCAAAGCCGTCCCCCGGCACGGCGCGCAATACGCCCCGGCGCAGATCGGCCTGCCCGCCGAAGGGATCGACGATTTCCCCGGTCAGCGCATCCCGCAAAATCGCGTTGACGGTAAAATCCCGCCGCGCCGCCGCGCGCGCAAAGGGGATCGCCGGATCGAGCCGCACGTCAAAATCGCCGTGCTTCGGCCCGGTTCGCCGCTCCAGCCTCGGCACGGCCAGATCAATCCCCGCGTCCTTGAGGGAAAAAATGCCGTATCGTGCGCCGCTTTCGTCCACCTCGCCGAATTCCGCGGCCAGACTGCGCAGCGCCTGCGGCGCAAGGCCGTATACCTCGCAGTCGATATCCGCGCTCTCGCGCCCCGTCAGCGCGTCGCGCACACAGCCGCCGACCAGCATGGCGCGGCCGCCGAGCGCCTTTGCCCGCAGCGCGATTCCCCGAATCGTTTCCTGCTGAATTTCCTTCGTCATACGGTCCTCTCCGTCGCTTTGGGGCGGCGCGCCGGCCGCCCGGTCATTCCAGCGCGCCCTGATCGCCCCGCGCGTAGGCGGCGGTGAGCACGTCGTTCATCGCGATGTGCACCGGCTTTTTTCGCCCCGCGAGCACCGCGTCAAACCCGTCCGCATCCAGATGCGTCACGCGCAGGTTGACCTTTTTCATCTGCCTGTCCGTCATCAGCACGACGCAGATTTTGCAGTCCCGCTCCAGCGAGTATTGTAAAAATCGCTCCGTCACGGCGTCTCTCTCCATCCCGCGTCGTAAATGCGCACATCGTCGTTGGCATAGATCAGTTCATATGCTTCATCCAGCGCGTAAAGATCCACGTCGAACTCCGCGCGCTCGTAATCGCTCACGTAGATGTAATGCACATTGTACGTTTCCAGCACATCGGCGTTCTCGCGCGGGTTTTCATAAAAGCGCCTGCAATCCGCCGATTGCTGCGAATAATCCAGCCCGTGGAAGAAGACGTACAAATCGCTGCCGCAGATAATCTGCCGCCCCGCCAGCGAGCAGACGGGGTTGATGTGCTGCTGCCCGGTCAGAAATACGTCGTCGCGGTCGGTGTTTTCCCGAATCCAGTCGCCCGCCGCAACCGCGTTGGCGGAAAAGAGCTGATAGCCGGAAACCGCCTCGCGCCCCAGCGAAAGCGCGCCGGAAAACACGCTCGCCCACAGAAACAGCCCGCAGAGCAGCGCGCGCCCCGGCAGACCGGCCAGCCGCTGCATGAGCATCGAGCCGTAATCCGCCGCGAGGATCATGGCGAACATGAACCAGATATAAAACAGCTTGTTGTTGTCGTATTCGTTCGGCTGAAAGAGGATCGTCTCGGCGACGGCGTAGATCGCCGTCATGCCCAGCACGATATCCAGATTCCCCCGCTTTCGCGCGCACAGGCACGCGCAGACCGTCAGAATGAACGGCAGACCCGCGTTTTTCACCCAGAACCAGAAATAGCCGTCCTTGAGGCCGCGCCCGCCGCTGTTGTTGACCCAGTTGAACTGGAACCTCAGCGCGCCGCCCTCCAGCGTCTGCCGGACGGCGTTGCCCACGAGCTGCGGCAGCGCCAGCGCCAGCACGACGGCCAGATACAGCCCCGCGCGCAGCAGGACGCCGCACCGCTCCTCCCTGTGCTCGATGAGGTTGCCGAGCAGGTAGCCGCCGGAAAACAGCGCGAGCGCCAGAAACGTGTGCGTATGCACCAGCGGCAGCGCGGCGGCCCAGAGCGCCAGCAGCGCCGTCTGCCGATAGGATTTCTCCCGGACGGAGGAAATCAGCAGATACAGCGCCGGAATCCCCATCGCCCAGCCGCCCAGCAGCGCGCGCTGGGGGAGCATCAGATCCGCGATGACGTTTGAAAAGCGCAGGTTGAGATCGGGCTGGTTCGCCGGGGTCTTGTAATACCCGGTGAAAATCTCCCTGACGCGGGCAAAGTGATCCGCGAACGCCAGATCAAAGTCATACAGAAAGCCGAGGCCGCCGTTGAAAAAGAACAGCAGCGCCGCCACCGCGACCGCCTTGTGCCGCCCGCCGAGAATCTGCTGCGCCAGGAGCATGTAGCCCGCGTAGGTCAGCGCCATCAGCAGCGTGCCCGGCACGACGAGCGACAGGTTCAGCGGCATGCCGAGCATATAAAACGTCGTGCTCAGCGCGTCGGTCAGATACGGATAGGCGAGGCTCGTCCCCGCCAGCAGGCTGTAGCTCGGCGGAAAGCGCATGTTTTTAAGCGACGTGACAAACGACAGGTGCATGCACAAATCGCCGTATGTCGCCTGCCCGCACCAGAGCGAGCCGTCCGAGGCGGGCATGATGTTGTGCGTATATTGCAGATAGGCCGAAAGCGCCGTCAGCGGAATCCCCACGGCGGCCATCACGGCCATCTGCCGCCTGTCCGCCGCGCTCATCCCGCAGAGCGGCGCTTTTTCCCGCGCGGCATAACAAAGCGCCGCCAGCAGCAGCGCCGCGGCGACGGCCGCGATATGCGCGGCGACGGTGAAATCCAGCGCGTTGGCGCACAGCGCCGGGAGCCCCATCTCCATCAGCACGCCCAGCGACACGCCCAGCCACGCCCGAACGAGCGGGCTTTTCCGCGGCATGAGCCAGCGGATCATCTGCGCGCCCAGAAAACAGAACGAAAGGGTATAAGCGATTGCGATCATGGTTCCTCACTGCACCTGTTTGGTGGAATCATCCGTAATGACGGTGAAGCCCGCCTGCCTGCGGCGGCGGTGGCCGCCCGTCTCCGGGGGCTTGGGCGCGGGCTTGACGACCGGCATGCGGCGCGTCTGCCCCAGCGCGTCGGCAAAATCGCCCTCGGGCGCGGCCTCGGTCTGCCGCTGCGCGTCGCGCTGCATGGCCACCAGATCATCCACCGCCTGACGGCGGCGCTGCTTTTCGCTCTTTTCCGCGCGGATGCGGCGTGCGGCGGCCTCCGTGCAGATGGCCTGCCCGATGAGCTGCAAATACATGCGCCGCGCGCTGAGCGCCAGCAGCGCATCCGTCGCGACCGCCAGCGCGAGCAGCAGCGGCACGGCGGGCAGCCACATCATGCCCAGATACACCGCCAGCGCAAGCAGCAGCAGCGTGCCGACCGCGCCCATGACGAAATAAGCGTTTCTTGTCCTCTTCGCCTGCCTGCGAAGCGCAATGGCCGTCCTGTTGGTCAGCCGAATCGCGTTGCTTTCCATAAACGGGCCTCCGTTATGCTCCAAGGATGGAGAGAATCAGCTTGCTGTCAAACAGCGGCGCAAGGCGCGACGCATTCAAAATGTCCGTGAGCTGCTGCACCGGCACGACCGCCTGAATGATCGGCACGAGCGCAAAGAGGATGAACAGCAGCAGCACGCCGCGCGCCAGCCCGAACACGCCGCCCATCAGCGCGTCCAGATGGCGCAGCACCGGCAGCTCGAACACATAGCAAATCAGGTGGATGACGAACGTCGCGACGATATAGCAGCCCAGAAAGCAGATCAGAAAGCTGAGGATCGAGAGCGAAACGTTGACGATCGTCTGGCTCAGCAGCGTGGCCATCGTGGTCGCGCCCGGCGCGGTGTTGACCGCGTTGATGAACGCCGCCTGAAACTGCTCGGGGAGCTGCGCGCCGGCCATGATCTGCGTCAGCGCGCCCTGCGTCACCTGCGACACGGTAAGCAGGGAGAGATCCAGATCCTTGATGCGGCTGCCCGCGTCGGTGTAATACATCAGCGTATTGACCAGCGTGTCGTTGCCCTGGAGCCACGCCGCCAGCGACGGGCTGACGGCGAAGGCCGCCGCCGCCGCGCCGATGAGCGCCGCCACGCTGAGCACCCCGCTGATAAAGCCGCGGTACAGGCCGAAGATCAGGCTGACCCCCAGCACCGCCAGAATCAGAATGTCGATGATGTTCATGGTTCTTCCTCCCTTAGGTCGGCAGCTCGACGACGTAGATTTCCGAGCCGGAGGCAACCACCGCGCGGTTGTCGTTCATCATGCCCAGCACGGCCGTCACGTTGATGGGCAGGGCATAGGTGCGGAAGGTCGTATCGCCGAAGCTGCACGCATAGACCGCGTTCTGCGAGAAGCCGTAAACCGACTTCGTGCCCAGCTTCGCGGCGATGCAGGCGCTGGGCAGGTGGATCACGCGGTCGATGCCGCCGTACACCAGACGCACGTTCGCGATGCTGATGCCCTCGCTCTGCTCCTGCGCGGGCACCAGGAGCTGATAGACCGTATTGCCGCTGCGGCTGACGTCCTCGACCGTGTAGCCGTAGATCAGCGTCGGGCTGCTCGCCTCCAGCGCGCGGTAGCTGTAATGCAGAATCTGGCGGGTGGTGACGACGTTGAGCGTGCCGTTGTCATCGTAGATCGAATAGGCGATGTGCTCGCCGATGGAGCTTTTGCCGGTGGAGAGCTTGCCGGGCTGGAAGGTTTGCAGCTCGGTGGAGAGCACCGTGCCGGTGGTGTTGAGCCCCAGCATCCACATCAGCTCGGTGGGCTGCGTGTTGTTGGCCGTGGAGGCCATGAAGAAGCCGATATCCAGCAGCGTCTGGTTGGATACCGTGATGTTGTCTACGATCTGGCCGCTGCTGTTGATGACGGAAACCACGCCGTTGTCCGCCTCGCCGACGAACACCGCCACATACTCGTCGCCTGCGCTGGCGAACTGAACGGTGTCGCTCATCTTGTTGTTGTAGATGAGGCGGCCCCTGTTGTTGAGGATGTACAGGTCGTTGCCCGACCATGCGACGATGCGCTTTTCGGTCGCGTCGTAGTCGGCGTTGGTGCCGATCTGATAGCTCCACTCGTTGCCGCCGGTCGCCGCGACGCAGTGCAGCGTCGTGCCGTCATAAAAAATCACGCTGTCGCCGAAGGGCGACACGTTTTGGCTGAGCGTCGCGCCGATGCGCGTCACGCGGCCGACGCCCTCGCGCGTCGAGCCAGTCAGCGCATAGATGACGCACACGATCAGCACCCCGATGAGCGCGAAGATCAGGATCGCCATGCGGATTCTGCTCTGTATGGTGTTCTTCTTTTTATTTTTCTTCTTTTTTTGATCGTCATTCATCCCGTAGGCGTTAAACGTGGCGTTTGCGCCGGTGAGATAGGTGACGCGCCGATTTTTTCGATCCATGTCAGCATCCTTTCACGAAAGGAGAACGCCGGGCTGCCGCCCGAACTGTTTTTTTGGGCAGGCCCCGCCGTATTTTCCGCTTTTCCACTTTTGGAAAACCCACAGCGGCGCGCGCGTTTTCTTTTGGGCATTTTACGCCCTAAAAGCCAAAACCCAAAAGACTTTTGGCGCGCGTCCCGTTCTCCGGCCGCGGCCGCCGTTTTTGGGTTTTCCTCGGCTTCTCCGCAAGTTATCAACAGACTTATCCACACTTCTGTGGATATTGTGGATAAATTGTGGACGAGTGTGGATAACTCGGGGATAAGTCCGTTTTTTGCTGTTTTTACACGATTTTGGGCGATTCCCCAAAAGTCGCTCATTCCCGCGTCAGCACGCCGTTTTCCACGCGATAGACCGCGCCCTGCCGCGCGCCAGCCAGATCGGAGAGATCCGTGCAGGTCACAAACGTCTGCACCCGGTCGATCCGCTCGATGAGCTGCCGCCTGCGGCTGGGATCCAGCTCGCTCATCACGTCGTCCAGCATCAGAATCGGCGCTTCGCCGCTTTCCGCGCCGGCCAGCTCGAGCTGCGCCAGCTTGAGGGAGAGCACCGCGCTGCGCTGCTGCCCCTGCGAGGCGAACGTGCGCGCCTCTTTGCCGTCGATGGTGATGGCAATATCGTCCCGGTGAATGCCCACGGTCGTCGTCATCCGCCGAAGATCCTCGCTCCGCGCCCGCGAAAGCCTCGCCAAAAGCGCCTCGTAGGCGTCCGGCGCGTCCGCGACCTGCGAAACATAGCGCAATCGCAGCTCCTCACGCCCGCCGGTCAGCGACAGATGCGCCGCGCACGCAAGCTCGTCGAGCCTGCCCACTGCCTCGCGCCGGTTTTCACAGATCACCGCGCCCACGCGCGCGAGCTGCTCGTCCCACATGTCCAGCGTCGGCAGCAGCGACGGGTTTCTCGCGATGTCCTTGAGCAGCGCGTTGCGCTGGTTGAGCGTGCGCACGGCGCGCTGAAGCGCGTAAAAATACGCCGGCCGGAGCTGCGAGAGCTGCATATCCATAAACCGCCGCCGCTCCGCCGGCCCGTCCTTGACGATTTGCAGGTCTTCCGGCGAAAACAGCACGCCGCAGACGTGGCCGAGCAGCTCGCCGATGCGTTCCGCCTGCCTTAGGCCGATGCGCACGGTCTTTTTCTTCCGCTGGGTGCGGCTGAGCACCACGGCAACCTCGTGCGTGCCGTCCCGCTGCGCGGTTTTGACCGTCACGCGCGCGCTGTCCCGCCCCCACTGGATGAGCTCCTCATCGCGGGAGGTTCGGTGGCTTTTGCCCAGACAGCACAGGTGCAGCGCCTCCAGGACGTTTGTTTTTCCCTGCGCGTTCGGGCCGGTGAACACGGTCACGCCCGCGTCCGGCTCGATGAGCGCGCGTTCGTAATTCCTGAAATGGCTCAGGCTGAGCGACGTCACCCGCATCGGCGCTTATGCGTTGAACACGCGAACCGGGAGCACCAGATACAGATAGCTGTCCCCCTCCACCGGGCAGACCACGCATGGGCTGACGTTGGAGTTGAAGCGCATCACAATCCGGTCGTCGGAAAGCGCCTTGAGCACGTCGGTGATGTAGCGCACGTTGAAGGCGATCGTCAGATCCTTGCCCTCGGTGATGACCTGCATCTTTTCCTCCATGTCGCCCGTCTCCGAGTTGGAGCTGACCTCCAGCGTCTCGCCGTCGAGCTTGAAGCAGACCAGGTTCGATTTGCCCTCGCGGGCGATCAGGCTCGCGCGGTCGATGGCGCTGCCCAGCTCGGCGCGCTCGACCGTCACGCGGGTCTGCCATTCCTCCGGCAGAATCTGGCGGTAGCGGATAAATTCGCCCTCCAGCAGGCGCGCGACCACGCGGGTCTGGCCGATGTTCATGCGCACGTGGCTCTTGGTGAAGCACAGGGAGACGGGTTCCTCCGTATCCGCCAAAATCTTCGCAATGTCGCCCAAAACGCGGCCGCCGACGACGGCGCTGACCGGGGCGGACGGGCCGGCGACGTTCTCCTTGCGCAGCGCGAGGCGGAAGCCGTCCAGCGCGACGACGCGCATTTCGCTGGCGTTGATTTCCATCAGGCAGCCGGTCAAAATCGGACGGCTCTCATCCTGCGCGATGGCGAACAGGGTGCGGCCGATCATATCCTTGAGCGTGTTTTGGGGGAGCTCGAAGCACTCGCCCTCGACCTGCGGCAGCTCCGGGTATTCCACCGGGTCAAAGCCGTTGATCGTGGTGCGGACGCTCGCGCAGCGGATCGTCGCCTGCATCCGCTCGCCGATGGCGATGTCGCACGGGCCGCCCGGCAGCTTGCGGATGATTTCGCAGAGCAGCTTGCCCGGCAGAACGGCGCGGCCTTCCTCGCTGAACGTCGCGGGCAGCAGGGTTTCGATGCCCAGCGCCAGATCGGTGCAGGTGAGGCGGAGCCCTTCGTCGCAGGACTCAAACAGGATGCCTTCCAAAATCGGCTTGGTGGAGCGCACGGCCAGCGCGCGGCTGACGATGGAGAGGGCGGTATTCAGTTCGTTGGTATCGCAGATAAAACGCATTTTTGACAACCTCCATGGGGTAGTAGCTGTATATACGTTCAGCAGCAGGAGCCGTAGAGCGGTGGATAACCGGGATAAGTGCCAAAAAGCCATACGCGGCCTGCCTTTTTTGCTGTGGATAACACTGAATAAAGCCCAAAACTATCGGCGGATTTATCCACAACGCTGTGCACAACTCGGCTCCGTCTGCCCAAAAGGGCGCTGAAACGGTATAAAAGGGCAAATTCACACCTATTCAGTATTCGCGCTGTCGGGGAAAAATCCTTCCGACGGAGGGCAAGACTTTGCCGCGCGCGTAAAAATTGAACGCGCCGCCGAACAGGGTTGAGAAAAAAGGTCGGATATGATAAACTGATAATGAAAGCGTATGTTTGATAAGCGGTGCACTTCAAAACGCAACCTCAAATAAAATTCGAATCCCCATTTTGTCAGAAGAGAAGGAAAGGCGAGAGCAATGGAAACAGTCAGAAAAACGCGGAAGCTCCCGGAGCAGGTGGCCGACAAGCTGCGGGAAATGATCATACAGGAATCGCTCAAGACGGGCGCGAAGCTCCCGGCTGAGGCGGAATTGATGGAGCGCTTCGGGGTCAGCCGCTCGACGGTGCGCGAGGCGGTCAAAATTTTGCAGACGGAGCATATCGTCGATATCCGGCAGGGGCAGGGCACGTTTTTGTGCGCCATGCCGGGGCTGGCGAGCGACCCGCTGGGGCTGCGCTTCGCCGATCAGGAGGAGCTGATCGCCCAACTGCTGGAGACGCGGCTGCTGATCGAGCCGAACGTCGCGGCGCTGGCGGCCGTCCGGCGGCAGGAAAAGCAGCTCGTCGCGATGAAGACCCTGCTGGATAAGATGGATAACGCCTATCTGCACGGCGAGGATTACACGCCGTATGATTTCGAGTTCCACAGCATGATCGCCCAATGCACCGGCAACGACGTGATGATGCGCCTGCTGCCGACGATTCACGAATCCATTCAGGCGGGCTATCACCACACCCGCCGCGTGGAGGGCAGCTATCAGCGCGCGAGCCAGTGCCATTTGGAGATGTACCGCGGGATTCTGGAGCACGACAGCGAGCGCGCGCGGCAGGCGGCGCAGCGGCACATGATGCAGACGATGCACGACTCCGGCGTGGAGGTTCCCTCGGTGCTGGTGAAATAATGGAAACGATCAAAATCATCGCCCGAATCCGCAGCGACTTTCCGCAGAAATTCGGTATTCCCCGCCAGAGCGGCGTCGTGCCGGAAACGCGCGCGGAAATCGTGTTCGAAAAGCCCTATCAAAACCCGGACGCGCTGCGCGGCGTCGAGGGCTTTTCGCATCTGTGGCTGATCTGGGGCTTTTCCGCCTGCGAGCGGGATGAGTGGTCGCCGACGGTGCGCCCGCCGAGGCTAGGCGGCAACGCGCGCATGGGCGTGTTCGCCACGCGGTCGCCGTTTCGCCCCAATCCCATCGGGCTGTCGTCCGTGACGCTTGAGGAAGTGCGGCTGCACACCCCGGAGGGACCGGTGCTCGTCGTCGGCGGCGCGGATCTGATGGACGGAACGCCGATTTATGATATCAAGCCCTATCTGCCGTATGCCGACTGCCACCCGGAGGCGACGGGCGGCTTTGCGGAGGAAAAGCGGCATTACGCGCTGGCGGTCGATTTTCCGGCGGCGCTGGAGGCGCGGATCGACCCGGCGCACCGGGCGGCGCTGCGCGGCGTGCTGGCGCACGACCCGAGACCCTCGTACCAGAGCGACCCTGAGCGCATGTACGGCGTGGCCTTCGCGGGGAAGAACGTCAAATTTACCGTCGAGGACGGCGTGCTGACGGTGCGGAAAATCGAGAAAATATAATATAAAGAACGAGGCTGTTAAGCTAACAAAACCGATATTTCAAGGAAAACTAAGAGTTTTTGCCCGAAGGTTTCCAAAGGGCGATGCGCCAAACTGGCGCCGTAAACGCTCGGAAAGCCCTTTGGTGGGGCGATGGGGCAAAGCCCCATATTCTGAAAATGCTTAGTTTTTGATTCTTGAAATATCTGGATTGAGCTTGACAGCCTCGTTTTATGTCGGCGCGTATGAAATCAGGAATTTTCGTCGTCCTTCAATAAATCCTTCAGCTTCTGATCCGGCGCGGAGGCTTCGTCCTCCGGCAGATGCAGGTCGATGTGGTCGCCGGGCTGCTCCAGCGCGACGATGCGCGTCTGCGGGGTTTCCCCGGTGACGGCAAAGCGCAGCGCGACGTCCGGCCGCCCCTGAAAGTGCATCGGGATAAAGACCTTGGGCTTGACAGTCATGATGAAATAGCCCGCGCCCGCGTCGTACATGCTGCCCTGACGGGGATCGACCGGGAAAAACGCCACGTCGATCTTCTGCTTGGGAATCGGCGCGACGCAGTCGTAGAACGCGCGCTCGGCGGATTCGATTTCCGTGACGGAGGATTCGTCCCGCCAGTGCCACAGGTTCAGGTCGCCCGCGTGGAACAGCGTGACGCCCGCAAAATCGACGCAGAACGAAACGCCATCGTCCGTCGAGCCGTAGGCGTTCACCGTCAGCGCGCCGAATGTGCGCGCCTCGCCGGGGGACATGCGCACGCCCTTGTAGGGCTGCGGAATGTCAAACCCGAGGATATAGGTCGCGTTTTCGCCGCACAGATCGTAGATCGCCGGGGAAAAGTGATCGTCGTGGTGATGGCTGACAAACACATACAGCTTTTCAAACGCCGCGAGCGCCGCCGGATCGGGCAGAGCGCGCCGATCCGGGCCGGATTCGCTGGCGTCAAAGAGCAGGCCGGTGCCGCCGAGCGAAACGAGGAAGCCGCTTCCCCCTAAATAGTCAATCGCGATATCCTTCATATCGATGCGCTCCTTTCCGTATATTCGCTCCTTTCATTTTATCCATTTTTTTCCACTTGTCAATCTTTTTCACCGCTCTTTCTCCACCGATGCTCCATTAAGGCGGCAAAAACGGTTTGAAACGGGAATGGCTGCACCACTTTCTGTCAAAATTCGTCATAAAGTGTCGGAAATCGTGATTCGCGCGCACCCCGCCGCGTCCGGCGCGGCGGATGGGAGCGTTTGAAAATTGTCAGGCAAATTGTGTTTTTCGCCATGTTGACCGCGCCGAGATTTGGCGCATTTAACGTTGACACATTTTGCCGCCCTCCGTATAATAACTCACAGTGTTAGCAAAAGGAGGGATTCTGTGACAGGTAACGCCGCGCTGACGGAAGAAATGACGCGCCTGCTGGATGAACACCCGCGGGAGGCGCGGGAAAACCGTTTCAGCGCAAGCCTGTGCGGCGAAATGGCCGTGATGCGGCTTTTGCATAACGGGACAAAGAAAAAAATGACGGCGGGCGAGCTGAGCAGCAGGCTGAGCATGACCACCTCGCGCGTCGCCGCCGTGCTGGGCAGCCTTGAAAAGAAGGGGCTGCTCGAGCGCGAAAACGACGCGGTTGACCGCCGCCGCGTGCTCGTCTCCCTGACGCAGGCGGGCGAGGCGCTCTGCGAAAAGCGCAAAGCGCATTTTAAGAGCAAAATCGCGCTGCTGCTGTCCATGCTGGGCGACGACGCGCCCGAATTTGTGCGGCTGCTCGGGCGGGTGTTTGAAATCACGTCGTCCGATGCGTTCAGGCGGTGCGAGTGCATTGAAGAAGATCAGGAGGGATTCAATGGCTGAAACAAAACCGGCCGGCGCAAAAAAGCATATCACCGGCGCGCGCATTGCGCGGGAAATCAAACAGTATAAAAAGGACGCGCTGATTTCGCCGATGTATACCGTGTGCTGCGTCATTCTCGAAATTCTGATTCCGTATCTCACCGCGTCCATCATCGACAAGGGCATCGCCGTGGGAAACATGGCGCACGTCGCGAAGATCGGCGCGCTGATGGCGGTGATGGCGATTCTGGCGATGTTCTTCGGCGTTCGCGCGGGCGTGCACAGCGCGCGGGCGAGCACGGGGCTGGCGAGCAATCTGCGCGAATCCATGTTCGGGCGGATTCAGGCGTATTCCTTCTCCAACATCGACAAGTTCTCCACCGCAGGGCTTGTCACGCGCCTGACCACCGACGTCACCAACATCCAGAATGCCTTTCAGATGATTCTGCAAATCTGCACCCGCGCGCCGGTGACGCTGATCGTCGCGCTGTTCATGGCGTTTTCCATCAACGCGAAGCTCTCGCTCGTGTTTCTGGTCGCGATGGCGTTTCTGGGCGTGATGATCGTCGTGCTCATCCCCAAGGCGATGAAATATTTCAAGCTGATGTTCCGCAAGTACGACGCGGTGAACGGCGTGGTGCAGGAAAACGTCGGCGCGATCCGCGTGGTCAAGGCGTTTGTCCGCGAGGATTACGAGGATGAAAAATTCTCCGGCGCGGCGAACGCGCTGTTCAAAAATTCCATCTCCGCCGAGCGCATCATCTCGTTCTCCATGCCGATCATGCAGCTCACCGTCTACGCCTGTATTCTGTCCATCAGCTGGTTCGGCGCGAAGATGATCGTGGGGCAGACCGGCCTGACCACGGGCGAACTGACCAGCCTGCTCTCCTACGTGATGAACATCCTGATGAGCCTGATGATGCTCTCCATGGTCTTTGTCATGGTCACGCAGTCCGCCGCGGCGGCGCAGCGCATCGAGGAGGTGCTCGAGGAGCAGCCGGACATCACCAGCCCGGAAAACGCGGTCAAGACCGTGAAGGACGGCTCCGTTGATTTCAGTCACGTGACGTTCGCCTATCAGCAGCGCAGCGGCAAGCCGGTGCTCAGCGATATCGACCTGCACATCCGCTCCGGCGAGACGATCGGCGTGATGGGCGGCACGGGCTCCTCGAAGTCGAGCCTCGTCAGCCTCATCTCCCGCCTGTACGACGTGACGGCGGGCGAGGTGCGCGTCGGCGGCGTGGACGTGCGCAAATACGACGTGGAGAGCCTGCGCGACGCGGTTTCCGTCGTGCTGCAAAACAACGTGCTCTTCTCCGGCACGATTTACGATAACCTCCGCTGGGGCAATGAAAACGCGACGGACGAGCAATGCCGCGAGGCCTGCCGTCTGGCCTGCGCGGACGAATTTATCGAGCGATTCCCGGAAAAATACAACACCCGCATCGAGCGCGGCGGCACGAACGTATCCGGCGGCCAGAAGCAGCGCCTGTGCATCGCCCGCGCGCTGCTCAAAAACCCGAAGGTGCTCATTCTGGATGACTCCACCAGCGCCGTCGATACCGCGACGGACGCGAAGATTCGCGAGGCCATGCGCACCCACATCCCCGGCACGACCAAGATCATCATCGCGCAGCGCATTTCCTCCATTCAGGATGCGGATCGCGTGCTCGTGCTGGACAACGGCCGGGTCAATGCGTTTGATACCCCGGAGAATCTGCTGAAGACCAACGCGATCTATCAGGAGGTCTACAACAGTCAGGCCGGAAGCGGCAGCGGCGACTTTGACGAGGCCGCCATGAAGGGAGGCGACTGAGCATGATGGGACGAAACAGAAACGCCGGAAAGCCCGGCGCGAAGAACCCCGGCAAGACGTTTAAGCGCATCATGGCCGAGATCATGGGTCGATATAAGCCGCACTGCGTCGCGGTCGTGCTCTGCCTGATCGTCAGCGCGGTGGCCAACGTCTACGGCACGATGTTCATGCAGCGCCTGATCGACGATTACATCACCCCGATGATCGGCCGCCCCGACCCGGATTTCGGCCCGATGGGGCGCGCCGTGCTCGGCGTCGCGCTGGTGTACCTCCTCGGCGCGTTCAGCGCGTGGCTGTACAATTACCTGATGATCTTCGTCTCGCAGGGCACGCTCAAAAACCTGCGCGTCAAGCTCTTTTCCAAGATGGAGCGCCTGCCGATCAAGTATTTTGACACGCATGCCCACGGCGATATCATGAGCGTCTACACCAACGACATCGACACCATGCGGCAGATGATTTCCCAGTCCATGCCGCAGCTCATTTCCAGCGTCGTGACGATTGTGAGCATCGTGATCTCGATGATCATTCTCAACGTGCCGCTGCTGATCATCACGCTGTTCATGGTCGCCACGACGATGACGCTCTCCGTCAAGCGCATCAAGAGCGCCGGGCGCTTCTTCGTCGCCCAGCAGCAGGATCTGGGCAGGGTCAACGGCTATATCGAGGAGATGATGGACGGCCAGAAGGTCGTCAAGGTCTTCTGCCACGAGGAACAGAATTTCGCGGGCTTCAAGCAGCTCAACGATTCCCTCCGCGAGAGCGCCTACAACGCCAACCGCATCTCCAACACCATCATGCCGCTGACGATGGCGATGGGCAACCTGAGCTATGTGCTCTGCGCGGTGGTCGGCGGCCTGCTGGCCTCCGGCGGCTACCTCGGCCTGACCATCGGCACGCTGGTCTCCTTCCTGACGCTGAATAAGAGCTTTAACCAGCCGATCAATCAGGTCTCCCAGCAATCCAATTCCATCATCATGGCGCTGGCGGGCGCGGAGCGCGTCTTTGACCTGCTGGATGAAGCGCCCGAGGTGGATGATGGCTATGTCACCCTCGTCAACGCGAAGAAGGACGAAAACGGCGTCATCACCGAAAGCGACGGCCGCACCGGCCTCTGGGCGTGGAAGCACACGCACAAGGACACGGGCGAAACCGAGTATCGCGAGCTGAAGGGCGACATCGTGATGGATCACGTCGATTTCGGCTACAGCGACGACAAGATGGTGCTTCACGACATCAAGCTCTACGCCACGCCGGGGCAGAAGATCGCGTTCGTCGGCTCGACCGGCGCGGGCAAGACGACCATCACCAACCTGATTAACCGATTCTATGACATTCAGGATGGCAAGATCCGCTACGACGGCATCAACATCAACAAGATCAGGAAGGACGACCTGCGCCGCTCGCTGGGCATCGTGCTTCAGGATACGCACCTGTTCACCGGCACGGTGATGGAGAATATCCGCTACGGCCGTCTGGACGCGACGGACGAGGAATGTATCGAGGCCGCCAAGCTCGCCAACGCGGACGGCTTCATCACCCGCCTGCCGGACGGCTACAACACCATGCTCAAGGGCGACGGCGGCAACCTCTCGCAGGGGCAGCGTCAGCTTCTGGCCATCGCGCGCGCGGCGGTCGCCGATCCGCCCGTGCTGATTCTCGACGAGGCGACCAGCTCGATCGACACCCGCACCGAGGCGCTCGTTCAGGCCGGCATGGATTCCCTGATGAAGGGGCGCACCACGTTCGTCATCGCGCACCGCCTGTCCACCGTGCGCAACAGCGACTGCATCATGGTGCTCGAACAGGGGCGCATCATCGAGCGCGGCACGCACGACGAGCTGATCGCCCAGCGCGGCAAATATTACCAGCTCTACACCGGCGATTTCGAGGAAAACGATTGATAATGAGGCTGTTAAGCTAATAACACCGATATTTCAAAAATAAAAATAAGTATTTTCGCCCCGAAGGTTTCCAAAGGGCGACCGGAAAGCCCTTTGGTGGGGCGATGGGGCAAAGCCCCATATCCGAAATACATGGATATTTGCTTCTTGAAATGTTCGGTCTATGCTCAATAGCTTCTTTTGAACGGAAAAGAAGCCGAAGAACGCCTGAAAGGTGTCCCCTGTGTGAAAACGCGGGGGATTTTTTTCGTTCGCCGGGATAAATTTGACAGCCTCATGCGTTTCTATGGTATAATCGGAGGGAAGATTTTCCCGCCGAGGCCGTCTGCCCGGCGGCAGGCAGGAGGCTGGCACGATTGAATCAGGCTTGGTATCAGGTGGCGTCCATGGGCTTTGGGTATCTCAGCGCGGCGATCATCGCGCTGATCGTGCTGCTGGCCTTTCGGAAATACACGAAAGACCGCGCGCTCTGGCGGCGGGTCAAAAAGAACCTGCCGCGGACGGGCGCGGCGGGCCGCCTGATTGTGCTTTCTGCGGGGAACCGGCGGCTCCCGGCGGGAACGGAGCTGTGCGTGCCGTTTGAGGGGACGCTGGGCGGCTCGATGGGCTGCGACGTCTGTGTGCCGTATAAAAGGGTGCACATGCGCTCGGCGTTTTTCTGGGTCGAGGGCGAGGCGCTGCACCTCGTGCCGCTGCATAAGGACGGATTTCTGGCGGATGAAACGCCGATTGAACCGGGCGACGAGGCCATCATGCGCGACGGCGCGATGCTGCGCGTCGGCGAATTGAAGCTGGTGCTGCGGATGTATGACCGCGGCGAAGGCATTGCCGGCGCGGACGAGCCGTATGTGACCCGCGCCCGCCGCAGCAAGGCCGGACAGGGGCGCGGCGACGGGCTGGGCGCGCCGACGCGCGGCGCGATCCGCAGGGAGAAGAAGCGGATGAATCAGAGCGAAGCGGACGAGGACGAACGAGCCTCCGCCGCACAGAAGGATAAAAAGATGCGGAGGTGACGGCGTGGCTCCACGCAAGCGCGATGCGCAGATGCAGGAAGACGGGCAGACCGTCTATAAACCCGCAAAGAAAGCGAAAACCGTCGTGAAGGAAGAGCCGGAGGACAAAAAGCCCATCCGCCTCAAGCCGGCGCGGACGAAAACGGGCAGGCTCAAGCCCGAAGCGGCGAAAGAAGAAAAAAAGCCGCCCCGGCGCTATGAGCCGGAGCAGAAGCTGACCGGGCGGGAGAAAAAGGAAAAGGCGCGCGCCGCCGCCGTCGCCCGCGACCGGCGCAGGGCGGTCAGCCGCGCGGGGGACGGATGCGTGACGATGATCGCGCTGCTGACGGCGGTGTTCGAGGTGCTCGGGCTGCTGCTCTGCGCGGCCAAGGCGGAGGGCGCGTGGGATACGCAGGCGGTCAAGCTGTGCATGGTCATGGCGCCGCTGGGGCTGCTCACCACGCTGGCGCTGCCGCGGTTTCTGCCGATGGATTCGCTGGTGATGGCGCTGACGAATTTCCTCTGCGGCGTGGGCGTGGTGGTGCTCTATACGGTCTCGCCCGAACGCGGCGCGCGGCAGGCGATGTTCTACGCGATGGGGCTGGCGGCGATGCTCGTGATGAGCGAAATCGTCTTCCATGTGCGCCATTTCCGGGGGCTGACGCTGCTGGGCATGGCGCTGGGCATCGGCGCGCTGATTCTGCCGCTGGCCTTCGGCGAATGGAACAACGGCGCGAAGAACTGGGTATCCGTGCCGCTGCTCGGCTCGTTCCAGCCCAGCGAAATCGTGAAGCTCTCGGTGGTGCTGGCGCTGGCGTATTTCTTCAGCGCGCATCGAACCGTCTGGCAGATGATGCCCGCGCTCCTGTTCGCGGCGGCCTGCCTTCTGCTGCTGATGATGCAGCGCGACCTCGGCACGGCGCTGATCTATTACCTGACGACGCTGGTGCTGTTCTACGTCGCCTGCGGCAACGTGCCGCTGACGATCCTCGGCCTCGGCGGCGGCGCGGGCGCGGCGGTGCTGGGCTATCAGATGTTCGCGCACGTCAAGGTGCGCGTGGCGATGTGGCGCAACCCGTGGAGCGACCCGACGGACAAGGGCTATCAGATCATTCAGGCGCTGCTGGCCATCGGCTCGGGCGGGCTGTTCGGCGTGGGGCTGGGGCAGGGCACGCCGGAGAAAATCCCCGCCTATTACAACGACTTTATCTTCGCCGTGGTCTGCGAGCAGCTTGGGCAGGCGTTCGGCGTGCTGCTGCTGGCGGTCTATGTGCTGCTGATTCTGCGCGGGGTGACGGTGGTTGCCCGCGCGCGGCGCTCGTTTGAGATGCTGCTGGGCTGCGGCGTGCTGGCCATGCTGGGGATTCAGACGTTTATGATCGTCGCGGGCGTCATCAAGATGATTCCGCTGACGGGCGTGACGATGCCCTTCCTCAGCTACGGCGGCTCGTCGCTGCTCTCGTGCATGGCGATGATCGGGATTCTGCACGGGGCGAGCGCAAGGGCGCAGGAAAATCTGGAAGAAGATATTCTGTGCGTGAGAGGGTGATTTTATCAAGGTTATCAAGCGGCGCATGCACCTGCTGACGCTGCTGCTGGTGCTGATGTTCGCGCTGGTGATCGCGTATTTCTGCTACTCCGTCTATTTCTACGGCGGGCGCTGGGTCGCGAACCCCTATAACCCGCGCATCAGCAGCCAGAAGCGGCATGTCGTCATGGGCACGCTGACCGACAGGGACGGCACGGTGCTGGCCTATACGGATGAGGACGGCAGGCGGCGCTACAACGGCAGCGCGGCGACGCGCAAGGCGGTCTGTCAGGTGGTCGGCGACAGCGGCGGCAAGGTTTCCACCGGCGCGGACACGTTCCACGCGCAGTTTCTGCTGGGCTTCCGCTCCAGCATCTTCGAGCGGCTGGCCGACGCCTTTACCGGCACGACCCAGCGCGGCGACGACGTCCGGCTGACGATCTCCGAGCGGCTCTCCCGCTACATCAGCGAGCAGTTCCCCGCGGGCAAGCGCGGCGCGGTCGTCGTGCTCAATTACAGGACGGACGAGATTCTGGCGATGGTCTCCATGCCGCAGTTCGACCCGACGAACATGGATTCGGCGCTGGCGGACGAAGCGGCGGGCGCGCTCATCAACCGCGCGACGCAGGGGCTGTATCCGCCTGGCTCGACGTTCAAAATCGTGACGCTGGCTTCCGCGCTGGAAAATCTGCCCGATCTGAACGATTTCGCGTTTGACTGCACGGGCTATTATCCCGTGGGCAACTACGCCGTCACAGACGGCAGCGCGCACGGGGTGCAAACCCTGTCCGACGCATTCGCGCGCTCCTGCAACACGACCTTCGCCGCGCTCTCGCAGGATCTCGGCTATGAGATGCTGGGCAATACGGCGGAGGAGATGGGCTTCAACCGGAACTTCATGTTCAGCGATTTGATCGTCTACAATTCCAGCTACCCCATCGACGACCTGAGCGCCGAGGATCTGGCATGGTCGGCCATCGGTCAGGGGCGCGTGCTCGCCACGCCGATGCACATGGCGCTGATCGCCGCGACGATCGCCAACCGCGGCGTGATGAACGAGCCGCGCCTCGTCGCGCAGATCACGACCGCGCAGGGCGGAAACCGCGCGCTGCTCAGCCACGCGGGCGGCAGGCGCGTGCTCGGCGAGGACGTGGCGGCGCGGCTGGAAAAAGAGATGATCCGCGTGGTCAAATCCGGCACGGGCAAGCGCGCCGCGCTGGATAACGGCTATACCGTCGCGGGCAAAACCGGCTCGGCGGAGGCCAGCAACGACAAAAGCATCGAATCACATGCGTGGTTCGTTGGCTATATCACCAATGACAGCGCGCCTTACGCGATCTGCGTCCTCGTGGAAAACGGCGGAAGCGGCGGCGGCGTGGCCGCGCCGCTGGCGCGGAAGACGCTGCAAAAGGCGATCCATCTGGGATTATAATTCAAGGAGGTTTTTTAGCGATGCGCAAGAGGATTTCGGGTTTGATGGCGTTTATTTGTCTGTTGGTGGCGGCGGCTTCGGCGCTGGCGGCAGGCACGACGGTGACGACGTTCACGCCGTTTGCGGATATGGATTTCGCCGCGCAGGGGTACATGGATTTGATCACCGCGTGGGAAGACGAAACCGGCAACATGGTGGAGGATTATTCCGGCCTGGAGGACGATCTGTTCATGGAGCAGATGCAGGAGATGGTGACCGCCGGCCGCGCGGATCTGGTCGTCGTGCCGCTGGGCAGCGGGCTGACGAAGGATCAGTTGGTCAGCGTGGACGAGCTGCTGGCCGCCGCGCCGGATTGCGGCGCGAAGCGGATGGACGCGATGGCGGAGCGCGACGGCAGCGTGCTGCTCGCGCCGGTGCGCTTCAACTGGGAGGCGCTGTACGTCAACGCCGACGTGCTGGAGGCGAACGGCGTCGCCGTGCCGACGAATTACGACGAATTGATCATCGCCTGCGCGTCGCTGGCGCAGAAGGGGATTCTGCCGCTCGCCAACGCCATGTGCGAATGGCCGGAGATTGTGCTGGATTGCACGGCGATGATCGGCGCGCCTGCCGATCAATACGGACAGCAGACCTCGCTGGACGGCGCGAAGGCCGTGACGACGGCGCTCACGCAGGTCGGCGCGTTCGGCCTGGATCCGTGGAATCTGACGGACGAGCAGGCGAAGCAGGCGTTCATGGAGGGCGCGGCGGCGATGCGCTTTGACGGCAGCGATTTGGCCGAGCTGGTGCCCGAGGCGCGGCAGGAGCACGTCGTCGCCGTCGCCCTCGCGGGCATGGACGGGCAGGCGCGAACCGCGCTGGTCGGCACGCCGAGCTATGGGCTGGCGCTCACCCGCGCCTGCTGGCAGGACAGTGCGCGCCGCGAGGCCGCCCTGTCTCTGGCTCAAAAGCTGCTCGGCGGCGACGGCGCGGCGATGATTGGCGCGCCCGCGTATACGACCGCGCTGGGGAAGAGCGTGGCGCAGATGACCGCTTCGGCGACCGCCTGCGCGGGACTGCTGTATGACCTGAACCCCGATCATTTTAACGAATGGTCGGAGAGCGTGGTTTCCGCGCTGATGTCGCTGTAATACTAATTCTTGTTAAAATGGCTTAATCCGCGCACCATCTTTTTCGCTCTGACTTTGCCTCGTTCCGTTCAACGTACCTCCAGTACGCCTCACTTCACTTGGCTTCGTCAGAACAAAAAATCTGATGCGCTCTGTTAAGCATTTTAACTGCGAATTAGTATAAAAGAACAGAAAGAGCGCATGGCCGCGTTGGCCGTGCGCTCTTTTTAGCGAATAGGAAATTGCATAAAATCGTCCGCGTAAGCAAAAATTTGATGCTTTTGCAGACTTCGGCGGAGGGGCAGGCGGGCTCAGCCCGCATTATACCCGTTCCGCGACGAGGTCGCCCATCTGTGTGCAGCCGACCTTCGTGCGGCCCGCGGAGAAAATATCGCCGGTGCGGTAGCCCTCGTCGAGCACCTGCGAAACCGCGCGCTCAATCGCGGCGGCTTCCTGCTCGAGGCCGAGGCTGTGGCGCAGCAGCAGCGCGCCGGAGAGAATCGTGCCCAGCGGATTGGCGATGTCGCGCCCCGCGATGTCCGGGGCGCTGCCGTGAATCGGCTCATACAGGCCGCGCGTCGTGCTGCCCAGACTGGCGGAGGGCATCATGCCCAGACTGCCCGCGATGGCGGCGCTCTCATCCGAGAGGATGTCGCCGAACAGGTTGCCGGTTATCATCACGTCAAACTGCGCCGGGTTCAGAATGAGCTGCATGGCGGCGTTGTCCACGTACATGTAGCTGACCTCGATCTCCGGGTATTCGCGGCTCAGGTGCTCGACCGTCTCGCGCCACAGGCGGCTGCACTCCAGCACGTTGGCCTTGTCCACCGAGCAGAGCTTGCCGCGGCGCTTTTTCGCCATTTCAAAGCCGATGCGCGCCAGACGCTCGACCTCCGGCACGGAATAAGCCATCTCGTCCGTCGCTGCCGCGCGATCCTCGCTGCGCCAGCGCTTGCCGAAGTAGATGTCGCCGGTCAGCTCGCGCAGGATCATAATGTCAATCGGCTTGGCGATGATGTCCGGGCGGAGCGGGCACGCGCCGGAAAGCTGCGGATGAATCGTACACGGGCGCAGGTTGGCAAACACCTGCATGCCCTTGCGCAGGGCGAGCAGCCCCTTTTCCGGGCGGCGGGCAGGCTCGACCGCGTCCCACTTCGGGCCGCCGACGCTGCCCATCAGCACCGCGTCCGCCGCGTTGCAGGCCGCCAGCGTCTCGTCCGTCAGCGGCACGCCGAATGTGTCGATGGATGCGCCGCCGAGCCTGCGCTCGTCAAAGCAGAATATGTGGCCGTATTTTTTCGCGACGGCGTTTAACACCTTGACCGCCTGCGCGACGATCTCCGGGCCGATGTAGTCGCCCGGCAAAGTGACGATATGGGCTTTCATGGCTCACGCCTTTCCCGCGATCTTTTCGCGAACGAAGTTTTCAATGCCGCCGACGGTGATGATCTTCTGGATGAACGGGGGGAACGGCGCGGCGGTGAAGCGCTCGCCGGTGGTGCGATCCTCGATCACGCCGGTATCCAGATGGACGGCCACCTCGTCGCCGTCGCGGATGGCCTTGGCCGCCGCCGGACACTCGATGATCGGCAGGCCGATATCAATCGAGTTGCGGTAGAAGATGCGGGCGAAGCTGTCCGCGATGACGAGCTGAATGCCGCTGGCCTTGATGGCGATGGGCGCGTGCTCGCGGGAGGAGCCGCAGCCGAAGTTGCGCCCCGCGACGATGATGCGGCTCGTTTCGCTCTTGCGCTTGAAATCGCTGTCCAGATCCTCCATGCAGTGAGCGGCCAGCTCGGCGGGATCGGTGGTGTTGAGGTAGCGGGCGGGGATGATGACGTCCGTATCAACGTGATCGCCGTATCGGATGACGGTAGATTGAACGAACATGTTAGAGCACCTCCTCAGGCGTGGCGACGCGGCCCATGATGGCGGAAGCCGCGGCGACCGCCGGGCTGGCCAGAATGATTTCGCTGCCGGTGTGACCCATGCGGCCGACAAAGTTGCGGTTGGTGGTGGAAACGGCGCGCTCGCCGTCGGCCAGAACGCCGCAGAAGCCGCCTAGACACGGGCCGCAGGTCGGCATGGTGAAAATCGCGCCCGCGTCGATGAAGATATCCACCAGCCCCTCCTTCAGGCAGTCCTTGACGACCTGCTGGGTGCCTGGGATGACGATGCAGCGCACGTGGTCGCTGACCTTGTGCCCCTTGAGAATCTGCGCGGCGACGCGCATGTCGCTGATGCGGCCGTTGGTGCAGCTCCCGATGACGACCTGATCGATGGTCTGCCTGCACGCGCGCGCCGGACGGGTGTTTTCCGGCAGATGCGGCAGGGAGACGGTCATATCCAGCTCGTCGAGGTTGATGGTCACGGTGCGGCTGTATTCCGCGTCCGGGTCGGCCTCAAACGCCGTCCATTCGCGCGTCACGCGCCCCTTGAGGTATTCGCGGCAGACGTCGTCCACCGGGAAAATGCCGTTTTTCGCGCCCGCCTCGATGGCCATGTTCGCGATGGTCAGGCGGCCGTCCATCGGGATTTCCTTCACGCCGTCGCCGGTGAATTCGAGGGACTGATACAGCGCGCCGTCCACGCCGATTTCGCCGATGAGGTGCAGAATCACGTCCTTGCCGCTGACCCACGGCTTCATTTTGCCGGTCAGCACGACCTTGACGGCCTCCGGCACCTTGAACCAACATTCGCCCGTCGCCATGCCCACGGCCATATCCGTCGAGCCCACGCCCGTGGAGAACGCGCCCACCGCGCCGTAGGTGCAGGTGTGGCTGTCCGCGCCGATGATGACCTCGCCGGGGGCGACGATGCCCTGCTCCGGCAGCAGCGCGTGCTCGATGCCCACGCGGCCGACCTCGTAATAGTGGACGATGTGCTGCGCGCGCGCGAATTCGCGCATCTGCTTGGCGAGCGTGGCGGCCTTGATGTCCTTGTTGGGGACGAAGTGATCCGGGATCAGCGCGATCTTCGCGGGGTCGAACACCTTGACCGCGCCCATCCGGCGAAACTCGTTGATGGCCACGGGGGCGGTGATGTCGTTGCCCAGCACAAGGTCAAGCTTGCACATGAGCAGCTCGCCCGCGCGGCAGCGCTCAACGCCGGCGGCGCGCGCGAGGATTTTTTGTGTCATGGTCATGCCCATAGCGGAAAAACCTCCCTCAAGAAAATGAAAAAGCCTCGCACACCTGCTTTTCGCAGGGGCGAGGCGAAAATGCCACACGGTACCACCCTGATTCGGCTCGCGCGCAAGCGCGGAAGCCCTCTTTTGCCTTAACGCGGCGGATTCGTCCTCTGCTCGGCACAGAGGCAGCTCGGGAGTGAGTTATCCCGCGTCCCCGCCGTCGGCTTGCACCGGGCGCCGACTCTCTGAAGGTCGGGGGCGCGTCTTTGTTCCGTCATTGCTTTTGCGGCTGAAAGCCGCCTTTCGCTTAAAAGCGATGTGCGATTTGCGTATTATTGTAATCCGAATGTGACAAGTTGTCAAGTATGGAAATCAATCCCCCGCCATGGCGCGGCGGCTCGAATGGATGAAATCGAACGAATTCAGGGTTTTACCGGCCATCACGCCGGTTGCGCGGCCGTTTTCGGCGGCGATTTCGCCGGATACGATGACAAAACGAATGCCCTCCGGCGCGGCGTCCGGGCGGCCGAGGCCGGGGAAATCCGCGCGGTCGCAAATCGTTTCGGGGTCGAAGACGAGCAGATCGGCGTCCATGCCCGCGCGGATGCGCCCCTTGCGCCCGAGCCCCATCGTCTGCGCGGGGAGGAGCGTCGTATGCGCAATCGCCTGCTCCCAGCTCAACTCGCCGCGCTCGATCACCATCTTGCGCAGATAGCGCGGGAAGCTGCCCGCGATCTGCGGGTGGCCTTCGCCGGGGGCGTAGCTGCCCGTGTCGGTGGAAACCATCGTCATCGGGTAGCGCTGAATGGTGTAGACGGCTTCCTCGCTGCCCGTGTTGACCACCACCGCGTCGCACGGGTGCGCCGCGCGCAGGTGTTCATAGAGTGCTTGATCCGGCACGAGGCCGATGTGCTCGCCCGTGATGACCCGCAGGTGGCGCAGCTCGATGCCGTTGTCGCGCATGGTCACGGGCTCAAAGAGCGCCGAGCCGATGGAAGAACACCAATCCTTGTACATGCCGCTGTCCAGACGCATATCCACGCCGCGCGCGCGCGCCAGCTCCAGCATCTCCAGCGCCTTGTATTCGACGCCCACGCCGTATTGATACTCAAAGTGCGAGACGATCATCCGGCAGCCCGTGACCTCGGCCAGCTCGATGGCCTCGCTGAGCGAGTTGAGGTCGGTCATGGCGAACATGCGCGTGTCGATGGCGGCGGGTCTGCCATAGCGGCGCGCCATCGTGCACAGCGCCTCCATCTCTTCCAGCGACGTGCCCGGCGCATAGCCCGGCCCGAGGGAAACGCCGGCCGCGCCGTTTTGCAGCGCGCGCTCGCAGAGGGCCTCCATCGTGTGCACCTGCGCGCGTTTGGCCGGGGCGAACAGATCGGTGGCGCCCGCCGCCTCGCGCAGCGCGCACAGGCCGATCATCTCCGCCTGATGAATCGGAAATGCCGTCTGGCTGCGCAGAAATGCGTCTATATCCAGCGGGGAAAAGCCGCAGTTGCCGCCCACCGTCGTTGTGATGCCCTGAAGCAGGGAGAGCGTGCCGGTGTATTTGCAGCCGTCGATATGGCCGTGCGGGTCAATAAAGCCGGGGCAGACGAAGCAGCCGGAAGCGTCGATCACCCGCGCGTCCTTCGGCGCGCCCGACTGCGCCGGTTGGACGGCGGCGATGCGCCCGTCCTTGCAGAGCACATCGGCCTGAAAGCGCGACAGGGTCTCCGGGTCGATGACCGTGCCGCCGGAAATGAACAGCTTTGACATGGTTTTCTCCTCCATACTCCATCTTACGAACAGAAAAATATGGCGGTTCATCCGTCCTGAAAAACCCGCCCGAAATCGGACGGGCATTTCAGGACGGGGCAGCAAAGCCGCCCCGCCCTTTTTGGCCGCACCAGCGGCCGGAAGGAATCACTGCATGCTCAGCTTGAACGTCGTCCAGATATCCTGGTATTTCTGCTCGTCCTCGCTGGACAGGTTGCGCACATACTCCGCGTCGTCGATGCGGTCATAAATGCCGTTGAACACCGGGTTGTTCAGGTAGCTTTCGGAGAGGCTGGCCTTCGCCGCCTCGTTCGGGCTGCAATAATACTGCCACTCGGCGCAGACCGCCGCGACTTCCGGGCGCAGCAGGTACTGGAGGAAGCGGTTCGCGTTCTTGGCGTGCGGCGCGTTCACCGGGATGAAGCAGCCGTCGATGCCGAAGCCCAGCCCCTCTTCCGGCCAGACGACCTTCAAATCCGGGTTGGCGTCCAGCGCCAGCGCGACGAACGGGGTGAAGGTGTAGGCCACGGCGATGTCGCCGGAAACCAGATAGTTGTGCAGGTTCTCATATTCGAGCACGTGGATGTTGCTGCGCAGCGCGTCGAGCTTTTCCGCTGCCTCCGCGAGCACCGCGTCGTCGGTGGTGTTCATGCTCTGGTGCATGGAGAGCAGCACCATGCCGATGGTCACGCGCGCGTCGTCGATCAGGCCGAGGCTGTCCTCAAGGGACGGATCCCACAGGTCGTTGAAGCCCTTGATGTCGATTTCCACCGCGGACGGATCGTAGACGATCAGCGGAATGCCGCTCACATACGGCACGACGTACTGGTTGTCCGGATCGAAGAACTGATGGGTGAAGCCCGCGTTCAGGTTGGAATAGTTATCCACGATGGCGGGGTCGAACGGCTGCATCAGCCCGGCTTCGCGGGTGGTGTTGAGCATGTAGTCGCTGGCCAGCACCACGTCGTAATCGCTGCCGTTCACCGCGGAGAGCTTTTCATACATCTCCTCGTTGCTGGAGAAGGTCGCATAGTTGACCTTGATGCCCGTCTCCTCCTCAAACGGCTTGATGACGGTCGAGTAGTCGATGTAACCTTCCCAGGTGAAGACGTTGAGCACGGCCTCGTCGGTCTTGTTCTCGGTCTCCGCCAGGGCGCAGCCGCCGATGGTCAGCAGCGCAAGCAGCAGGCAAAACAGTTTCTTCATGTCCATGTCCCTCCTTGATTCAGGAACGATTGATCTATCTCAAACGCGGGATGCGTTTGATGCGGTTTCTTTGGGCTTTGCCCTTTAACTCCTTCCGTCACGCCTACGGCGTGCCACCTCCCTCAACGAGGGAGGCAGGCAAGCGGAATACCGAAGGTCTGTCGGTGAGAATGACTGAAGGAGTCGGATTGATTTATTTTAATCTCGCGTTGCTCCGGGCGGTCACCAGTTGGCTGAAGGCCACGCAGATAAAGATCACGCCGAGCATCAGGGTGGAGAGCGCGTTGATCTCCGGTGTGCCGCCGGAACGCAGGCCGGTGTAGACCTTGAGCGGCAGGGTGGTCGTCTCCGCGCTGGTGACGAAGAAGGAGATCACTACGTCGTCAAGGCTCATCGCGGCGGAAAGCATCATGCCGGAGAGCACCGCCGGAAAGACCAGCGGCAGGGTGATGTCCTTCAAAACGCGCGCCGGGCTTGCGCCGAGGTCGCGCGCGGCCTCCGACAGCGAAGGATCCATGCCGATCAGGCGGGATTTGACGTTGATGAACACATAGGGGATGCAGAAGGTCGTGTGCGTCAGCACCAGCGCGCCCATGCCGAGCTTAAAGCCCACGGCGGTGAACACGGAGAGATACGCCATGCCCAGCACCAGCTCGGGGATCATCATCGGCAGGGTGGCGAGGGTTTCGACCGCGCCGCCGAGCTTCAGGTGTGACCGCGCCAGCCCGATTGCGCCCAGCGTGCCGATGCCGCCCGCCAGCAGGCTGGAGACGACGGCCAGAACCAGCGAATTTTTGAGCGCGTCGGCCATCAGGGCGTTGGAAAACAGGCGGCTGTACCAATCGGTCGTGAAGCCCTGCCAGCTTCCGATGGTGCGCCCGCTGTTGAAGGAATAGATGACGACCATCAGAATCGGCAGATAGAGGACGATCAGCACCAGCGTCAGATAGACGGGGGAAAAGATTTTGCGCTTTCTGCGCCGCTTCGCCTGCGCCATCACATCACCCCCAGATCATCGCCGCCGACCTTGCGATATAGCAGATAGATGCCGGCGGAAAGCGCGATGAGCACCATGCTCATCGCCGAGCCGACGTTCCAGTCGCGCACCTTGAGAAGCTGGTCGCGGATGAGGTTGCCCACCAGCACCAGACCGCCGCCCATGATATCCGACAGATAGAACAGGCCGACGCTGGGCACGAACACCAGCACGCAGCCGGCGAGAATGCCCGGCATGGTCAGCGGCAGCGTGACGGTGAGGAACGCCCGAACGGGGCTTGCGCCCAGATCGCGCGAGGCCTCCACCAGCGTGAAATCCATCTTATCCACCGCGTTGTGGCACGGCAGAATCATAAAGGAAATCAGGCAGTAGACCATCGCCAGCAGCACCGAGCCGTAGGAGCCGAGAAACTTGATGTTTTTCTGAATCAGCCCCAGCGAGCGGAGCACGCCGTTGACCGGGCCGTTGGCCTGCAAAAGGATCTTCCAGCCGTAGATACGCACCAGCGCGCTCGTCCAGAACGGGATGATGACCAGCATCATCAGCAGCGCCTTCCATTTGCGCGGGGCGCGCGCCATGCAGTAGCCGAAGGGATAGCCCACCAGCAGGGAGATGACCGTCGTGAAGAACGCGAGCTGGAGGCTGTTGGCGAAGACCTTGAGATAATCCTCGCGCAGCAGCGCCTTGTAGTTGGCGAGCGTCAGCGGCATGCCGAATTGAAATTTGCCGCCCGTCACCAGCGACGTGCAGAGCACGTAGATCAGCGGCAGGGCGACCAGCAGCACGCCGAAGGCCGCCATCGGCGCGGTCATCAGCGCGTGGGTGCGCCGCTCGTGCGCCTGAAGGGTATTTTTACGCGCCATGGGACGTCCCCCCAATGACCGCGGCCTGCGCGGGATTCCAATACAGGTAGGCGGTGCTGCCGGGCGTGAGCGCGTCGCTGAGGCGGCCTTCGCTCGTCGCGACGGCTTCTTCGCCGTCGGGGAGGATGGCATAGGTCAGCACGCTGCCGCCTGCGTAGCGCGCCTCGCGCACGGTGACGGGCAGTTGAAAGCCCTCGACCGGCACGGGGGAAACGCGCATCCGCTCCGTGCGCACGCAGATTTCGCAGTCCTCGCCTGCGCAAAGCCGCGCGCGGGAAGCGTCCGCCGTGAAGCTGCCGCAGGCGCCGCGGATGACCGCCGTATCCTTTCCGACGGATTCCACCTTGCCGCTGAGAATGGTGGAGCGGCCGATGAACTGCGCGACGTAGTGCGTCTTCGGCTCGTCGTAGATTTCTTCCGGCGTGCCGAGCTGCTCAAAGCGCCCGCCGCGCATGACCGCGATGCGGTCGGACATGTTGATGGCCTCTTCCTGATCGTGGGTGATGTAGACGAAGGTGATGCCCAGCTTCTTTTGCAGGCGCTTGAGCTCAAGCTGCATTTGGCGGCGGAGCTGCAAATCCAGCGCGCCCAGCGGTTCATCCAGCAGCAGCAGCTCCGGTTCGGGCGCGAGCGCGCGGGCGATGGCGATGCGCTGGCGCTGACCGCCGGAAAGCTGGCTGGGCATGCGCTTGGCAAAATCCGCCATCTGCACCAGTTCGAGCATCTCGCGCACGCGCTTTTCGATGGAGGCTTTATCCATCCTGCGCACGCGCAGGCCGTAGGCCACGTTCTTTTCGACGTTCATATGCGGAAAGAGCGCGTAGCTCTGAAAGACCGTGTTGACGGGGCGGCGCTCCGGCGGCAGCGCGGTGACGTCCCGGCCGTCCAGCAGCACCGTGCCCTCGTCCGGCGTTTCCAGACCGGAGATTATGCGCAGGGTCGTCGTCTTGCCGCAGCCGGACGCGCCCAGCAGCGTGACGAACTCGCCTCTGGCGACATCCAGCGAGATATCGCGCAGAACGTCGCCCTCGCCGAAATCCTTGGAAATGTGCTGTAAAGAAAGAAGGGTATCCTGCATGGTTTCCTCCCTGAGTCATCAAGCCTGTGCGGGCGGGGCTTTGCGCCGCAACCCATAAAAACAGCATGATTATATGCTAGAAAAAGCGCCGTGTCAACCATAAAGTTCAGCGGGAAAAATGTGCAGGTTTAATGCAGCTAAACTTCCGGCGGGAAAAAGACCCTCTTTGCGCAAAAACGCGCAAGAGGGCGCAGAAATGGTGGCTCAATCGCCACATTCTCCGGCGAACGCGCGGATGGCCGCGCTGCGGGCGCTGCCAAGCACCTCTTTGGCCGGGCCATCCTCCGCGACGAGGCCGTTTTCCATATAAATCACGCGATCCGCCACATCGCGGGCGAAGTTCATTTCGTGGGTGACGACGATCATCGTGCGCTTTTCGGCGGCTAACTGACGGATGACGCAGAGCACCTCCTGCGTGAGCTGCGGGTCAAGCGCGCTGGTCGGCTCGTCAAAGCAGAGAATTTCCGGATCCATGGCCAGCGCGCGGGCGATGGCGACGCGCTGACACTGCCCGCCGGAGAGGTTGCAGGGATACGCGCCCGCCTTATCCGCAAGGCCGACCTTTTCCAGCAGGAGCATGGCCTTCTGCTCGGCCTCCTGGCGGCTTCGATGGAGCACAAGCTGCTGCGGCGCGACGATGTTGCGCAGCACCGTGTAATGCGGAAAGAGGTTGTAATCCTGAAAGACGAGCCCCATCTTGAGGCAGAGCCCGCGCAGGTCTTTTTCCGTCCGATAGCGCGCCGCGCCATCCGCGCCAGTGGTGACCATCGCCTGACCGTCGATGCGGATTTCGCCGCTGTCGATGGTTTCAAGGTGGTTGAGACAACGCAGGAGGGTGCTCTTGCCCGAACCGCTGCGGCCGATGACGGCGACGACCTCGCCCTTGTCCACGCGCACGGTCACGCCCTTCAAAATTTCGTTGTCGCCGTATTTTTTTCTGATGTCAATCGCCTGAAGCATGACCCTTGTTCTCCCTTTCCGTTTCCGCGCCGGAGCGCTTGTCAATCCTTGTAATACGCCATGCGGCGATTGAGGCAGCCGAACACGAGCGAGACCGCGCCGTTCATCAGCAGATAGAAAAGCCCCGCGACAAAGAGCGGCTCGACGGAGGCGGTGCGGCTGGCCTCGTTCTTCGCCGCGCGGAACAGCTCGGCGACGGCGATCACGTTCGCCAGCGACGTATCCTTGACCAGCGTAATCACCTCGTTGCTGACCGGCAGCAGCACGCGCTTCGCCATCTGCGGCAGAATGACGTGAAAAAACGTCTGTCCGCGCGTCATGCCCAGCACCTGACCGGCCTCGCGCTGCCCGACGGGGATGGATTGAATCCCGCCGCGGAAGATTTCGGCGAAATAGGCGGCGTAGTTGATGGAAAAGGCGAGGATGGTGGCATTCATGCGGTCGAGGTTCACGCCCGTCAGCGTCGGAATGGCAAAATAGATGGCGAAGATTTGCAGCATCAGCGGCGTGCCGCGCATCACCAGAATATACAGCGACGTCGGCACGCTGACGATCTTGCGCCTGCTCATGCGCAGCAGCGCCACGGCCAAGCCGAGCGGCAGGGAAAACAGCAGCGTGAAGAAGAAAATAATCAGCGTGTTATAAAAGCCGCCCGTCATGGAAAGCACGAGCTTCATAAAGGCGTCGAAATTGTTGAAGTATCGCATGAAGGCCTCCGAAAAGGTGATATGGACGGAAAGGGCCATTTTCTCCCCCCTTCGGGGAGAAAATGGCTGTTTATCAGTCCGCGTATTGAGCGACCAGCGTGATGTCATTGGCGAACCACTTGGCGCGGATGGTGTCCAGCGTGCCGTCTTTGAACATATCGATGAGCTGCTGGCTCACCGCGTCGGCGAGGGTCTGTTCGCCCTTGCGGAAGGCAATGCCGTATTCCTCGGCTTCCAGCACATCGGGCAGCACGGTGAACTGGGTCGGATCGTCCTGTTGGGCGATGTAGTAATTGCCAACCACGGAGTCGATCAGCAGCACGTCGATGCCGCCGAGCTTGAGATCCATCAGCGCGGTCACGAAATCATCGTACAGCTGCGGCTCGCCGATGGCCGCCAGCAGATCGGGGTTCGCGTTCAGCACGTCCACGGAGCTGGAACCGGCCTGCGTGCCAAGCACCTTGCCGGAAAGATCCGCCTCAGAGGCGATGCCGGAATCGGAACGAACGACGAGAATCTGCTCGTTGGCCAGATACGGGATGGAGAAGGTCATCTGCTCGATGCGCTCCGGGGTCATCGTCAGACCCGACCAGATGCAGTCGATGTTTTTGCCGGAAAGCTCCAGCTCCTTGGAGTCCCACGAGACCGGCTGGAGGACGAGCTCCACGCCGAGACGGTCGGTGACTTCCTTGGCCAGATCGATGTCAAAGCCGACGTATTCGCCGTTTTCATCGACAAAGCCCATCGGCGGGTATTCCTCGTCAAAGCCCATCACGAAGGTGCCCTTCGCCTTGACATCCCCAAGGCCGGTATCTTCCGCCAGCGCGGCGGTGAAGCAGAGGGTGAGGATGGCGGCCAGCAGAGCGGCAAGCATCTTTTTCATAAGGGATTGCTCCTTTCCGAATGACCGGCGAAGATTTGCCGGCTGTTTACTTTAATGTGTTAGCGCTTTAATGTGATGAAGTATACCACGCGAAAAACGGTTTGTCAACGGGGTTTTGAAGTTTTTTTGAAAACAGTAAATGAGCAAATCCGAAATTCTGCACTAATTCCGATAACGGGCGCGCGATGCGCGCCTACCTGACTCCCTCAGTCACGGCTACGCCGTGCCAGCTCCCTCGAAGAGGGAGCTCTATATCAGGTTATTTCCCGTCTAAGCAATAAGTTGCACCGTACCCGTAGGGGCGCGCATCGCGCGCCCGCTTTTTATGCAGAATTTGCTTTTTGCTCAATGAGTGGTGGAAAAGTTTTCCACATTCAAGGACAAACTGTGGAAAAAAACCGACGCTGCGAAACAGCGTCGGTGGCGGAAAGCGCAGAAAACTCAGTTTTCTGCCGGAGTTGGGGCAGAGCCTCAACGTATTTATTTCTCGGTGATGATCTTTTTCAGATCGGCAATCGAGCTCTTCATATCCGAAGAGGTATCGAGCATCTTGGTCACCTTGTCGCAGGAATTGATGATCGTCGAGTGATCGCGGCCGAAAGCGTCGCCGATGCGCGGCAGGCTCAGCCCGGTCATCTCGCGCGTCAGATAGACGGCGACGTGGCGCGCCAGCGCGATTTCCTTCTTGCGGGAATCGCCGCGCAGCATATCCGCGCTCAGGCTGTAATAATCGGCCACGCAGTCGATAATCAGCTCCGGCGTGATGCGCTTGGGATCGCGCACGACGGCGATATCGTGCAGCGCGTGGGAGATGACCTCCTCGTTGATTTCGCAGTGGTTCAGCTTGGCGTAGGCGTTGACGCGGGTCAGCGAGCCTTCCAGCTCGCGGATGTTGCTCTCGATGCGCCCGGCGATAAGCTCCAGCATCTCGTCGCTGATTTCAATGCCCTCGTTTTCGGCCTTCTTGCGCAGAATGGCGATTCGGGTATCGAAATCCGGCTTCTGAATGTCGGCGATCAGGCCCCACTCGAAGCGGCTGCGCAGGCGCTCCTCCAGACGGGCGATTTCGCGCGGCGGCTTATCGGAGGAGATGATGATCTGCTTGCCCGCGCTGTGCAGGGCGTTGAAGGTGTGGAAGAATTCTTCCTGCGTGGAATCGCGGCCGGCGATAAACTGAATGTCGTCCAGCATCAGCACATCGACGTTGCGGAAGCGGTTGCGAAATTCCACGTTCTTGTTGTTCTTGATGGCGGCGACCAGCTCGTTGGTGAACATCTCGCTGGGCAGATAGAGCATGCGCATGTTCGGAAAATGATCCTGAATGAAGTGGCCGATGGCGTGCATCAGGTGCGTCTTGCCCAAGCCGACGCCGCCGTAGAGGAACAGCGGGTTATAGGCCATGCCCGGCTGCTCGGCGACGGCCAGCGCGGCGGCGTGCGCGAAGCGGTTGGACGAGCCGACAACGAACGTGTCAAACGTCGATTTCGGGTTGAACATGTTGATGCCCTGCATCGCCGGGGCGTCTTCCTTCTTCTGGCGCTCCTGCCACTCGATGCGCTCCTTGACGCTCATCAGCTCGATGGTCATTTCGCGCCCGGCGGCCTGACTCACCGCTTCGGTGATCATCGGCAGATAGCGCGCGCGGATGGTCTTCTCGTTAAAATCGCTGATGACCTCCAGCGCGAGCTTGTCGTCCACCACATACACGGGCTTGAGCGGCTGCTCGATCCATGTGGTATAGGAAACGTTGGCCAGCTCCTCGCGCATCAGTGCCTTGGCCTTATCCCATAATTCGATATGATCCATGGCGGAAACCTCCGTATCTTCTGCGGCGCGTGACGGCCGCTTTCCCACAATCTGTACACATATCCCTGTGGATATACTGTGGATATCCACAATACTTTCCACAGCTTGTGGAAAGATAGACTCCACCTGTGGATAACTTCTTATGACAGCTTTCCTATCATATCAAAAAAAAGCCCTGTTTTCAAGGCTTTTTTGGCAGGCGGCGAAAAGAAAGAAAATGCAGCTTTCATCCGCCTGCTCTGCCGGTTCATCGCGGGTTATCCACAATATGATGTGGTCGCTGTCGATAACTGACCACAATTTTCGTGCGCAGATGGGCGGATTCCGTCATTTTTGTGTGAAATCCTGTCGGAAAATGTTTGAAAAAAATTTGTTAAATGTAGCCGCCGTCCACGCCGAGCACCTGCCCGGTGATGAAGGAGGCCGCGTCCGAGAGCAGAAACGCGCAGGCCTGCGCCACGTCCTGCGGCGTGCCGAGGCGGCAAAGCGGCGTTTCCTCCGCCAGCGCGGCCTTGGTTTCGTCGCTGTGCTCATCCATCATGCGCGTGTCGATCACGCCGGGGGCGATGCAGTTGACGCGCACGCCGCTGGGCCCCAGCTCCTTGGCCAGCGCGCGGGTCAGGCCGATCACGGCGGCCTTGCTGGCGGAATACGCGACCTCGCACGACGCGCCGACGCGCCCCCACATGCTGGAAACCGTCACAATCGCGCCCTCGTTTCGAGAAACCATGCCCGGCGCAAGCGCGCGGATGAGGTAAAACATGCCGGAGACGTTCACATCCATCACCGCGCGCCACTGCGCGTCCGTCATGTCGCACAGAAGCCCGGTGTGCGATATGCCCGCGCAGAGCGCCAGCGCATCGACGCGGTGATACAGCGCGAGCACGTCGCGGCACATCGCCTGCACGCTCCCGCTGTCGGCCAGATCGCAGAAGACCGCGTGCGCGTCGTGCCCCTCCGCGCAGAGGCGGTCGGCCAGTGCCTCGGCCTGCCGAAGCCCGCGGCAGCCGTGAACCAGAACCGTGTAGCCCTCCCGCGCCAGCTTTTCGGCGCACGCGCCGCCAATGCCGCCGGATGCGCCGGTGACGAGCGCGATTTTTTTCTTCATATACAAAACCTCCGTGGTTTTCCCTGTCGCTTATCGGCTTGACGGAATCAGCCGTCATGCTCTATTATAAGGAAAAGAACGGAGGAATCAAGATGGCTTATCAGATTTATTGCGGAAAAGGCTTTGACACCCAGAAGGCCGAGCGCTTTTTTAAGGAGCGCCGCGTCGCGTATCAGCGCGTGGACGTGCTCAAATACGGCATCGGCAGGCGGGAACTGGAGAGCGTCGCCGCCGCGGTCGGGCTGGACGCGCTCTGCGACAAGGAGAGCAAGGCGTATCGCGAAAGCGTGATCGCCTACACCCAAAGCCGCGATTCGATTCTCGCGGGGCTGATGGAAAAACCGCAGCTCCTTCGGCTGCCCATCGTCCGCGACGGCCGCCGCGCCACCGTCGGATATCGCCCGGAAATCTGGGAAGAATGGCTGAAGGGCTAATCCACAGGCGTTTCCTGCCCGCTGGCGTCGAAAATGCGCGTGCCCTCGCACGTCAGCAGCAGCGTGCCCACGCGCCATGCGTCCGTCTTTAAGCAGCGCGCCTTGTCAGCCCCGGCGACGACGTAGGCGTATTTGCCGTCTTCGCTGTCTTGATAAAAACGGGCGGAAAAATCCTGCGTATCGGTGGAGACCGTCACCGTCAGCAGCGGCTCGCCGCGCGGCTCAAAATCCTCGCAGGGGATGAAGCAATCCGCCGTCAGTTGGTCGAGCAGCGTGGAAAAAACCTCGCCGTCGGCCTTCTGCCCGTTGACGCTCAATTCGCCGCGCACGCTGAAATCAAACGCGCAGTCGTCCCCGGCGCGGATGTGAATTTCCGAAATGTCCGAATCGGTCAATTCCGGAAAGAGCAGGCGCTCGTCCGGCAGCTCGCCGCTCGTCGCCTCGCGTGCCGGCGCGTCGGGCGCGGAGAGCGTCTGCGTCGATTTGTTTCCGGCGGGCAGCAGCATGAAACCCAGGAGACAAACCGCCGCCAGAGAAAAAATTCGCTTCGCCATGCGGCGCGCCCCCTTTCCAGCCTTGCGTGGGGATATTATAGCGCGCGGATGTAGCAGGGAAGCAATGAAAATGAAACAAAAATGTGAACTCTTTCCACCGGATTCTTCCCACCGCGGCGGGCGGCGCAAAGCCGCTTGACAGGCGCTGGGCAAGTACGTTACAATGGAGCGCGGAAAGCCCCCGCGCGGAACGGCGGGGCAGAACTTTGAAAAGACGGAGTGTTTCGAGAGCATGGTTTTAAAGCATCATACCCTCAACCCGTTCGATCGCAAGCCGCAGGGCGCGGTGGCGACGGGCGGACAGGTTCGGCTGCGTCTGACGGTGGAAGATGAACAGGCGCCGGTTGAGCTTTTTTTGCGTGTCTGGAATGGCGATGAGCGCCGTTATCCCATGCGCCCGCTGGGATTGAAGGATGGCAGAATGATCTATGAGGCGCAGATCGGCGTGGGCGATAAGCCCCGGCTGCTCTGGTATCGGTTCGAGTGCGAATACAAGGGCGAGCATGTGGTGCTCGGCGCGCCGGGGGATCACACCGGCTGCGGCGAGGGCGTGATGGGGAGCGAGGAGAGCTTCCAGATCACTGTTTACGATGCGGCCTACGACACCCCCGCGTGGATGCGCGATGGCGTCATGTATCAGATCATGGTGGATCGCTTCTGCCATGGCGAAGGCACGGACGCGCTCATGCACGCCAAGGACGGGCAGAATATCATCCTGCACGAGGATTGGAATGAAATGCCCTTCCTCAACATCGCCGAAAACGGCGACAACTTTGCCAACGACTTCTTCGGCGGTAATTTGGAGGGCGTGCGGCAGAAGCTGCCGTACCTCAAGCAGCTCGGCGTGAGCGTGCTGTACTTCAACCCGATCTTCTGCGCGCGCACCAACCACAAATACGACACGAGCGACTATCGCAGGGTCGATCCGATGTTCGGCGACGAGCAGGCGCTGGCACGCCTGTGCAAAGAGGCCGAGGCGCTGGGCATGCGCGTGATGCTCGACGGCGTGTTCTCCCACGTCGGCGACGACAGCCTGTATTTCAACCGCCGCGGCACCTACGGCGAGCACGTCGGCGCGTATCGCGACCCCGATTCGCCGTATTACAAATGGTTCACCTTCCGCCATTGGCCGGACGATTACGAGTGCTGGTGGGGCTTCAAAACCCTGCCGAACGTCAACGAAATGGACGAGGATTATCGCCGCTTTATTCTGGAGGACGATGATTCCGTCGTGCGCCACTGGGTCAGAAAGGGCACGAGCGGCTGGCGGCTGGATGTGGCCGACGAACTGCCGATGCCGTTTCTGCGCGAGCTGCGCAGGCAGGTCAAGGACGTATCCAAGGACGCGGCGGTGCTCGGCGAGGTCTGGGAGGATGCGAGCCACAAGGTCGCCTACGGGCAGATGCGCTCCTATGTGCTCGGCGACACGCTGGACAGCGTGATGAATTACCCGCTCCGCGACGCGCTGATCGCGTTTCTGATGGCGCAGAAGGACGCGGCAGCCGTCGCCAAGGAGCTTTCCTCGCTGGCGCAGAATTATCCCAAGCCGTTCCTCTACGCGCTGATGAACCTGATGGGCAGCCACGACAGGCCGCGCATCCTCAACGTGCTGGCCGGAAACGACGGCAGCGATATTCCCCGCAGCCAGCGCGCGGATCACCGCCTCTCTCGGGAGGAGCGCATGATCGGCGCGCTGCGCGAACAACTGATGCTGCGGTTTGTGTTCAGCGTACCGGGCATGCCGTGCATCTACTACGGCGACGAGGCGGGCGTGGAGGGCTGCGCCGACCCGTTCTGCCGCCGAACCTATCCGTGGGGGCGCGAGGATCAGGATATGCTGGCGCGCTACAAAGCCATGGCCGCCATGCGAAACGGCCACCCCGTGCTGAAAACCGGCGAATGTGCGTATATCGCGCCCTGCTCGGCTGTGCTGGGCGTGATCCGCAAAAACGAAAACGGGAAGGATGCGTTCGGCAAAAAGGCCGAAGACGCCTGCGCCGTGACGCTCATCAACCGCAGCGCCAGAGAGGTCGTCGTCTACCTGACGAGCGCGGACGTCTCTGGCGCGCAGACGCTCGTTTCTGACGACGGGCAGATTTTTACCGCCCGAAGCGGCGCGTTCAGCGTGAAGATCAAGGGCTTGCAGGGCATGACGATGTTCGCGATGTAAGGGCAAAAGAAAAAGAGACCGAAAGGCCTCTTACAGATTGTAGACAAAAAGTAAAATTCAAGTTTTTGGGAACAGGCGTGATTTCGGTCACGCCTGTTCCGCTTTTAGCGGTTCGTCCACGGGAATGTATACTTGCTCCCATTGTCACAGGCTACGCACATATCTTTGTTCATGGTTTTTCTACCTCTGCACACAGTTTCAGTGCTGTTATTTTTGCTTTTATCAAGAAAAGTCCTTTTCATCTACGAAAAAAATGATCCGTATCGGCCGATTCCAGTTCCTGTTGTCAGGCATAACTTACCCCTCTGATTTTAGAATATGTTCTCGAATTACTGTTTCATGCTCTTGACAATAGGCGTAGCTGCTTCGCATAAAATCTTCAATATTTTGGCTTCTGTACATAGCGTCCAATGTGTCAAGAATAGGTTTCCCATCTACCATCATATCGAAGAAATACGGATAGACACATCCACCGTTTTCTCTCGGGAAATATGGGTTGATGGAGCTGATCCGCTTATCTCTCATCACGGATTCGACCACCATTTCGCTCAATATCCATTTGAGTGAGGGACGCTCATATTCGTCGTAGTTATCTCCAAACAACTGGTTCCATACATAGAACCAAATAAAGTGTATGATCTCATGTATTCCACCGCCAATGGCACCCTTTGCGCTATTCAAATAAAATGTGTCATAGCAGTGCTCTTTTAGAAAACGCGGCTCAATAGGGTTCAAACTCAAATTGCAACGCAGGTCATTAAACAAGCCTGTGCAATCTATGCCGAAAGCCTCTGATAAAGCGGCTGTAATCTGCGCTTTGCAAGCGTTCCAGTGATGAGAATATAAGGTCACCTTCTCGTTGATTGTGTTCTCCGACTCAGCATACGCAGCCCTCATGGCACGTTCAATGTAGTCTCTTCTTTCTGCAATTGGCAAACTTATGTAGAATGCCTTATCAAGCTGCGGGTAGAAATGGTATAAAGGTTCAGACCAGAATTCAGCTTCTCCTTCGGCCTGAAAATGCATGATACTCTGAATCATATAATCGACACCGGGATTTATAAATGTAACCTCCATAAATTGTTCACCTCTCCCGTTCATATATATACACAGCATAACACAGCAATCATTTCATTTTCAATAGGTGCGACGGAAGTTATTGCCATTTAGCGACATTGTTTTGCGCCCAAACAGGTGATTTTCAACCCTTAGCTGTATAAAAACAGGCGGCACCCAACCGAAGCTGAGTGCCGTCTGTTCACCGCTCAAACGCCATATCCAGCGCGGTCTGCCAGACCTCGTCCGGCTCAAGGCTGGCGGCGCAGGGCTTCTGCGCCCACTCGATGGGGCCGTCGTCCTCGCCGGGGATGCTGTGCCACGGCTCGACGCAGATGAAGCGCATCGGCTTTTGCGGCGTGGACCAGATCAGCGTGTACGGGAAGTTTTCGATATCCACGCGGATGCGGCGGCCGGTGTCGCGCTCCAGCACGCAGATGGATTTGGATTTGAGGTTCACCATGCAGTGGCTGTCGCGCGCAAACAGTTCGGCGCTCAGCGGGATGCGGGTGACGTTGCGGGCGAGGTAGTAATCCGGCGCGGCGCCGATGAGCCCGTTCGGCGCGGTGTTCAGGCACAGCGGGGATTCCACCGTGTCAAACAGAATGTCGTAATCCGCGTCGGTGTGTTTGTCGTCAAACGGCAGGGTGAAGCCGGGGTGGAAGCCCAGGCCGAAGCGCAGGGTCTCCTTGCCCGTGTTGCGGACGCTGACGGCGTGGCGGACGCGGCGGCCTTCGAGCGAGAAGGTCGTGCGCAGCGCGAAATCATACGGCCAGACGGCGCGGGTCTCGTCGCTTGAAAGCAGCTCGAAGGTCAATTCGCGCGCGGTCCGGTTCAGCAGGGCATGCTCCATGTCGCGGGCGAAGCCGTGCTGGCCGCCGGCGTAGATTTTGCCGTCCTCCGCCTTGAAATGGCCGCCCGTCAGCTTGCCCGCGTAGGGAAAGAGGATCGGCGCGTGGCGGTTCCAGACGGTGGGATCGGCGCACCAGATCATCTCGCTTCCGGTGGCCAGATCGACGGCGCTGACCATTTCCGCGCCGAGGGAATCGACGGTCAGGCGGATGAACTCGTTTTCAATCGTGTATTGCATAATAACCCCCTAAGATATAGGCTTTAAGATGATGCGCGATTTAATGCCTTCGCGAGGAGAAGAAGGAATGGAAAAAGAAGGATGCCTCCCTCTTTGAGGGAGATTAGCTTTTTATCTACAGTCTGTGCCTCCCTCTTTGAGGGACATCGAATCTGTTGCCGCCTGTGGCGGAAACAAACAGATGAAATGCCGAAGGTTGGCACGACGAAGTCGTGACGGAAGGAGTTACAGCAGCGTGATATGCGCGTCCTCAAAGACCTTGCGGGTCTGCTCGTTCCAGATGGAGGACTGAACCTCGCCGATATGCGCCTTGCCCAGCAGCAGCATGCACAGGCGGGATTGACCGATGCCGCCGCCCATCGTCAGGGGAAGCTGGCCTTCCAGCAGCATCTTGTGGAACGGCAGCTTGCGGCGGTCGTCGCAGCCCGCCAGCGTCAACTGACGATCCAGCGATTCCGGGCTGACGCGGATGCCCATGGAGGAGATTTCCAGCGCGCTGTCCAGAATCGGGTTGTAGAACAGGATATCGCCGTTCATGTCCCAATCGTCGTAATCCGGCGCGCGGCCGTCGTGCGGCTTTCCGGAGCGCAGCTTGCCGCCGATGCCTTGAATGAACACCGTGCCGTGCTTCTTGGTGAACGCATTTTCGCGCTGCTTGGGCGTGAGATCAGGGTACAGATCCTCTAGCTCCTGCGCGGTGACGAAGGTGACGCGGCGGCGCAGCAGCGGGGTATCGCATAGCTGGGGATACTTGCCGCGCACGGTGAGCTGCGTATCGCAGATGCAGGAGACGATGTCCGTCACCGCCTGATGCAAGGTGAACAGGGTGCGCGCCTCCGGCGTGATGACCTTCTCCCAATCCCATTGATCGACGTAGACGGAGTGCAGATTATCCAGCTCCTCGTCGCGGCGGATGGCGTTCATGTCGGTGTAAATGCCCTTGCCGGGGTGGATGTCGTAGCGATAGAGCGCCATGCGCTTCCACTTGGCCAGAGAATGGACGACCTGCGCGTTGGCGTGCGCGCAGGGGATATCGAAGCCGACCGGGCGCTCCACGCCGTTGAGATCGTCGTTCAGGCCGGAGGACGGCTCGACGAAAAGCGGCGCGGACACGCGGCGCAGATTCAATTCGCGGGAGAGCGCATCCTGAAACACACGCTTAATCAGGCTGATGGCGCTCTGCGTTTCATACAGCGAAAGGTGCGGCGCATAGCCCGCGGGAATAAAAGACTGACCCATCGGAAATCCCCCTTTTGATATCGGTTATATCGCGATTATACCGCGATTGCGCACGGGGCGCAAGCAAAATCAATCGCCGTGCAGGGCGAAGAGCGCCGCGCCGAGCGCGCCGCAGAGATCCGGGTTTTCGCTGATGAAGAGCTTTGCACCCAGCTTCTCCTCCAGCGCCTGCACAACGCCCCGGTTCCGCGCGACGCCGCCGGTCATCATATAGGGCGGCTGTCCCTTGGCGCGCGCGGCCATGGCGGCCGTTTTCCCGGCGATGGATTGGTTCAGCCCGTGGATGATGTCGCTGTCCGTGTGGTTGTCGGCGATCAGCGAAATCACCTCCGATTCGGCGAACACCGTGCACATGCTGGAAATGGTCAGCTCCTTTTCCCACGTCAGGCCGCGTCGGCTCATCTCCTCCATATCCAGTTCGAGCGTGCGCGCCATCATTTCCAGAAACCGCCCCGTTCCGGCGGCGCATTTGTCGTTCATCATAAAGCCGGAGACATGGCCGGTTTCGTCGAGGTTGATGACCTTGCTATCCTGCCCGCCGATGTCGATGATGGTGCGGACGGCGGGGTTCAGCGCGTGCGCGCCGCGCGCGTGGCAGGTGATTTCGGTTTTGGTTCGCGTGGCGAAGGGGATGTTGTTTCGGCCGTAGCCCGTCGCGACGATGGCGGAAAGGGCGTCCGGCTCGATGTGCAGCGTCCGGCAGACGGTTTCAAGCGCCGCCTGCGCGCCGACGTGCGCGCGCGGGCCGGTTCGGACGATGGCGAAGGCGAGCATGGCTTCGTTTTCATCCAGCACGACCATGTTCGTCGTCGTCGAGCCGCTGTCGATGCCCGCGAAGTATTTTTTCCGCGCCGCTTTTTCGGCGGCGGGCGGCTGGTTGCCCGCCTCACCGTCCGGCGCAGTCAGGCCGAGGCGCTCGCGGAAGGCCTCCAGCCGCGTGGAAAGCTGACCCGGCGCGGTCAGCGTGTAATCCGATTCGATTTTCAGCAGCGCAGCGGCGCTTTTCGCCTTCAGATCGGCGTATTCAAAGCCGTAATAATCGCAGAATTTGACCGTGTTATAGATGATGCCGCGGATGTTCTCGTTTTCATACAGCGCGCGGCGCGACGCGATATCCGTCATGCGCATGCAGGGCGTTTGGCGAAGGAGCGCGCCTGCGTACCAATCCATCAGCGCCTCGAAGGAGAAGCCGGCGGCTTCCTCCGGCGGGTCTTCCAGCGTCCGCAGGCCGCTGCATGTCAGGTTTTCCACCGGGATGGGGAATGCGCAGCGAATCTGGCCGAGGAGCTGGGGGCTGACGCGCGCGCCGAGCACCGCGATAAACGGCTCGCGCGGCGGATGCGCGCTCGAGTGATTCCGGCAGGCGGCGAAGAACGCCTCTTTGGAAAACGCCCTGCCCGTGTACGCGCCGTAAGCGTCGGCGAAGCGGATCAGCTCCCGCGTCAGGCGCGCGCGGGCGCAGGCCGCGTCGTCGTGCGGCAAATCGAATTGAAAGAGAAAGCGCTGCCTGCCCGCGTCCTGCAGCACGTCGCAGATTCGCCGCGTCGCGTCGCAGCAATCCGTCAGCACCAGCTCGTCCGTGTCGAGCGCCTGCGTCAGCAGCGCCTTGGCGTGGCAGCAGACGTTGGCGTGGGTCATCGTTTCCGCGCGGGAAAAATCCGCCGTCTCCGCGTCGAGCAGCAGCGCCTCTTCGCCGTAGGCCGCGACCAGCTCCACCGGCGCGTATTTGCAGCTATACCCGATCATGCGTCCATCCCCTCCAGTTGTTCCAGAAACGCGCCGACGCGCGTGACCATCTGCCCGTCCGCGACGTTTCGGCTGTCGCAGCCGTCGCCGTCGAGCACCAGCGTCGGCAGACCGGCTTCCTCCAGCCTGCGCTTGGCGAGTGTGGACAGCCCCATCGTCTGCTTGCAGCCCCAGTGGCAGAAGAGGATCACGCCGTCCGCGTTCAGCTTTTTTGCCCACGCGATCGCGTTGTCGATGCGCCGCGCGGCGCTTCCGCCGTTCACGTTGGCGAGCAGCCGCCGCGCCATGCTTTCAAACGGCTTTTCCGGGTCGAGCGCCGTGAGCGAATCGAAGGTGAGGTCGCAGCCGACCAGCTCGCATCGGTTTTCCGTTTCGAGCATCCGGATCATGGAATCCTGCCAGTTGGGCAGGGTGTGGATGAAGAAGATGCGCTTGCGGCGCGTCGTCTCCCGCCGGGGCGCGCGTCTGGCGGTTTCAATCAATTCGCGGACGTAGTTTTCGCCGTCCGCGTGGCCGAGAAGGCAGTGCGTCGCAATCAGGCTGCACAGTTCGCCCGTCATCGTCGTGTCCTGCGTGACCTCCGCGCGCAGGGCGGCATATTCGCGCATCAGCTTTAGCGTGCGGTCGGCGCAGGCCATCGACTTGCGCAGCTTCGCCTCGTCGAGCTTTCGCCCGGTCAGGGCTTCCAGTCTGCGCGTCATGCCGCGAAGCTGGTCGGCGACATAGGCCACGGCGTCGTCGTCCGCGCGGCCGGGCACGTCGATGATCGTCAGCGGCGCGGGATAAAGCGCGGCCAGCCGCCGGAAGGAGAGCTGGTTCGCGTCGCAGGCGAGCGTCGTTCCGGCGATCATCAGCGGCTTGGGCAGCACGCCGGTTTCCGCCATGCCGAGCATCGTCTTGTGATAGGAGCAGAAGCTCTCCGGGATGCCGGAGACCTCCGCGCGCTCGGCGAAGACATGCTGGCAGGCTGTGCAGGCGACGTAGACGGAAAGCCCCTCCGGGAACATCGGCGTGAGCCCCATCGCGTGCAGCATTTCGCACGGCATGAAGATATTGACGCATACGGCGCGCTCGGGATGGCGAAGGCCGCACACAAGGGAGCGGGCGACCGCGCCGTTCATCCGCGCGTAGGCGGATTTGGCGTCCGTCAGCCTTTGGCATTTTCCGGAAAAGCGCACCCACGAATAGGCTGCCGTCAGCATCCGGCGCGCGCGGCGGGGATGGGGCGCGACCTGAGCGGAAATCATGCGTCCGAGGGTTTCGATATAGCTTTGCATACACACACCCGTTTCAGCAGAATAACGAAACCATTATAAATTCTGTCCCCCGGCGCGTCAAGGCGGCAGGATTGGCCGCTTTTCATTCGTCTATTCTTTTGATATAATAGCAAAACGGAAGAAATGATCCGAAGCTCTCAGACTGTAGACAAAAAGCTATTCTCCCCCCGAAGGGGGGAGAATAGCCCTTTCCGCAAATGAAAGAATCGCTGAATTTCTTGATTTTGCGATTCAAGCCAAGTTTGCTTATGTCAGCAAGCTGACTGAGTGCGTTCAACGGCAAAAACAATCCTCAAAAAAAGAAAAGGGAGAGGGACTGTGATGAAAAGGATTTTAGCATGCGTCGCGGCGCTGGCGACGGGCTGCATCATGGCGCTGACGGGCTGCGCCGCGCGGGCGCAGGGCGTGACGGTGACGTTTTACGACATGGGCAAGGCCGACGCGGCGCTGATTACGGCGGAGGACGGCTCGCGCATCCTGATCGACGCGGGCACGAACAAGGGCGGCAAGAAGCTGGCCGAGCGCTTCGCCGAAGAAGGGATTGAGCGGATCGACGCGATGATTATCACCCATTTTGACAAGGATCACGTCGGCGGCGCGGATAAGATTCTGGAAAGCGTTTCCGTCGCGCGGGTGATTCTGCCGCAATACGAAAAAGAGAGCAAGCAGTACGCGCAGTTCATGGAGGCGCTGGAGCAGAGCGCCCAAACCGAGCGGGAGATTCTGCCCGCGGGGGGCGAATGGTCGGCGGAATTCGGCCAGACGCGGCTTCGCGTGACCGCCGCCGAGCGGACGGATTACGGCGCGGACGAGGAAAATGATTTTTCGCTCGCGACCTACGTGACCTACGGCGAAACGAAATTCCTGTTTCCCGGCGACGCGGAGGACGCGCGGCAGACGGAGCTCCTGCGCGCGGGGGATATCGACTGCGATGTGCTGAAGGTGCCGTATCACGGGCGGCTGGTGGATGCGAGCGCGGCGTTTTTGGCGGCCTGTTCGCCGAAAATCGCGTTTATTCCCGACAGCGACGAGGAAGCGGCCAGCCCGATGGTCGTGGCGATTTTGAAAGAGCTGGGGACGGATGTGCACAGCGGCCGGGATGGGGATCTGGTTGTGGTTTCGGATGGAAAAGACGTTTTTGTGAAGCCCAATAATTGAGTAAAAAGAAAATTCTGAAAAAAACGCGGGCGCGCAATGCGCGCCCCTACGGGTACGGCGCAACTGATTGCTTAGGTGGAAAATAACCTGCATAAAGGAGCTCCCTCCTTGAGGGCGTGGAGCTTGTCGCCCGCTGTGCGGGAGGCAGGCAAGCGGAACGCCGAAGGTCTGGCACGGCGTAGCCGTGACTGAGGGAGTCAGGTGGGCGCGCATAAAGAGGAATCGTATGAAGACAGACGAACAAAAGCTGAATATTGTCGGCGCGGCGGCGCAGCTCCTGCTGGAAAACGGCAGCGAAACCTACCGCGTGGAGGAAACGGCGCGGCGCATGGCAAGGGGCTTCGGCATGGAGCAGGTCAACATCGCGGCGTTCCCGACGTCGGTTTTTCTGGAGGCGGACGGGCGCGCGTGCGTGCGGCGCATCAGCCGCCGCGGCACGAACAGCCGGCGCATTGCGATGGTCAACGAAATCTCCCGCGAGGTGGAGCACGGCAAGCTCAACGCCGAGCAGGCCGAGCGCGCGCTGGAACGGGCGCGCAGCACGCCCGGCTTTTCGCAGCGCGTCCTGATTCCCGCCTACGCGCTGGCGGCGGCCAGCTTCTGCCTGCTCTTCGGCGGCGACGCGGCGACGTTCGGCGTGACGTTCGCCATCGGCGTCATCGTGCAGGCGGTTCAGCCGTGGTTTGCGCATATCCAGATGGGCGTGCTGCTGGGCAACTTCGTCGGCGGCTGGCTGACGGCGGTGCTGGCGCAGATGCTGCAAATCGCGCTGCCGGTGTACAACGTCAACGCGGCGATCATCGGCGGCATCATGCCGCTGCTCTCCGGGCTGGCGATGACCACCGCCGTGCGGGATACCGTGTACGGCGATCTCGTTTCCGGCATGGCGCGCGCGCTGGAGGCCATGCTGCTGGCGACCGCCGTGGCCATCGGGGTGTACACCGGCCTCAAAATGGCCGCGATGATGGGAGGGATCGCCCTGTGATGCGCACCATCATCGTCGCGGCGCTCGGCGCGTTCGGCGGCACGCTGGGCTACGCCTACATCCTCAACGCGCCGAAAAACACGATTCTGCCCGCGTCCTTCATCGGGCTGGCGGGCTACATGGCCTATGTGCTGCTGGGCATGGCGGGCTTTGGCACGATGTCCGCGTATTTTCTCTCCACGGTGCTCGTCTCGGTGGTCTGCGAGCTGCTGGCCCGCAAAATGCGCACGCCCGCCACGATCCTCCTGCTCAGCGCGCTGGTGCCCCTCGTGCCGGGATATAACTTCTATCTGGCGATGCTCGCGCTGGTGGAAAACCGCGGCGCGGCCGCCGCGCGGGAGGGCATGGTCGCCGTGCAGATCGTCGCGGCCATCGCCGTCGGCGCGGCGGTGACGTCCGTGATCTTCCGCGCGCTGGCGCAGCGGGGAAAAAGGGAGGCGAACTCCCCAAAGGACGCGGCCTGAAATCGGCAAACCGCAAAATCCTGATGGATTCGCCGGGAAGCGGCAGGAATACGGCGGCGCGGCGAAGAATAGAAAATAAGTTACCCTTTTTACGGTTTAATATTTTTGGAAGCGGAGAGATTTTGTGGCTGAAGGTATGGAGATCATCCGGCGCATCACGCCGGAGGAGGAATACAACGCGGGGCTTGTGATTTTCCGTCAGGGAGGCGTGCATCCCCTCGAGGATGAAAACGGTTTTCTGCGCTACGCGGTCGATGGCGACCCGAGGCGCATCGTGCGCGTGGGCGCGACGACCAAGCTGAGCGGGCGCTGCTCGTGCGATTTTTTCGGCAACGTGCATAAGCCGTGCCGCCATCTGGCCGCGGCGATGATGCAGGCCATTTCCACCGGCGCGATCGAGGAAATGCGCCGCCGCCGCGCGCGGGAGAACGCGGGCGCGCTGATGGGCACGCTGCAAAGCGCCCTGCCGATGGAAACGCCGCTGGAAATGGAGATCACGCTGCGGCTGCTGGGCGAAAGGGAGCCGGTGCGCGTCTCCCTGCGCGTCGGGCAGGAGCGGATGTACGTCGTCAAATCCATGGCGCAGTTCCTGCGCGGTTTGCAGGAAAAGACGGCCATCGCCTTCGGCAAGGGCTTCGTGCTCGAGCCGGAGTGGATGGGCTTCACCGGCGTGGACGCGAAGATCATCAAGCTCCTGCAGGACGCGGCCTACGTCTGCCAGCTGGAAGGCAAGCTCGTGCAGACCGGATTGGACGCGAAATACCTGACCGTGGCGGATCGCTTCGTGCCCCGGCTGATGCAGCTCCTGATGGCGCGCCCGTTCAAAATCTCCTTCGGCGAGGAGGTCGTCAGCGTGCCGAGCGTGTTCGACGGGCAGGTTGAGCTGCTCTTCGGCGTGTTCGCCAGCGGACGCGAGCTGGAGGTGCGCGCGCAGATGCCCAAGAGCCTGCGCATGCTGGACAGCGAATGTACCTACGTCTATTGCGAGGGCGACGTGCTCCGCCTGCCGGAGGCGCAGCGGGGCATTGTCCGCGTGCTGCTCTCCGCGCAGGCCGGGCCGGGCGCGCCCGCCGCGTTCCGCTTTGACGCGCAGCAGAGCACCCGCGTGATCTCCGACCTGCTGCCCGCGCTGGAGCGCGCCGGAACGGTGACGCTCGACGGCGCGCTGGCCGAGCGCATCATCCGCCGCGAGCTGAAGGTGCGCGCGTATTTCGACCGGGAGAACAATCTGGTGCTCTGCCGCGTCGCGTTCCTCTACGGCGACACGGAGATCGACCCCTTTGCGCCGCAGGCCGCGCCGGTGGAGGGCGACGAGCGCATCATGCTGCTGCGCGACGCGGCGGCCGAGCGCCGCGCGCTCGATCTGCTGGCGGCCTTCGGCTTCCGTATGCAGAAGGGGCGCGTCATCCTCGGCGGGCAGGAGCCGATTTACCGTTTCCTGACCGAGGGCATCTATCGGATGCAGGAAAACGCGGAGGTCTACTGCTCCGACGAGTTCCGGAAGATGACCCCGCGCAAGCCGCACTTCGTCGGCACCCTGCGCATGCAGGACGGCGCGCTGCGGCTGGAGATGACCGAAAACGGCGAGCCCGCGCCGGAGGTCGTCGATATTCTGCGCGCGCTGCGCGACCGCAAGAAGTATTTCCGCCTCAAGGACGGCTCGTTCCTCGACCTTTCGGAGATGGACGAGTGGCGCGAGATGGCGGAAGCCGCCGTCGGCAGCGAGACGGGCGAGCCGGAGGACGAGGAAAGGAACGCGCGCGGCGTGATGGAAATCGCCACCTACCGCGCGGCGTACATGACCAGCCTGCTGGAGAGCGGCGGCATTCCCGTCAAGGTTGAGGACAGCGTGAAGAACATGGTCGGCAGCCTGCAGGACGACGGCGAGCCCTGCCCCGCGCCGCTGGATCAGCTCCTGCGCCCGTATCAGATGCGCGGCTTCATGTGGATGCAGGCGCTCGACCGGCTGCACATGGGCGGTATTCTGGCCGACGATATGGGTCTGGGCAAGACGCTGCAGGTCATCACGCTGCTGCTGTGGGCAAAGCGCCGCGGCGACCAGAACGCGGCCTCCATCGTCGTTGCGCCGACGTCGCTGGTGTACAACTGGATGGCGGAAATCGCGAAATTCGCGCCCGAACTGCGGTGCGCGGCGGGCGAGGGCACGCAGGCTCAGCGCGCGCAGACGATTGCGCGGCTCAGCGGCGAAAACCGCGATGTGGACGTCTATCTGACGAGCTATCCGCTGATCCGCCGCGACATCGGCCTGCTCTCCAAGGTGCCGTTCCGCTTCGCGATTCTCGACGAGGCGCAGTATATCAAAAACGCGATGAGCGTCGGCGCGGGCGCGGTCAAGCAGCTCAAGGCGCAGACGCGGCTGGCGCTGACCGGCACGCCGATGGAGAACCATCCGGGCGAGCTGTGGTCGATCTTCGATTTCGTGCTGCCGGGCTACCTCAATTCGTTCGCGCAGTTCATGCATCGCTTCGGCACGGGCGAGGAGGCCGACGTGCTGCGCAGCCGCATCCGGCCGTTCCTGCTGCGCCGCCTGAAGGGCGACGTGCTGCGCGAGCTGCCGGAGAAGGTGGAGATTACGCTCACGGCGGACATGACCGAGGAGCAGCGCCGCGTCTATCAGGCCAGCCTGCTGCGCCTGCGCCCGCAGGTCGAGGGCATGTTCAGCAGCAACAACCGGATCGAGATGCTGGCCGCCATCACCGAGCTGCGCCAGATCTGCGGCCATCCGTCGCTGGTTCTGCCCAGCTACGCGGCCTCGAGCGGCAAGCTCGACCTGCTGCTGGACGTGCTGCCCGGCTCGCTGGAGGCGGGGCACCGCGCGCTCATCTTCTCCCAGTTCACGCGCATGCTCAAAATTTTGCAGCGCAGGCTGGAGGCCGTCGGCATCTCCTGCATGTATCTGGACGGCGAAACGCCGCCCAAGCGCCGCATCGAAATGGTGCAGCAATTCAACGCGGGCGAGGGTCAGGTGTTCCTGATTTCGCTCAAGGCGGGCGGCTCCGGCCTCAACCTCGTCGGCGCGGACACGGTGATCCACTTCGACCCGTGGTGGAACCCGGCGGCGGAGGATCAGGCGACCGACCGCGCGCACCGCATCGGCCAGAAGCACAAGGTCACGGTCATCCGCATGATTACGCGCGGCAGCATCGAGGAGCAGGTCGTCAAGCTCGGCGCGAGAAAGCGGGAGATGTTCGACCAGATGATTACCGCGGGCGAGGCCATGCCGACCCAGCTCACGCCGGAGGACATCCGCGCGCTGTTTGATTGACGGAAGCGACACAAAGAGGGTATAATACAGCCATGAAGCACATCATTTGGGATTTTAACGGCACGCTGCTCAACGACGCGCAGCTCTCCGTCGATCTGGACAACGACGTCTTTGACCAGATCGGTGTGCCGCGCATCACGCTGGCAGATTACCGAAACAACATGACCATGCCCGTGCGGGATTTTTATCCGCGCGTCGGCGTGGATTACGCCAAGCACAGCTACGAGGAAATCGCGCGGCTCTGGCTGGATGAATTCAACAAGAGGGCGGTCGGCGTGGGGCTGATTCCCGGCGTGCTGGAGGCGATTAAGGCGCTGCACGCGCAGGGGCGGAGCCAGTCGGTGCTCTCCGCGTCGTATGAGCCGTCCGTCCGCGCGCAGTGCGCCGCGCTGGGGCTGACCCCGTATATGAAGGATATCAGCGGCCTGCAGGACGAGAGCGCCGGCAAAAAGACGGAAATCGGCCGACGGCAGCTCCGGGAGCTGGGGCTGACCGGCGCGGACGTGGTGCTCGTGGGCGATATGCTGACGGACGCGCATCTGGCCGAGGCGCTGGGCGCGGACTGCGTGCTGGTTTCCTGGGGGCACAACGATTTGAAGCGGCTTGAATCCGCCGGTCTGCCGGTGGCGCACAGCGTGGAGGCGCTGGAAAACATTCTGGCGAAATCCTAAAATTTACGCCTTCCGTCGCTGCGGCGACGCCTCCCTCAAGGAGGGAGGCATTGAGATAAAGGCTCCCTCTTTGAGGGGGCTGTCGAGCGGAGCGAGACTGAAGGAGGAAGGAGAAGCACATGAGCGAAAAGGCTGTCCACGCGGGACATCGCGCGCGGATGAGGGAGCGGTTCATCAAGGAGGGGCTTTCCGGCTTTTCCGAGCATGAGGTGCTCGAGCTTTTGCTCATGTTCGCCATCCCGCAGCGGGACGTGAACCCGCTGGCGCATCGGCTGATCGACCGTTTCGGCTCGCTGAGCGCCGTTTTGGAATCCTCTCCGGCGGAGCTGACGCGGGTGGACGGCGTGGGCGAAAACGCCGCCGCGCTGCTGAGCCTGATGCCCCAGCTGATGGGCTATTATCAGCACAGCGCGATGGGCAGAAAGCCCGTCATCACCAACCTGGCCGAGGCGAGAAAATACGCGGGCGCGCTGTTCTTCGGCCTGCATGAGGAGCGCGTCTACATGATCTGCGTGGATCAGAGCGGGCGCGTGCTCCACCCGGCGCTGATGCATCGGGGCACCATCGATCAGGTGCAGATTTACCCGCGGGAGGTCGTCGAAACCGCGCTGCGGTATCACGCGCATGCCGTTCTGCTGGCACACAATCACCCCAGCGGCATGGCCGAGCCCTCGCAGGACGACTATGATTCCACCCGCGCGGTGATCGGCGCGCTGAACGTGATCGGCGTCCGCGTGATCGACCACCTGATTTTTGCCGGGAACAGCGTCTATTCCATGACGCAGAACAGCCAGTTTGACGGGCGGCAGGATGAGCGGGAAATCAGCTATATCATGCGCAGCCGCAGTGTGCCCGGTCGGCGGGGGACGCTGCGCGAGGAGCAGGAGGACGAGCTGATTGCGCTTAAAATGGACGAATGGAACGGAATTTGACGCGGAGGAAAAGAGGCGAAAGCGATGAACGTTTTGAGGAGGCTGCTGATGGTGCTTGCGGCGCTTGTTTTGTTCGGCGCGGTCTGCGCGGCCGGGCTGGTCGGCTTTGTCTATTACAAGGAGACGCATCTGCCCCCGGTCGGCGAATTTGACACCATCATCGTGCTCGGCGCACAGGTCAAGGCGGACGGCACGCCCTCCGTCGCGCTGGAAAGGCGGCTGACGGCGGCGCTGGAGGAATACCGGAAGCAGCCGCGGCTGATGATCGTCTGCGGCGCGCAGGGCAGCGACGAGCCGCGTGCGGAGGGCGACGTGATGCGCGACTGGCTGATCGCGCACGGCGTTGCGGCGGCGGACATCGAGGCGGAGACCGATTCGTTCAACACGCGGCAGAACCTCGGCTACGCGCAATCCATCATGGACGACCGCAGGCTGACGGCGGCGCTGATCGTCACCAGTGATTACCACGTGCCGCGCGCGCTGGCGCTGTGCGAGCAGGTCGGCATCGTCGCCAGCGGCAAGGGCAGCCCCTCCAAGCCGGAATATTTCATCAAAAACCATCTGCGCGAGGGGCTGAGCTGGATTAAATTTGTATGGGAGAGTCGGCATGAATAAGGAGAGACTGAAGACCGGGCTGGAGATGATGGGCGTTGCGGCGGACGAAACCGCGCTGGATCGCTTTGAAGCCTTTCACGCCATTCTGGATGAATACAATGCGCGCATGGATTTGACCGCCGTGCTGGACGAAGACGAGCGCGTGGATCGCCACGATCTGGACAGCGCCGCGCCGCTGGCGCACGGGCTGCTGGCGCAGGGTGCGAAGGTCATCGACGTCGGCACGGGTGCGGGCTTTCCCGGCATGCCGCTGCTGATTCTGCGCCCCGATCTGCAAATCACGTTTCTGGACGCGCTGAACAAGCGCATCCTGTTTCTGGAGGACGCATTGAAGCGCCTCGGCCTGACGGCGGCGACGCTGCACGCGCGCGCGGAGGACGCGGCCAAAATGGCGGCGCACCGCGAGCAATACGACGCGGCGGTTTCCCGCGCGGTCGCAAACGCGGCGACGCTGGAGGAGCTGACGCTCCCGTTTGTCAAAAAGGGCGGCGTGGCGATTGCGTGGAAGGGCCCCGGCGTGGCCGACGAGCTGACGGCGGCGCGGCGCGCGGCGTTCCTGCTGGGCGGCACGGTGCGCGGCACGGTGGATGCGCCGATCCCCCGCCGGGCGGACTGGGCGCACGTGCTGCTGCTGACGGATAAGACCGGCACGACCCCGAAGGCGTACCCGCGCAAGGCCGGAACGCCGGGGAAAAAGCCGCTCGGGATGTAAAATGGGAAAGAAAAAAATGCCCATGAACCGGGAAGCCGGGTTCATGGGTATTTTTGAGTGCGCCCGGCGGCGCACGTTTCTAAAGGGTGAAAGACCCGAATCCGCCCGGTAGCGGGAAGGAGATAGCCGAAGGCAAGGGTGTCCGTCGTGAGGCGGAATCTGAAGGAAGCCGGATGTGGGAACAGACTAACCACGGGCAAACCTCTGGCCTGACGAACAGAAACCGCATAGAAGGCTATATGCGAGGGTAAGGCTGCTCAACAAGTCGAAGCCCAATAGCTACACGGAATCGCATGTGGTAAATGCGGCAGGTAGATGGAGGGAAAGAAACGTGTGGTACCCAGGGAGGTCTGCGCGGAACGCGCCGAAAGGCATAACCGCAGCTGCAAGGCTGCGCTGAACGCGCAGAAGTCAGCCGAAGCCATAGTACCTTGGGAGGAAAACTCAAGGGAAGGGCGGAACCAATACAAGCCGGAGTAATCGAGGGAAGGAGGACGGCATGAAGAACGCAGAAAACATCAGGAGCTGCCTGCAAAGAGACAGCACGGAATGCGAAGGGTATGCAGGAGCGCAGAGTGCCGTTCAGCCGGGGAACG
>UQNM01000002.1 GCA_900542395.1 uncultured Eubacteriales bacterium
TTCCGATCGCCCTTTGGAAACCTTCGGGCAAAAATACTTAGTTTTATTCTTGAAATATCGGTGTTGCTAGCTTGACAGTCCTTTTTAATCCCGAAATGATTTACTTGGCGAAGCCCACGATGCCGAACGCGCCGGGGCCGCTGTGCGCCGCGATGACGCAGCCCGTCTTCACCCACGTGAGGTTCCGGTAGCCCTGCGCATGCAGAAGCTCCTCCACCTCGCGCATGATCTCGCCGCTTAGCCCCTCGCCATAGATCAGCCACAGCGCGTCGGTTTCAAGCCCCTGCGCCTGCGGAAATTCCTTGGTCAGCTGACGGACGACGCGCCCCATCGTGCCGCGGTATTTCTTCGTCGAGAGCAGCTTGCCGTCCAGAATCTCGATCACCGGATGCAGGCCGAGGATTTTCGCGCCGAGGTACGCGGCGTTGCTGACGCGGCCGCCCGCGCGCAGATAATCCAGATCGCCGGGAATGAAGCCCATGCGGATTTTCTCAATCAGGCCGTGAACAAACGCGCCGGCCTCGTCAAGGGTCGCCTCCGGGTGCTCGCGCAGGTAGCGCGCCGTGGTCAGCACGACCGCCGCCTGCCCCGCCGCGACGCTCTTGGTATCAATCGCCAGAAAGTTTTCGCGCCCCTCGCTCGCAATCAGCGCGCTCTGCATGGAGCAGGTCGTGCTGGCCGAATACGCCAGATAGAGGATCGGCACGCCGGGAAAATCGCGGTCAAGGCGCTCAAACGTCGCCTCAAAATCGTGCGGCGTACAGCCGCTGGTGCGCGGCAGTTCGCGGTGCTTTTTATAATAATCGAACATCTCCGTCGTCGGGAACGCGCCGTCGTCATAGGTTTTGCCGCCGAAAGAGACATGCATCGGCACGATCACAATGCCGTTTTCCTGCGCCATTTCGGGCGTGATATCGCTGCCGGATTCGGCAACAAGGATTATTTTGCTCACGGGAACAACTCCTCTTTTTTCCAGATCAAGCGGTAAAGCGCCGCAAGTAGAACCTAGTATATCGCCCCCGCGTTGCAAAAACATTGGCAAAATGTTGCTGAAATATGAATCTCCCCCGTTTTTTTCGCCGTTTCAGGCCGTTTCCGGCATCCGGGGCAGGCGGACGGTAAATTCCGATCCCTCGCCCGGCGCGCTGGTCACGCTGATCGAGCCGCCGGAAATTTCCAGCACGCGGCGCACCAGCGCAAGACCGAGACCGTTCCCCTCCTTGCTGTGGGAGGTATCCCCCTGATAGAACTTATCGAAGATGCGGCCAAGCGTCGCCTCGTCCATGCCGCAGCCGGTATCCGCCACGGTGACGGCCACCTGGTCCCCGTCCTTGGCCTGCCGCAGGAGAATGCGCCCGCCCGCCTCAGTGAACTTGATCGCGTTTGAAATCAGGTTGTTGAACACGATTTCCATCATCGCCTCGTCGGCCAGCACCATGACGCGCTCCTCGAGCTGGGCGTCGAAATCAATGTTTTTGGCTTCCCACCGCGCTTCGTGCGTCAGCGCGCAGTCGCAGAGCTGCCGCGTCAGGTCGTAGGGCGCGGCGTTGGGCGTGATCTCCTGATTTTCCAGCTTGTTGAGCCGCAGGATGTTGGAAACCATCGTGCTCAGGCTTTCGCTGGCGGCGGCGATGGTCGCGGCGTATTCCCGCTGCTCCGCCTCGCTCAGACCGCCGCGCGCCAGCGCGGAGGCATAGCTGTTCATAACGGTCAGCGGCGTTCGGATTTCGTGGGACACATTGGCGATGAAATCGTTTTTCATCGTCTCCGTGCTGCCCAGCTCCTGCACCATGCGGTTGAAATCTTCGCACATGATATCCATATAATCAAACTTGTTCGCGTGGTGAAACGGCTTGACGCGGACGGTGAAATCGCCCTCCGTCACCCGCCGCATCGCGCGGCTGAGCGCGCGCATCGGCCGATCGAACCGGCGGCAGGTATACAGATGCAGCACGATTGCCGCCAGAAATGCCATCGCGACCCAGTACGAGCCCACGCCCATGCTCGCCACGACGCTGAACACCTGCATCTTCAGCAGCTTCTCCAGCGCAAACACGTTGCCCGCGCTGAGCACGCTGACCACCAGCAGGGTCATCGCGAACATGCGCCATGAAAACAGGCGGCGGCGGACGCGCGGGTCCTCCTTCGCGCGCCTTTTTTTCAAAACAGACCGAAGTTTGTTCATGCGCTCGGCACCGCCTTATAGCCCAGCCCGTGCACCGTCATAATTTTGAAATCATTGCTGACGGACATCTTGTCGCGGATTCGGGTGATGTAGACGTCCACCGCGCGCAGGCTGGCGCTCGTCTCCCCGTCCCAGAATTCATCCATCAGCTGCGCGCGGGAGAACGTCCGCCTCGGGTAGGACAGCAGCTTGTAGAGCAGATCAAACTCGCGCACGGTCAGCGTGATTTCCTTTCCGCCGACGTAGACGCTGCGCTCCTCCGCATCGAGAACCGTCGAACCGACCACCAGTCGCTTTTCCGCCTCGATGCGCGCGCGGCGCAGCAGCGCTTCGATGCGAAGCAGCAGCTCGTCCACGTCGATGGGCTTCACCATGTAGTCGTCGATCCCCGCGCCGAAGCCCTTCCGCTTGGCGCTCATGTCGTCCAGCGCGGTCATCAGCAGAATCGGAATATGCCGGTTGACGCTGCGAACCTCGCTCACGAACTCAAACCCATCGACGCCGGGCATCATAATATCGGAAATGATGATATCCGCGCCGTCGCCGTGCAGCGCGTCGGTCGCCTGCGCGGCGTTTGCGCAGCCGATCGCCTCGTAACCGGCGGCGCGCAGGCTGGCGCAGACGATTTGATTCAAGCGGGCGTCATCTTCCACAACAAGCACACGAACCATGTTAATCCTCCCTCGCAGAATCGGAAAGCCGGGATTTCGGGCGCTTTCCGCTGCATCCGTCATTGATCGGTTTCAGTATACCAGCAAACTGTTTCGAATTTGTTACAGCGGCGCGTTTTTATTCGCCCGCTTGACTTTTGGGCAAAAAGCGATTATCTTTGTAGCGTCGTTTTCGATCATCCGTCCGTTTTCTGCCCGTCAAGGAGGCCTGATCATGCTCGATTCCTTTCTTCGCCCGACGCAAATCAAAACCAATCAGGACGGCGGCCTGCTCCGGCTGATCGCCTGCGTCTGCATGTTCATCGACCACGCGGGCAAGATGCTCTTCCCGCAGCTGACGTGGATGCGGATGGTCGGGCGGCTCGCCTTTCCGCTGTTCGCTTACGGCATTGCGGTGGGCGCGGCGATGACCCGCCACCCGAAGCAGTATATCGCCCGCGTGGCCGCGCTGGCGCTCGTCAGCCAGCCGCTTTACGCCGTGGCGCTCGGGCATACAAACGAGGCGATGTACGCCGTTCCCTTCGCGCGGCATCCCCTGCGCGCGCTCTGCGCCTTCTATATAGGGAGCTGGGAAAAGCCGAGCATCCTGCTTGCGCTGCTGCTGGGGCTCCTTCTGCTGCTGTGCCTGCGCGAAAAGCAATATGTGCCCGCGCTTTTGATCTATGTGCTCTGCGCGCGCTTCTCCGCCGAGCTGGATTACGGCGTGAGCGGCATCGGCCTGATGGTGGTCTTTTCCCTCTTTCTGGAACACCCGGCGCTGTGCTTTGCCGCCTCGACGGCGTATATGCTCGCCTGGTCGGCGGATGGGCACGGCTACCCGCTCTTCGGCATGGAATTCGGCATGCGCATATTCGCCACGCCCGCGGTCATGCTCGCCAGCCTGCCGATTCGCCGCAAGACCCGAACGCCGAAATGGCTTTCCTACGGGTTTTACCCGGCGCACCTGCTCGCTTTGCTCGCGCTGGAAAAATTTTTTTGAAAAAGAGGTTGACAGACGGCGGCGAATACGATATACTATCACTCGTTCAAAAGCTGCGGCTGACGCAGAGCAGCTACAACTTCATATTGGGGAATGGTGTAACGGCAGCACCTACGACTCTGACTCGTATTGTCTAGGTTCGAATCCTAGTTCCCCAGCCATCTGCCTCCATGGTCAAGCGGTTAAGACGTTGCCCTCTCAAGGCAAAATCATGGGTTCGATTCCCATTGGAGGTGCCACCAAACAGAACGATTGTGTTCTGTTTTTTTGTTTGCTCAAAAACCATTTTTCCACCTTCGCCGCCTTTGCGCTTTTTGAACGGGATGCGCCTTATTTTTTTACATTTTTTGAACATCTGGCATATTATTGTAACTTTTGTAATTTATGTATTTCCTTGCGTTGTGTAGTTTTTTATTATATGGCATATATCATCAGACGACTTTGACAATCTTGACAGATTTTGAATGAAATGTTATACTGGCTTTAAGGTGTTGAGACGAGCGTTTTGTTCGTCCCGACCACATATATTTAGGAGGAACCTGTTATGAAGAAGCTTGTTGCTTTGATGGTTGCCCTGACCATGGTTCTGGGTCTGGCTTCCGTCGCGTCCGCTGCGGAGTACCCGTCCAAGGGTATTTCTGTCATCTGCCCGTGGGGTGCCGGCGGCGGAACGGATGCTGTTCTCCGCGCCTTCTGCGAGGCGATGGGCAAGGATCTGGGCGTTACGCTGACGGTTGACAACCGCACCGGCGGCGGCGGAATCATCGGCCATCAGGCCATCGCGGACGCTGAGGCGGACGGCTACACCATCGGCATGATCACCTTTGAGCTCTCCACCTACAAGCACCTCGGCACGTCCGAGCTGACCTACGAGGATTATGAGCCGCTCTGCCGCGTCAACACCGACGCTGCGGCCATCACCGTCAACGCCGAGTGGGCCAAGGCCAACAACATCACCGATCTGGCCGGCTTCATCGACTACTGCAAGGCGCATCCGGGCGAGGTTCAGATGGGCGGCTCTTCCAACGCTTCCGTTTGGCACATCGCCGGCGGCTACCTGATGAACGCTGCGGACATCGAGCTGCAGATGGTCACCTATCAGGAAGGCGCTGCGACCGCCGTTCAGAATGCGGCCTCCGGCTTCATTCAGGGCGTGACCGTGTCTCTGGGCGAGGCGCGCAACTTCATCGAGTCCGGCCACCTCATCTGTCTGGGCGTCATGGACGATCAGCGCAACAGCCTGTTCCCGGATGTCCCGACCTGCAAGGAGCAGGGCTACGATATCGCCTACGCGACCCAGCGCGGCATGGCGGTGCCGAAGGGCATCGACCCGGCCATCAAGGATCGCCTGCAGGCGGCCTGCGCTGCCGCGATTGAAGATCCGGACTTCGTGACCTTCATGAACAACGGCGGCTACACCATCGCTTACCAGAACGCCGAGGAGTACACCGCGTTCCTGGCGCAGAGCCTGACCGACGTCGGCGAGGCGATGGAGTCCCTGGGCCTGTAATTCGATCTGAAGATTTTCCCTGAAGTGGGCAGGCGACGTGCCTGCCCATTTTTCGGTGAATCGCAGAAGATAAAGACATCTTAACGTAAAAAAGGATGGAACCGACATGAAGAAAACCAAAACGCAGGCGTTTGCCAATCTGATTGGCTCCCTGATCTTCATCGCCGTGGGCGTGTGGGCCTTGATTCAGACCTACTCCTTCCAAGAGGTGAAGAACACCTACGTGCAGGCTGCGGTGTTCCCGCAGATCATGTGCGTCGGTATGTTGATTTTTGCTGTCATCCTGCTGATCCAGTCGATCATCAAGCTGATGACCATGGATGAAAACGATCCGCTGGCCGAACCGGCTGCGAGCATCAATTTCATCAAGGATAAGGGCGTTCTGGCCGCGCTGTTTGTGATGCTGCTGTGCGCGCTGTTCGTTGCGTTCTTCAAGCCGCTGGGCTACGTGGTCTGCGGCGCCGTGCTCTGCTTCGTCATCATGGTGCTGATCGGCAAGCGCAACTGGCTGCAGATGGTTCTGGTTTCCATCCTCGTGCCGCTGGGCATGTGGCTGGTTTTCTACAAGGTGCTGACGGTCAACATCCCGATGGGACCGCTGCAGTTCCTGCGCGATCTGGTAGACATGATTTAAGGAGGCGCACGTATGAATTGGAGTTTACTGGCTAGCAGCTACGGCGCCGTCTTTGGCAATGTTCAGGTGCTTCTGATGACCTTCCTCGGCGCGCTGGGCGGCGTTCTGCTCGGTGCGATTCCGGGCATGACCGCCACGATGGGCGTGGCGCTGCTGATCCCCTTCTCCTTCGGCATGGATCTGATTCCGTCCATCGGCCTGCTGCTGGGCATCTACTGCGGCGGCATGTACGGCGGCTCGATTTCCGCCATCCTGATTCACGCGCCGGGCACCCCGGCCGCGGCGGCCACGCTGCTGGACGGCTACCCGATGTGCCAGAAGGGTCAGGCGGGCAAGGCGCTTTCCGTCGCCATGTTCGCGTCCTTCGTCGGCGGCGTCATCGGCGCGCTGATTATGACCTTCCTCTCCCCGATCATTGCGGATATGGCCATGAACTTCGGCCCCGGCGAAATGTTCATGCTGGCGGTCTTCGGCCTCTCCGTAATCGTCGCCATCTCCGGCAAGTCCATCGCCAAGGGCCTTGTGAGCGCCTTCTTCGGCATGCTGCTGTGCACCGTCGGCCTCGACCCGACCAACGGCATCCCGCGCTTCATCACCTATAAGCAGACCGGCCTGCTGGAAGGCTTCCAGTTCATCCCGACGCTGATCGGTCTGTTCGCGGTGGCCGAGGTCATCGCGGGCGTCGAGCGCATCATCCGCGGCGAGGAAAAGCAGGAAAGCTCTCACGAAAAGATCACCAACGTGCTGCCGGATTGGCAGACCATCAAGGCCATCTGGCCGAACATCCTCTCCGGCGGCGTCATCGGCACCTTCATCGGCGCGATTCCGGGCGCGGGCGGCGACATCGCGGTGTTCGTCTCCTACGGCTTCAACAAGAGCCTGAGCAAGCATCCGGAGCTCTGGGGCACGGGCATCCCGAACGGCGTGGCCTCCACCGAGTCCGCGAACAACGGCTGCTCCGGCGGCGCGATGATCCCGCTGCTGTCCCTCGGCGTGCCGGGCGACTCCGTTACCGCCATCCTGCTGGGCGCCTTCATTATGAAGGGCATTCAGCCGGGCCCGATGATGTACATCAGCGAGCTGCCGACCGTCTACAAGGTCTTTGCGGCGCTGATGCTGGCGAACCTGGCGATGCTGGTTGTCGGCTGCCTGGGCGTCCGCTTCTTCGCGAAGATCGTCTCGGTCGAAAAGAAGATGCTCTACCCGATCATTCTGGTCATCTCCCTGCTGGGCGCGTTCTCCATCAACAAGAACGTGTTCGACGTGGGCGTGTGCGTGGTCTTCGGCGTGATTGGCTGGCTGATGAACAAGTATGAGTTCCCGCTCAGCCCGATCCTGCTGGCGCTGATCCTTGGACCGATGTGCGAAAAGAACTTCGTGCGCTACATGAACATTCAGCGCGGCAACTTCTTCGCGATCTTCACCTCTCCGATCGCGATGGTGTTCCTGATTGTCGCGGTGGGCACGATCCTCTTCTCCATCTACAACCAGAGCAAGATCAATAAGCGCGAGGCGGCTCACAAGGCTGCCATGAAGGCCAAGTAATTCGGCTTCTTCATCTTCATAACAAACAGGGCCGTCTTTCCAAACGGAAGGGCGGCCCTGCTGTATATGCTCAGGGGATTCGGCGTTCGTCTCAACGCTGTATGGACGCATAATCTATAACTTTCAGGAATATATCCCTTTTATCTATATTCCTGTCACTCAACAAGGCGTTTAATGTGTGTTCGAAACAATTCCACAAGCTGACGCTCCAGCGAGGATAATTCCATCCCCTTCTTATACGCCACCGCGTAAGCCCGCGATGTGTCCATCCCCATCAGGCGATAATACTTAGGGCGTCTGTTATACATCGACGCGGCGCGCAGAATATCCGGCACAAAGCCCACGCCAATGCCGTTTGCCGCCAGAATGTTTACCGTATCCCAATTCAGCGTCTCATAGACGACGTGCGGCGTAAAGCCCGCCGCGCTGCACAATCGCTCGTTCATGCTGTTGAATTTCTGCACCGGTTTAAGCGCGATAAACGGTTCCTGCGCAAACAGGCTCAGATCGATATATGGCGTGGCTCCTGTCGAAACCGTCGCATGTGCATGAAGCAGATGCTGCGGAGGCACGGCCAACAGGATTTCCTCGACATGGATGATTTCATAGTTCAATCGCGGATTTTGCGGTTCGAGCGGCACGAAACACAAATCCAGCTCGCCATCAATCACCATTTGCTCAAGCGTCACAGATATTTCTTCCGTGACTTTCAGGCGGCTGGCCGGGAAGTTATCGGAAAAATACGGAAGCACCACAGGCAGATAATATTTGGAATAAAAGGGCGATATGCCGAAACGGATCGTTTCGCGTTGGCTGCTGGACATACCGGCAAGATGGTGCACCAAATCATCTCGCTGCTTGATGAGCTCTCGCCCTTCACGCACAAGCAGTTCCCCGGCCGCCGTCAGATGGATCGACCGCGTATCCCGCACAAACAGCGGCGTTCCAATTTCTTCCTCTGCCTTCCGAATCGCCTGACTCAGCGCGGGCTGGCTGATATAGAGGCGCTGCGCCGCGCGGGAGAAGCCGCCTTCTTCCAGAATCGCCAGCATATACTCAATGGTTTTGAATGTCATGGACGCCCTCCAATGTTCCATAAGTTGAAGTTATAAGTTTATTGTACATCGGTATTGGACTTTTGGCAACCATTTATGGTTAAATATAAATAGAATAGCGTGGATGATTCAGGCGTTTTGTCTGAAAAAGGGGGAAACGGACATACGCCCGGCGTCACATCCGCCCATTTGGTTCGTTACACAGAAAGAAAGGGGTTTTGTTCCATGAAGCGTTTCACCAAGCGTCTGACCGCCGTGCTGCTCGTTACCATGTTGATCTTAACAGGCACCGTGCAGTGTGCGAGCGCCGCCCAGTATCTGACTCTGGCTGCCGTCGCCTCTTCTTCGGGTCTGTTCCCGTATTGCGTCTCTATCGGCAAGGTCATCAACACCTATTGCCCGGATTTCAATATCACGGTTTCCGAATCCGGCGGCAATTCCGATAACACCAAGCGCCTACGTAACGGCGAAGTGAAAATCGCGAATTCGATGTCCAACACGGACTATGAGAGCTATACCGGCACGGGCACCACGTTCGAGGGAAATCCGTTCGAGGATTTCCGCATCATGTGGTATTACGAGCAGAGCCCGATTCAAATCTGCGTAGCGGCCGACGCCGGCGTGGATTCCATCTATGATCTTGAAGGCAAGTCCTTCAATCCGGGTGGAACGGGCACTGTGGCCTCCCTCGTCATCCATCAGGCATTTGATCTTCTGGGCATCCATCCCAACTACTTCGAAGCCAGTCAGGCCGACGCCGCCGATGCTTACGCCAATCGCCAGATCGTCGGCGCTGTAAAGACCGGCCCCGCCCCCGACAGCTATGTGATGCAGCTCAATTCCAGCCGTCCGGTGAAGATTCTCTCCGTCTCTGACGAGGATCTGGCCAAGATTCTGGAAGCGATTCCCTCCATCAAATTCGCAACCGTCAAGGGCGGCTCTTACGAGGGCATCGACTATGACGCGCAGTGCCTCTCCGCCTATCAGGGCATTCAATGTGATCTGAGCTTCAGTCAGGAAGACGGCTACCGCATGATCAAGGCCATGTGGGAAGACGGCAAAGAGCTCTGGCAGAACGCTTATCCCGTTGGCAAAGATAACGACGTGCTGGCGATGACGCTTCAGGGCGCGGCGACTCCGCTTCAGGCCGGTACCGTCCAGTATCTGGTGGAAAAGGGCTACGATGTGCCTGAAAACCTGATTCCGCCGGAGTATGTTCCCGTTCAGTAAATTTTAATCGTCTTCATACGTCATTTCCCCCTGAAGGGGGCGCTGCTGCTCCTAGCCGCAGCGTCCCCTTTTCTTCTTCCAAAACCAACATTTGAAAGGGTGGTTCCTCCATGCGTAAGTTGAAAGGCGGATGGGCAATCATCGTCAAAGTGCTTTCCTTCGCTTTGATTGCATTCCAACTCTACACAACAGGCCGAGGTCCTTATTCGGACATCATCCAGCGCGGCGTCCATCTTTCCTTCGTCCTGACACTGCTGTTTCTTCTCAAACCTGCCCGAAAGCTGAAAGAAGGCGAAGTACAGGATTTTGTCCCATGGTATGACGTGGTTCTGGCCGGTCTTTCCTGCGCAACCTGTGTCTATCTGGTCTCAATTTCCGGCCGTATCCTTTACGACCCGCTCCAATGGCTCTCTTGGTTTGACAAAGCAGCCTCCGTCATTCTGGTGATTCTGATCTTAGAAGCCAGCCGTCGCTCGGTTGGTTGGACGTTCCCAATTCTGGGCATTGCTTTCCTCATCTACGCCTTCTACGGTGAAATGTTCCCCGGCGTTTGGGGACATCAAAACTTCACCTTCAACATGGTTTTCCAGAACTTTTATCACAGCACGCGCGGCATTTTGGGAACGATGTTGGGGCTTTCCGCCACAATGCTCTCCATGTTCGGCATTTTCGGCGCGATCCTTTCCGGAACCGGCGGAGCAGAAACCTTCATCAAGATGGGTCAGCGCTTCACCGGCCGGTTTACCGGCGGCTCAGGCAAGGTATCCGTCGTCGCTTCTTCCCTGTTTGGCATGATCTCCGGAAGCGCCATCGGCAACGTCGTCGCCACCGGTGTATTTACCATCCCATCCATGAAAAAAGCCGGATATACCAACGAATGGGCGGCCACCGTCGAAGCAGTTTCGTCCACAGGCGGTCAAATCATGCCGCCGATCATGGGCGCAGCCGCGTTTATCATGGCGCAGCTCATCGGCGTAAACTACATTCAGATTGCCAAAGCCGCGATTGTGCCGGCGCTGCTGTACTATCTGAGCACATTCCTTTCCATCCATCTGGTTTCTGTTCGCGACGGAATCAAGGGATCGAATGAGAAACCCACCATCAAGGTCGGCGATTACCTCATCATTCTCGTCCCGCTGGTCATCTTTATCGGCTTCCTGCTCGCGGGCTACACGGTGCTGATCGGCGCTTTCTACGCTACCATCGGCGCGCTGGCGATGTATGTGGTGCGCTTCATCGTTTCCACCAAGGGCGACGTGAAGGCTGTTGCCAAAGATACCGGAAAGGTTTGCTACAACACCGTCATCAACGGCACCAACAGCATTATTGATATGTGCGGCATTCTGGCCGGTTCGCAAATCACGGTTTCCCTGATTAACCTGACGGGTTTCGGCGTGAAGCTTTCCGACGTCATCGTTTCTATCGGCCAAGGCAATATGTTCCTGTGTCTCCTATGTTCCATGCTCGTCTGTATCATTCTGGGCATGGGTCTGCCGACGACTGCCGCCTATGTGCTCGGCGCCGCCGTGCTCGCGCCGCCGCTGATTACCCTCGGCTTGTCCCCGCTGGTTGCGCACCTGTTCGTGATGTATTATGCCTGCCTGTCCGCCATTACGCCGCCCGTCTGCGTCGCCGTATTCATGGCCAGCGGTCTCGCTAAAGCACGCTGGTTCCGCGTCGGCGTTATTAGCTGCATGATTGCGCTCCCGGCCTTTATCATCCCCTTCACGTTCTGCTACAATCCCGCGTTGATTCTGGATGGCGCGCTGGCGGAAATCATCATCGCACTCCTGACGGGAATAATCGGCGTTGTCTTTATTGACATTTCGCTCGTCGGCTATATTCGCAAGCCTGTTCCGCTTCCGCTGCGCGGATTGCTGCTGATCGGCGGCGTGCTGCTGGTTGTGCCAAGCTATCTGTGGAGCGCAATCGGTTTTGTAATCGGTGGTGCCGCGCTGGCTTCTGAATACTTTTTCAAAAAAGCAGCCGCCTGACGGAACGCTGAGAAATGTGAAATCCACACCAGAAAGCAGGTGACCCGATATTAAACGTTCGGCTTTTCCCGAAAAGGGAACATGGTATAAAGGAAACATACACAGCCATACCACCGTTTCCGACGGCATGCTTTCCCCTGAACAACAGGCTGCGGATTATCGTGCTCAAGGCTATGATTTTCTGGCGTTAACCGACCACAACATTATGAAAACCCACGTGCAATTCAACAGCGATGATTTTCTGATGATTCCCGGTTGGGAACGCGATATCCCCTATGGTACAACCAAATGTCTGCACGTGGTCGGCCTGTTTCCGTCCGACACGCCGGACGGTTCAGTCATCACCCGACCACGCGGCAATCCGGATGTGATGAGTCAACAGCAGCTCATTGATCAGATGCGCAGCGAAAATGTGTTTGTTGAAATCGCGCATCCTATCTGGTCACGCATGGAGCCGGAAGAACTACGCGCGCTTCAAGGATTCAACGCCATCGAAATTTTTAACACCGGCACTGAACGTCTTTGTCATGCAGGCCATGCCGAGGTCTATTGGGATATGCTCCTGCGCGAAGGACGGCATGTGACCGGCATTGCCTGCGACGACACCCACGGAAAAACCGCTAAAAGCGATCGTTTTTTCGGCTGGGTGATGGTTCGCGCCGAGGCGCTCACGCGAGAAGCCATTTTACGCGCTCTATGTGCGGGCGATTTTTACGCCTCGCAAGGTCCCGCATTCAGCGAATGCTATGTAGAGGACGACCACCTGCACATCGAATGTACCCCCTGTGAGGAAATCCACATTATCACCTATCCCCCGCGCGGCAAGGCCGTCTATGCACTCGATAAACCGCTCACCGAGCTGGATTACCCCCTTAAAGGCGCCGAAACCTATGTGCGTGTGGAATGTATCGACCACGAAGGTCGTACCGCATGGTCCAATCCGATTTGGATGTAATGTCATCATCTCAAAAAGCCGTCGGGCGCGAACCCGACGGCTTTCACTATTCATGCTGCTTTGAAATTACTTCTGGATCTCGTCCACCCACTGCTGGTAGAGACCTTCGGCGTTGATGGTGTCGATCATTTCCTGAATCTTCGCGGTGAGCGTATCCTCGCCCTTGACGCTGGCGATGTAGTTGCCGCCCTCGAAGTCAAACGCGAAATTCGCAATCTCAAGGTCGTCGTTCTCGGCGAGCACGCTGTCGTAAACGGTCTTCGGCACGGCCAGCGCATCCACGCGGCCATTCTTGACCATGTTCACGCCGTCCGGAATCTTGGTGACCAATTCGAGGTTCGCATCCGGAAGCTGCTCCTCAACCATGATCTGCTGGTTGGTGCCGTTCTGCGCGGCGACATTCTTGCCCGCGAAGGACTCGGCGGAGTTGTAGGAAGCGCCCGTGCCCTTCTTGACGAGCAGACCCTGATCGCCCTCGTTCCAATAGATGCCGGTCAGCTCCATGCGGTTGAGACGCGCCTCGTCATAGGTCAGGCCAGCCACCATCATGTCCACGTCGCCCTGGCCGACAGCCGCGAGACAGGCGTCAAACGCCATCGGCTGAACCTCCAGCTCAACGCCAAGCTGTTCAGCCATCCACTGGCACATGAGGATATCGGTGCCGACGATGTTGCCGTCGTCGTCGATGTACTCATACGGCGGCCAATCCGGGCTGGTCGCAACGGTCAGCTTGCCGGCGGCCTTGATGTCATCCAGACGGTCGGCCAGCGCGAGGGAGCAGGTGAGGATCATCGCCAAGGCAAGAGCGAACGCAAGAATCTTTTTCATAATCGGATTTCCTCCTTTTTCTTATGGCGTTTTCTTCTGCGGGAGCTTCCCGCGAAAACGATGATGTTATTCTACGACGAGTTTATGCATATGTCAAGTGTATATTCTGCATAAAAATACTTTATTTTTCGGTCAGTTTGAAAAAAATCTCGCCGCCCGCCAAGAAATTTCGGTTTACCGGTTGTTTATTTTCATTTATTGTGCTAGAATATGGCCATTGCGTTCGCGCAAGAATATGCAAGTCTGCCTCAAATAGAAAGGTGTGAATATTTATGCCAGAGCTGAGCCGCCGCGTTCAGACGTTTACCGATTCCGTCATCCGCCGCATGACCCGCATCAGCGACGAAGTGGATGCCATCAATCTTTCTCAGGGTTTCCCGGATTTTCCGCCGCCCAAGGCGATCACCGACCGTCTGCGCGAGGTGGCGGACGAGGGCCCGCATCAGTATTCCGTAACCTTCGGCGCGGAGAACTTCCGTGAGGCGCTCGCCCGCAAGCAGGGGCGCGCATATGGCCGCGAAATCAACCCGGATACCGAGATTCTCGTCACCTGCGGCGGCACGGAGGCCATGATGAGCGCCATGATGACCGTCTGCAACCCCGGCGACAAGGTGATCGTGTTCTCCCCCTTCTATGAAAACTACGGCGCGGACGCGATTCTCTCCGGCGCAGACCCGATCTTCGTGCCGCTTGTCCCCCCGACGTTCGACTTTGACCGCAACGTGCTGGAAGACGCATTCCGCCAGCACCCCAAGGCAATCATCGTCTGCAACCCGTCGAACCCGTGCGGCAAGGTCTTCACTAAGGACGAGCTGCTGTTCATCGGCGGCCTGTGCAATCAGTATGACGCATACATGATTACCGACGAGGTATACGAGCACATCGTCTTCGCGCCGTATCATCATGTATACGCAGGTTCTCTGCCGGAGATCGCCGACCGCGTGATCTGCTGCTCCTCCCTTTCCAAGACGTACTCGATCACCGGCTGGCGCCTCGGCTACCTCATCGGGCCGGAAAACGTGATCGAGGGCGCGAAAAAGGTACATGACTTTCTGACCGTCGGCGCGGCGGCTCCGCTTCAGGAGGCGGCGGTCGTCGGCCTGAACTTCCCGCAGAGCTATTACGACGGGCTAACCGAGCTGTATACCCGCAAGCGTCAGGTGTTCCTCGATGGGCTGGATCGCATCGGCCTCAAGCACACCGTGCCGCAGGGCAGCTATTTCGTGATGGTCGATATCAGCGATTTCCAGAAGCCGGGCATGCGCTTCCACGGCAAGAGCGACATGGAGTTCTGCGAATGGATGATCCGCACCATCGGCGTGGCGGCCGTTCCGGGCTCCAGCTTCTTCCGCGAGCCGGTCAACCACCTGATCCGCCTGCACTTCGCCCGCAGCGAGGAAACCCTGAACGAGGCGCTGGAGCGCCTGGCAAAACTGCCGAAGCTGGTGTAATATGTATCTCACGGACGTCGTCACCCTGCCGCGCTTCTGTTTCGGCCGCGGCGTATACAAGCGTTTTCCCGAGCTTTGCGGGAATCTCGGCGCGCGTTTCGCCCTCGTCGGCGGCCGCACCGCGATGGAAAAGGGGCTACCCGCGCTCAAGGCGGGGCTTGAATCCAGCGCCATGCAGATGCTCTGCGCGCTCCCCTTCGGCGGCGCGTGCACGCAGGCCGCCATGGACAGGCTCAGCGCCGAAATCGCGCCGATGCAGCCGGATTTTCTGGTCGGCATGGGCGGCGGCAAGGCCATTGATACCGCGAAGGGCGTCGCGCATCAGCTTGGGATTCCGCTGGTCAGCCTGCCCACGCTGGTTTCCAACTGCGCGCCGATCACCGCGCTCTCCGTCGTCTACCGCGAGGACGGGCCGTTTGACCGCTTTCTCTTTTACGATGCGCCGCCCGCGCTCACGCTGGTCGATCTGACCCTCGCGGCCAACGCCCCGGCGCGGTTCTTCCGCGCGGGGCTGGGCGACACGCTGGCCAAATACCTCGAATCGACGTTCAGCGCCCGCGGCGACGAGCTGGGCGGGGCGCTGGATCACATGTCGGCCATCGGCGTGAGCCTGTCGAGCACCTGCTACGACCCGATCATCCGGTTCGGTCGTCAGGCGCTCAGCGAGGTGGAGCGACACGAGGCCAGCCCGGCCATGGAAATGTGCGCCCGGAGCGTCATCCTCTCGGCGGGGCTTGTCTCGCTGATGGCGGACGACAACTACAACTGCGCGCTGGCGCACGCGGTCTGCTACGGCCTTCAGCACTTCGAGCACGTCGAGCGGGAATATCTGCACGGCGATCTGGTGGCCTACGGCGCGCTGGTTCAGCTCGCGGTGGACGGTCAGCTCGACAAGGCGCGCGAGCTTCGCGCCTTCCTCGTTTCGCTGGGCACGCCGGTGACGCTCGCCCAAATGCGCGTGCCGCTGGAAAAGACCGCGCTGCACGACGCGCTGATTGAGGCCACCACCGGGCCGGATATGGCGCATATCCCCTACCCCGTCACGCAGGACATGGTGTTTGACGCCATGCGGCGCGTCGAAACGCTCTGATCCGTTTTCACATCGTTCATCCATCGTTACCATAAGAAGGAGGGATTCCCTTGCTGGCTCAGAACATCATGAAGCTGCTGCAAAAATACGGCGTCAACTTTCTGAACGGCCTTGGCACGACACTGCTGCTGGCGCTGATCTCCGTATCCATCGGCTGCGTCATCGGCGCGCTGGTCGCCATCCTGCGTCTTGGCAAATCGAAAGTGCTTCGCGCCGTCGCGACGGTCTACACCGAGGTCATCCGCGACACGCCGCTGCTGCTCCAGCTCTATTTCTTCTATTTCCTGCTGCCGGATATTCTCCCGGCGCTCAAGCTCTCCAAATTCGCCTGCATCACCATCGCGCTGGTCATCAACTCCGGCGCGTATATGTCCGAGGTCTTCCGTTCGGGCATCCAATCCATCGACCGCGGCCAGACCGAGGCGGCGCGTTCGCTGGGTCTCTCCGCCCGCCAGACCATGATGCGCATCATCCTGCCGCAGGCGTTCAAAAACGTGCTTCCGGCCATGTGCAACGAGTTCGTCGCGGTGACGAAGGAAACGTCGCTGGCCTCGACCTTCTACGTCGGCGACCTGATGACCCAGTATCAGACGATCTCCGGCAAGACCTATCTGGTCATCGAGCCGCTGGTCATCATCGGCGTCATCTATTTCGTCGTGACCTTCTCCATGAGCAAGCTGATTACCGTCCTTGAAAGGAGGCTGAAGAACGATGATTGATTCGTTTGAAAACGCGCCCGAGCTGATCCGCGTGGAGGATCTGCACAAGAGCTTCGGCGGCCTCAACGTCTTAAACGGCATTACCGAAACCATCCACAAGGGCGAGGTCGTCTCCCTGATCGGCCCGTCCGGCTCCGGCAAATCGACCTTCCTGCGCTGCCTCAACCGGCTCGAGGAGCCGACCAGCGGCCACATCTGGTTTGACGGCGTGGATATCGCGGATAAGAGCGTCAACATCGACAAGCACCGCCAGAAGATGGGCATGGTCTTCCAGCATTTCAACATCTTCCCGCATATGTCCGTCATCGACAACATCACCCTCGCGCCCGTCCTGCTCGGCAAAATGAGCAAGGACGAGGCCGTGGTCAAGGCGGAATCGCTGCTGGCGCGCGTCGGCCTCTCCGATAAGCGCGACAACAAGCCCTCCCGCCTCTCCGGCGGCCAGAAGCAGCGCCTTGCCATCGTGCGCGCGCTGGCGATGGAGCCGGAGGTCATGCTCTTTGACGAGCCGACCAGCGCCCTCGACCCGGAGATGGTCGGCGAGGTGCTCGAGGTCATCAAGTCGCTGGCGAAGAACAACATGACCTGCGTGATCGTCACCCACGAGATGGGCTTTGCGCGCGAGGTCTGCAACCGCGTGCTGTTCATGGATGAGGGCGTCATCATGGAGCAGGGCGACCCGCATCAGGTGTTCGACCACCCGCAGAACCCGCGCACGCAGGATTTCCTGAGCAAGGTTCTGTAATGTTCCTTTCGTACATCACAACCGAATCCGACGGCGCGCTGACCCTCGATCAGCTTCTGCGCGGGCCGCTCTCGCTTTCCGCCAGGGAGGCGCGGGAGGCCAAGCGGCTGGGCTTGACGGTGGATGGCGCGCCGTTTTTCGCCAACCAGCGCGTCGGCGCGGGCAGAACGATCCACGTCCCGCTGGCGGAATACGACAGGCCGGGGGATTTCTCCGCGTCCGGCGACGTCGCCGTTCTCTACGAGGACGACGCGCTGCTGGCCGTGCGCAAACCCGCGCCCCTGCAGGTTCACCCCTCTCCCTCCGCCCCGCGCGGCGCGGACACGCTCGAGGGGCGCGTACAAAGCTATCTGCACAGCGGCGCGCACCCCGTTCACCGGCTCGACGCGGAGACAACGGGCATCGTGCTTTTCGCCAAGCTGCCCTACGCGCAGGCGCACATTCAGCGGCAGATGCAGACAGACGCTTTCCGCAAGGAATATCTCGCGTGGGTCTGCGGCGTTCCCGCCGCCCCGGAGGGCGTGATCGACGCGCCGATCGACCGCATCGCCCCCGACAGCTTCACCCGCGCGGTTCTGCCCGGCGGCCAGCGCGCCGTGACGCGCTACCGGGTCGAGCATATTTGCGGCGACGTGTCGCTCGTCCGCTTTTTCCCCGTCACCGGGCGGACGCATCAGCTCCGCGTTCATGCGGCGCATATCGGCCACCCGATGCTCGGCGACACGCGCTACTGCACGGCGGAATCTGCCCGGCTGGCCGCAAAATACCGCGCGCCGTATCATCAGCTCAGCGCGGTCAGGCTTTCGCTGACCCATCCCGTCACGGGCAGGCCGCTTATCATCGCCTGCCCGCCCGATTTCAGCGCCGATATCGCGCCGCTGTGAATATCTTCCACCTTCCTTGCGCCGCAGGCTCGCCCGCGGCGTTTTTTCTTGTCTGCGCTCGCTTTTTTGCTTTTCCCCACCGGCCTTTTCCAGAACTTGGAAACGATGATGCGGCAATAAAAGAACAGCCTCCTTCGTCAGATATGCAGAAGACGATCAAGAGCGGCCGCTTGGGCGCCTTCGCAATGACAAAGGAGGAATTCCTATATGTTTACCGGCAAGAAAAAAGCGGCTTGCGCCGCGATGCTGAGCATGGCCATGGTCGCCCCGCTGGCGGCCTTCGCCGAAAACGAAACCCGCGTCATCACCTGCGGCACGCTGAACCTGCGCGCCGAGGAGAGCGCATCTTCCAAAATTCTGGGCAAATACGGCTGGGGCTCCGAGGTGCTCGTCAAGGGCGTCAACGGCGACTGGGCGAGCGTGGACGTCGGCGGCCAGAGCGGCTACATGTATGCCAAGTATCTGGGGCGCGAGGGCGCGACCAACTCCACCGCGTATGTCAAGACGAACAGCCGCGGCCTGAACCTGCGCGCCGAGCCGAACGGCAACATCCTCGGCTCTTATCCGCGCGGCACGAAGGTGACCGTGCTCGCCACCACCGGCGAATGGAGCAAGGTCAGCGTGGATGGCAGAACCGGCTATATGCAGAGCCGCTGGCTCTCCGGCAAGGCCGTCAGCGGCGGTTCCTCCGCCGTCTCTCCGGCTGTCGGCACGGCCGTGGTCAACAACCCGCGCGACACGCAGGTGCTCTTCCTGCGCCGCGAGGCCAACGTGAGCAGCGAATCGCTGGGCTACTATCGCAACGGCAAGACCGTGACGCTGCTGGCGCGTCAGGGCGACTGGTACAAGGTCAGCGTGGACGGCAAGACCGGCTACATGATGGCCAAGTACCTGAAGGTCACGGCCGACATGCACAACGGCACGGCGCGCGTGTTCAACGCCAACGGCGGCAGCTACGTCAATTTCCGCAGCCGCGCGAGCCTCTCCGCGAACGTGATCGGCACGGTTCCGGTCGGCACGACGGTCAAGGTGCTGGAAAAGACGACCGATTGGACGAAGGTTGAGGTAAACGGCAAGACCGGCTACATCTCCACCTGGTTCCTCAAATTCTGATTCCCGCTCTCCTCCCTCAAAAAGCGCTTGCTCCATCGGGCAGGCGCTTTTTTCGTCTCATCGACGGATTTCCGCCACAGGCGGCAGCAAATTCAGTATTTCTCGGCGAAGGATGCGTGATAAAGCGTATAAACTTCCCCGCTTTGCTCAAGCTAAGGCAAAAGCGCATCGGGAGGCATTCAATGAGCAAAACGGAAATCGTCAGCGTCATCGGGCGGCAGGTGCTCGATTCGCGCGGAAACCCGACCGTCGAAGCGGAGGTGCAGCTATCCGGCGGCGTGACCTGCACGGCCATCTCGCCCAGCGGCGCATCCACCGGCAAATACGAGGCGCTGGAACTGCGCGACGGCGATATGCAGCTTTACGGCGGCAAAAGCGTGCTGCAAGCCTGCAAAAACATCTCCGGCGCCATCCACAATGCCCTGCGCGGCATGGACGCGGACAACCTGTTCGCCGTCGATCAGGCGCTGATCGCGCTGGACGGAACGAAAAACAAGGCCGTTCTCGGCGCGAACGCGACGCTGGCCGTGTCGATGGCCTGCGCCAAGGCGGCGGCCTGCGCGCAGGGCGTGGCGCTGTTCCGCTTCCTGGGCGGCGCGCAGGCGCACCTGACGCCCATGCCGATGATGAACATTCTCAACGGCGGCGCGCACGCGGGAAACGGGCTGGACGTGCAGGAATTTATGATCGTGCCCGTCGGCGCGAAAGATTTTCGTTCGGCGCTGCGGATGGGCGCGGAAACCTATCACGCGCTGGCGGCGCTGCTCAAAAAGAAGGGGCTTTCCACGGGCGTGGGCGACGAGGGCGGCTTTGCGCCGGAGATTGCCGAGGAAAAACAGGCGCTCGACCTGATTTTGGAGGCCGTCTCCCGCGCGGGCTATGCGCCGGGCACGGATATCGTCCTCGCGCTGGACGCGGCGGCCAGCGAATGGGCGCAGAAGGGGCGCTATGTGCTGCCCAAATCCGGCCGCAGCTTCACCGCGCACGAGCTGACCGAGCATTGGCGCGGCCTGTGCGACCAATACCCCATCCGCTCCATCGAAGACCCGCTGGGCGAGGAGGATTGGCCCGCGTGGCAGGCGCTGACGCGGGAATTGGGCAGCCGCTGCCAGCTCGTCGGCGACGATCTCTTCGTGACCAACGAGGAACGTTTGCAGCGCGGCATTCTGATGGGCTGCGCGAACGCGATTCTGCTCAAACCGAACCAGATCGGCACGCTGACGGAGACCATGCAGGCGCTTTCGCTGGCGCACAGGAGCGGCTACCGCACCATCATCTCCCACCGTTCGGGCGAAACGGAGGACACGACCATCGCCGACCTCGCCGTGGCGCTCGGCGCGGGGCAAATCAAAACGGGCGCGCCCTGCCGAAGCGAGCGGGTCTGCAAATACAACCGCCTGCTCCGCATCGAGGACGCGCTCGGCAGCGCAGCCATGCTGGATGCGCTGCGCCTATGATTTATCTGATTTTAGGCGGCGTCAGCGCGTTTTTCGGCCTGCTCTCCGGCGTCGGGGCGACGACGCTGCTCCGCCCCCTGCTGGATGCGGTTTCGCCGCTCGCGCCCGCCTCCGTCGCGGCGCTGTGTACGATGGCGACGCTCTGCGCGGCGCTGGTCGCGGCGTTTTTCGCGCTGAATCACGCGCTTCCGCTGCACCCGGACGAGCTGCTGCTGCTGGCGGTCGGCGCGGTGTTGGGCGGCGTGCTGGGCGATTTGGCGAGCGCGCGCTTTTTCGCCATGATGACGCGCGAATCCGCCATGCTGCTGCAAAACGCGCTGCTGTTCACGCTGATTGCGCTGCCGTCGCTCTATTTCGGCCCGCTGAGCCGCACGGTCGCGCCGATGCGCCTGTCGCGGCTGCTGAGCTTCGCGGTCGCGCTGCTTGTCGGGCTGCTCGGCTCGTTCCTCGCCTTCGGCGCGGAGCCGCTGACGCTGACGCTCTATTTTCTCCTGTTCGGCGCGGACGGGGACGAAGGCGCGTTCGCGGCGCTGACAGTTTCGCTCTTCGCCATGGTCGGCAAGCTGCTCGTGCTGCTGATCCGCCAGCGGCTGGTTCTGCCGGATGCGGACGTGATGCTCTGGCTGCTTCCGGGCGCGGTAATCGGGGCGCTGCTGGCGCTTTGGCCGGCCGTGCGGCGCGGGCGAAGCAGCCTGCGCGCGCTCCTTTTGCGCCTGAGCCTGTTTACGTCGCTGCTGAATATCGCCGCGGCGGCGCTGCATTAAAAGGCGCGCGCCCTCACAGCGCCAGCGCCTGCGCCAGCTCCGCCAGCTCCTCGCGGTTCTTCGCGTTCATCGCCGAGCGGATCGTCACCTGCTGCTCGAGCGTCTGCATGTTCTTCATCGTGTCGAGCACGGCGCGCATGTGCTTGGCGGCCATCGGCGCCCATGTGCCGTTTTCCACCAGCGCCACCTTGCGCCCCTGCATGCCCTTGAGCTTGAGCGAGGACAGGAACGCCTCCATCGCCGGGGCATACGCGCCGTCATACGTCGTCGCGCACAGCGCCATGCGGTCATATTTGAACGTGGCGGAGACGGCGTAGCTCTTGTGTACGCGGTTCAGGTCGATCACCTCGACCGTCTCGCCCTGCGCGTGGAGCTTTTCGGCCAGCAGTTTGGCCGCTTCGGCCGTGTGGCCGTGGAAGCTCGCATACGCCACCAGCACGCCGCTCTGCTCCGGCTTCCACGCCGCCCAGAGGCCGTAAAGCGTCAGCGCGCGATCGAGCGCCTCGCCGCTGAGCTGCGGGCCGTGCAGCGGGCAGATCGTCCGGATATCCAGCGCAGCGGCCTTTTTCAGCAGCCCCTGCACCTGCACGCCGTATTTGCCGACGATGTTGCCGTAATAGCGCCGCGCCTCGCCCGCCCATGCGTCGGTATCGGTCAGCGAGCCGAAATTGCCGAATCCGTCCGCGGAAAAGAGCACCTTCTGGCTGTCCTCATAGACGGCCATGACCTCCGGCCAATGCACCATCGGCGCAAGCACGAAATGCAGCGTATGGCTGCCGAGCGCCAGCGCGCCGCCGTCCGCCACCGTGACGCGCTCCTGCGCGAGCGGTTCGTCGCCGCTGAACTGATCCAGAATCGCAAACGTTCTGGCGTTGGCGACCAGCTTCAACTGCGGCTGACGCGCGCAGAGCGCCGCAATCGACCCGGCGTGATCCGGCTCCATGTGCGAAATCACCAGATAATCCAGCTTGCGCCCGGCCAGAACCTCGTCGAGCCCGGCCAGCCATTCCTCCTGCTTGCGCGCATCCACCGTATCGAGCAGGCAGAGCTGGTCACCCTCGATCAGGTAGGTGTTATAGCTCACGCCCTGCGGCACGGGATACTGCCCCTCGAACAAATCAATATCGTTATCCATCACGCTCAGGCGAAGGATACCCGGCGCCATTTTATCCATAAACATTGTATAAATCATCCTTTCTGCGTTGGGTTGGTTTTTTGTGATATGTCTATATACGCTATATGGAGGTAAAATCCTGCTTTTTATCCGTTAATTTCTCTTTATAAACGCGCATTAACAATGGTCTGATGTTCTTTACAGCTTCTTGACAATGTGCTCCCTTGACGTTTTTAACGCCGCGCGGGATAATATATTCATCAGATTTGTTGCATAAAGGAGATTGATCTCATGTTTGCCACTTGGATTCTCTGTTTGTTTTTGCTGATGATCGCGCCGTATCTGACCGTGGAGGCCGGCCTGCTCCGCCGCAAAAAGTGCGCGGCGCTCGGCGCCGGGCGCGGCTACCGCACCCAGCTTTCCATGGCCTCGCAGGATGCGTGGGATTACGCCCAGCAGCTTTGCAGCAAGCGCTACATTCTTGGCGGCATCGTGATGGGAATTGCCGCGCTGCTGCTCATCAAGGCCGCGCCGGTCGAGTCGGTCGTCAGCCTGTATGTGTTCACCGTCGTCATCGGCCTATTTGAGGTGGTTGCGGTCATCCTGCTCATCGCGTCGGTGGAGACCAGCCTACGCAAGCGTTATGCGCCGAAGACCGCCGCCTGATCTGCCCTTTTCTTCATTCCTTTCTCCATAGCAAAAGCCCGGACGGTTTGAATCGTCCGGGCTTTTGCGCGGTTTGCCTTTTCTGCAACGTTGTAGGGGCGCGCATGGCGCGCCCGCTATCGGAATTTGTGCGAAATTCCAGATTTGCTCATTTCCTGTCTTGATGAAAGGCGTTCTTCTCCCCCTCCGGGGGAGAAGAACCATTCATCCCAGTTGAACGAAAGCCCGGACGGTTTGGATCGTCCGGGCTTTTGCATTTATACTAATTCGCAGTTAAAATGCTTAACAGAGCGCATCAGATTTTTTGTTCTGACGAAGCCAAGTGAAGTGAGGCGTACTGGAGGTACGTTGAACGGAACGAGGCAAAGTCAGAGCGAAAAAGATGGTGCGCGGATTAAGCCATTTTAACAAGAATTAGTATTATACCCTGCCCTCCAGCATAAAGGCTCGAAGCGCAGATTCCATTTCGCCGATATCCGTAATCGCGTTGACCCTGACGCGAAGCCGCGCTGCGTCGCGCATCCCGCGCACATAGCAGACAATGTGCCGCCGCATCTCGCGCACGGCGACCGCCTCGCCCTTGAGCTGCGCCAGCGCGTGCAAATGCCGCCTGAGCACGTCAAACTTCTCCTCGTTCGTCGGCTCGACAGCAGCCTTCCCGGCCATCACATCGGCAATCTGCCGAAAAATCCACGGGTTGCCCTGCGCCGCGCGGCCGACCGCCACGCCGTCGCAGCCCGTCTCCTCGCGCATCCGCAGCGCGTCCTGCCAGCAGGTCACGTCGCCGTTGCCGACCACGGGGATGGACACGCGCCGCTTGAGCTTCCCGATGGCGCTCCAATCGGCGCGGCCTTCGTAAAACTGGCTTCTCGTGCGCGCGTGCAGCGTAATCATCTGCGCGCCGCTCTCCTGCGCCAACTGCCCCAGCAGCAGATAGGTTTCGCTCCCCGCTTCAAACCCCAGCCGCATCTTGACCGTCACCGGCACATGTGAAGCCTTCGCGACCGCCGCAACGATTTCCGCCGCGCACACCGGCTCCTTCATCAGCGCGCTGCCCTCGCCGTTGCCGACGATTTTGGGCACGGGGCAGCCCATGTTGATATCCAGCAGCGCATAGCGCCCGCCGCGCGTCAATTCCTCCGCCGCGCGCGCCATGATTTCCGGCTCGTGGCCGAAAAGCTGCAAGGCCGCCGCGCCGCGTTCGCGCTCGTCCACGCTCAGCAGCTCGCGCGTCGCGCGGTTATCCTTCGGCGCAAGCAGATAGCCCTTCGCGCTGACCATTTCGCTGACCGCCATCGGGCAGCCCATTTCATGGCAGAGCACGCGGAAGGGCATATCCGTCACACCCGCCATCGGGGCGAGCATCGCGCCCCTGTTAAGAAAATCAAAGTTCATGTTACTCCGCAATCGACTGTAGGTTGGAAATCAGCCACCGCCCCGCCGTGCGCACCAGCGTCACGCGGTAGCGCGTCGTCGTCCACGCGGGCGGGGAAAGCCGCTCCTCGCCGCCCTCGGCCAGCGCCGCCTCCCGCTTGGCGGAGCGAATCGTGCCGTCAATGGCCGGTATGCTTTCGACCACCTCGGCGCGCGCCACGTTCTCCCACGGCCACGACCAGACGGAAACCATCTTCACCCGATGGTCGTACCCGCGAATCTCATAATCCCGATAGGGCGACGTGTCGCTCGTGCCCACCTGCAAAACCGGGTCCTGCGCGATGAATTCCGGCCTGAAATAGCTGGTCAGCTTGCCCGCGTCCTCGCCCATGAGCACGACGCTCGCGCGCGCGTCCAAGCCGTCGTCGATCAGCACCCAGATGTTCGCCGTATTCATCGCCAGATAAAACGAGATAATCAGCAGCGCGCATGCCACCGTGACCATGAGCATCCGCGAGGCAATGAAATCCAGCATCCGTTTGAGAATCCGCATGGCGGCGCCTCCCTGTTTATCCGTCCGATTCAAATTTAGAAAATCGCGTCCACAAACGCATTCGCGTCAAACGCCTGCAAATCCTCGATGCCCTCGCCCACGCCGATGTAGAGCACCGGAAGCTTCAGCTCATCCATGATCGCAACGGCGATGCCGCCCTTGGCCGTGCCGTCCAGCTTGGTCAGCACGATGCCGGAGACGTCCGCCACCTCGGAAAACTCGCGCGCCTGCTGCAAGCCGTTCTGGCCGGTCGTCGCGTCGATCACCAGCAGCGTGCGCACCTCGGCCGCCTCGTATTCGCGGGTGATGACGCGGGAGATCTTGCGCAGCTCCTCCATCAGGTTCTTCTTGTTGTGCAGGCGGCCGGCCGTATCGACGATCAGCAGGTCGGCCTCGCTGGCCTTCGCCTTCTGAACGCCGTCGAACACCACCGCCGCCGGGTCGGCGCCCTCCGCGTGGCGCACAATCGGCACCTGCGCGCGATCCGCCCAGATTTGGAGCTGATCGCCCGCCGCCGCGCGGAACGTATCCGCCGCCGCCAGCACGACGCTGTGGCGCGCATCCTTGAAGCGCATCGCCAGCTTGCCGATGGTCGTCGTCTTGCCCACGCCGTTCACACCGACGACCAGCATCACCATCGGCCATTTGAGCGGCTTGCGCGGCATGCCCATGATCTCCTTGAGGATATCCTTGAGGATTTCGCGCGCCTTCTTCGCGTCGGTGATCCGCTCGCGCGCCACGCGCGTTTTGAGCTCCTGAATCACCTTGTCGCTGGTGCGCACGCCCATGTCGCTCATAATCAGGATATCCACCAGATCCTCGTAGAAATCCTCGTCAATCGTTTCCGTCGCCTCGATCAGCTCGTCCACGCGGCCGGCCACGTTCCCGCGCGTCTTGGAGAGACCCTGCCACAGGCGGCTGAAAAGCCCCTGCTTCTTTTCATCCTGCGCGGCCTGCTTCGCGCCGTCCGCCGGGGGCTGCGCGTTTTCCGCCCCGCTCGTCTCCTCGGCCTGCGCCTCAAGCCGGGTTTCTTCCGCCTGAGCGGGCTGCTGCTCTTTCTCTTTCTTTTTGCCAAATCCGAAGAATCCCATGTTTCAAGACCCTTTCTTTGTCGTCCTTTTGAGGCGCTTTTTATTCCATCGCCTCTGCGCTCACGTCCTTCAGCTCGACGCTGAGCATCTTGGAAACGCCCTTCTCTTCCATCGCCACGCCGTAAAGGCCGTCGCAGCGCTCCATCGTGCCCTTTCTGTGGGTGACGACGACGAACTGCGTGTCCTTTGAAAAATCGCGCAGATAATCCGCGAAGGTGGAGATGTTGCCGTCGTCCAGCGCCGCCTCGATCTCGTCGAGGAAGCAGAACGGCGTCGGCTTGAGCCGCAGCATCGCGAACAGAATCGCAATCGCCGTCAGCGCGCGCTCGCCGCCGGAGAGCAGCGAAAGCATTTGCAGCTTCTTTCCCGGCGGCTGGGCGACGATCTCAATGCCACAGCCGAGCACGTCCTTTTCATCCATCAGCCGCAGTTCGGCCTTGCCGCCGCCGAAGAGCTTGACGAAGGTTTCGCTCAGGTATTGCTGAAGCAGCCGGAAGTTTTCCAAAAACTGCTTTTCCATCTGCCTTTGCAGCGATTCGATGATGCCCAGCAGGTCGTCCTGCGCCTTCACCAGATCATCGCGCTGACCGGCCAGATCGTCGTAGCGCTCGCGGCAGGCGCGGTAATCCTCCATCGCCGTGACGTTGACCGGCCCCATGGCGCGAATCTCCCGGCGGATGTCGCCCGCGCGCTTGTCGCTCCCCGCCATGTCAAACGGCTCGACGAGGTATTCCTTCGCGCCCGCGTAAGTCAGCTCGTAATCGTCCCATATCCGCTGCTGCATCTGCTCCAGCTCGCTCTGGGTGCGCCCGAGCACCAGCTCGGCCTTGTGGCACTTGTCCATATCCATGGCCAGCGTCTCGCGCAGGCTGTCGATTTCCTGCGTCAACCGGCGGATCGTCTCCTGCTCCTCGTTGCGCGCGTTCTGCCGCGCCGCCAAATTCTGCTGAGCCGCCTCAAGCCGTCCGGCGCAGGTCTGCTGCTCGGCGGCGTCGCGCGCGAGCTGCTGCATGCTCTGCTGATGGCGCAGAGTCAGCGCCTCGCGGTTTTCGTGCGCCTCGCCGATCTGAACGCCGACGGCGCTCTGCTCCCGGCGCATGCGCGCACCGTCCTGATTGAGCGCGTTCGCGTCGCGTTCGCAGGCCGCCAGCGTCACGCGCAGGTTCTGCGCCGCCTCGCGCAGGGCGTCCAGCGCCTCGCGCTTTTCATACAGCGCGTCGCTGAGCGCGGCCGTCTGCCTGTTCATTTCCTCGTTGGTCTTCTGTTCACCCGCCTGCGTATCGCGCGCGCCCGCCAGCTGGCTGTCGATCTGCGCGAGATTCTGCGCGATCTGCGTCCGCAACAGCGCGCACCGATCCTGCTGGGCGCGGTGCTCCTCGCGCTGCGCGGTCAACGTGCGAACGCGCTCCTGCGCGACGGAAACGTCGATCTGCGCCTGGCGAATCGCCTCAAACGCCTGCGCGCGGCGCTGCTTGATCTCCTGACGGATGGCCTCGCCCCGCTCGATGCGGCGGCCGTAATCGGCGATCTTTTCCTCCAGCTCGGCCAGCAGCTTCTCGTGCTCCTTGATCTCGCGTTCGCGGGAGAGCAGGCTGGTCATGCGGGAAGCGCTCGAACCGCCCGTCATCGAGCCGCCAGAGTGCATGACGTCGCCCTCCAGCGTCACCAGCCGGAACGCATGCCGCCCCCGGCGCATGATTTCAATGCCCGCGTCGAGGTTTTCCGCGATGACGGTTCGGCCGAGCAGGTTTTCCACGATGCCGCGGTATTGCTCGTCAAACCCGATCAGCTCGCTGGCCACGCCCACGCAGCCCGGCATGGTCAGCACCTGCCGCTCCTGCGGGCTGAGCGTCCGGCCGCTGATGGTCGTCATCGGCAGGAAGGTCGCGCGCCCCAGCTTGTTCTGGCGCAGATACGCGATCATGTCTCTGGCGATGTATTCGTCCGTCGTGACGACGTTTTGCAGCGCGCCGCCCAGCACGGCCTCCGTCGCGCGCTCAAGCCGCTTGGGCACGCGCATCAGCGTCGCCACCACGCCGCGAACGCCCGCGTTCCCGCGCGCGTGCAGCAGAACCTGCTTGACCGCCTGCTGATAGCCCGCGTAGTCGCGCTCCATTTCGCGCAGCACGCGCAGCCGGCTGGACGCGGCCTGCTTCTGGCCGTTCGCGTCGCCGAGCGCCTGCTGGACGACGGCGATCTTCTGCGCCGTCTCCTGCGATTCCTGTTCGATCTTCTGTTCGGCTTCAACCTTTTCGGCCTCGCCGCGCTTGGCCTGCTCCAGCTCCTGCGCCGCCTGCGCGAGCTGCTCGTCCATGCGTTCAGCCGCCTGTTCGAGCTCTTCCTTCTGCGCGTCGGCTTCCTCGCCTCGGCGCTCCAGCTCTTTGCGCATGGTGGAGAGCCGCGCCTCGCTGGTGCGCACGTCGCTCAGGCGGTTCATCGCGTCGATGATGGCGCTCTTGTGCGCCTCCAGCTTTTCCTCCGCCTGCCGCGCTTCCTCCTGCGCGTTTTGCAGGGCCTCTTCCTTCTGGCCAAGTTCGCGCGTCAGGCCGATGATCTTCGTGCGGTTGGCGAGCGCGTCCCGCTCGTTTTTCGCAATTTCCTCGTCGAGCGCGGCGCTCCGGGCGCGCTTCACGTCCTCTTCCTGACCGAGGGCGAGCACGTCCTTTTCCATGCGGTTGATTTCCGCGCGCAGAACGCCCAATTCGCCCTCGCGCGCCTCCGTCTCGCGGGTCAGCTCCAGCACCGCGTCGTGGGCGGCGGTCACCTCGTTTTCGAGCTTCTGCGCGCCCTCGTTGGCCTTTTCGCGCTGCTCGCTCAGCGCGTCGGCGCGCTTTTCCTCGCTGGCGATGGCCTCCTTCAGGCCGGTCAGAAGCTGCTCAGCCTCGGCGATTCGTTCCTTCGCCCTGTCGCTGCGCAGAACGAACGCGGAACATTCCAAAACGCGCAGCTCGTCGCGCAGATTCAGGTAGCGCCGCGCGGTTTCGCTGGCCTTTTCCAGCGGCTCAAGCTGGCTTTCCAGCTCGGCGATGATATCCTCCACGCGGGAGAGGTTGTCGCGCATGTTGGAAAGGCGCTTTTCGCTCTCCTCCTTGCGCGTGCGGTATTTGACAATGCCCGCCGCCTCTTCAAAGACGCCGCGCCTGTCCTCGCTCTTTTGGGAGAGGATTTCGTCGATTCGGCCCTGCCCGATGATCGAATAGCCCTCCTTGCCCACGCCCGTATCGCGGAAAAGCTCGACGATATCCTTGAGCCTGCACGCGGATTTGTTGATGTAGTATTCGCCCTCGCCGCTGCGATACACGCGCCGGGTAATCATCACCTCGGTGTAATCCACGCTCAGCGCGTGATCCTCGTTTTCAAAGACGAGGGAAACCTCGCAATAGCCCATGCGCTTGCGCTTCTGCGTGCCGTTGAAGATGACGTCCTCCATCTTGCCGCCGCGCAGCGCCTTGGCGCTCTGCTCGCCGAGCACCCAGCGCACCGCGTCGGATAAGTTGGATTTGCCGCTGCCGTTCGGGCCGACAATGCCGGTGATGCCCTCGTCAAAGACCACGACCGTGCGATCCGCAAACGACTTAAAGCCGTATATTTCCAGTCTCTTTAGCCGCACCTGTGCGACTCCTTTCCGTTGACCCGCATGCGGGCGTCATTGTGCCTTGTTCAGCTTTTGCAGCGCCATCTGCGCGGCGGCTTCCTCGGCGCGCTGCTTGCGCGCGCCCACGCCCGTGCCCAGCTCGCTGCCGTCCGCGCGGAGCACCCTGGCGGTGAACACGCGAGCATGCGGCGGGCCGTCCTGCCCGATGATCTCGTAGGTCGGGGTTTCCTCGCCGAGCGCCTGCAAATACTCCTGCAAGGCGCTCTTGGCGTCGCGGTCGTTCTTTTCGCTGGTTTCATAGCCGTCCATCGCCAGATCGACCAGCCTGGCGGCCTCCTCCATGCCCGCGTCCAGATAGACGGCGGCGATCACCGCCTCCATCGTATCGGCGAGGATGGACGGGTTTTCGCGCCCGCCGACGACCTCCTCGCCCCGGTCGAGCTTGAGGTAGCTGCCCAGCCCCAGCCGCGTCGCGGCTCTGGCCAGATTCGCCTCGCAGACCAGCGCGGCGCGCTTGCGGGTCAACTGCCCCTCGCGCAGCTTGGGGTATTTGTGATACAGCACGCGGCTGACGCAGATTTCCAGCACCGCGTCGCCCAAAAACTCAAGGCGCTGATTATCCTGACACTTATGCTGAAGCGCATAGGACGGATGGGTCATCGCCAGATCGAGCAGGGCGATATCGGCAAAGGAATGGCCGATCGTCCGCTCCAGCGTTTGATAATTCATATTTTCCTCGCTTATGCGTCGCCCCGTCCATTTCGCTTCGCGCGAAAGGCCGCGCGAAATGAAATACACGGGAAGGGCGCGCCGCGCAGGCGGCGCGTCCGCTTCCTATTGTTGCTTTTCTTCGGATTGCTGCTTATCCTCGGTTTACTGCTTGTCTTCGATGTACTTGACCAAATCGGCGACGGTCTTGACCTTTTCAATCGCGTCGTCCTCAATTTCGATGTCAAACTCGTTTTCGATATCCATCACGAGCATCATCACGGTCGCGCTGTCCGCCTTGAGATCTTCCTTGAGGCGGGTTTCCGGCTTCACTTCGTCTTCGCTCACGCCGAGCTGATCGGCGATCATGGTTTTAAGCTGATCGTATACCATACGTTTTCCTCCTTGTTCTTTCACCATTGTTCTTTTTCAATTTTCCGTTTATTCCAAACCCGTTTCGGGTTTCAGACCGATTACGCCTGTTCCTCCCCGACGGAGAGCTTGGCCACCTCGTCGCGGATGACGTCCACCACGCCGCCGTCCACCATGCTCTTGGCCTGACGGATCGCGCAGAAGATCGCGCGCGCGTTGGAGTTGCCGTGCGCTTTGATGACCGCGCCCTCCACGCCCAGCAGCGGCGCGCCGCCGATTTCGGTGGAATCAAAGCTGCGCTTGATCCCGCGGAACGTGTCCTTCGCCAGCAGCGCGGCCAGCTTGCCCTTGATCGAATCCATCAGGCCGCCCTTAATCAGGCCGAAGATCATGGCAATCACGCCCTCGGTGTTCTTGAGCAGCACGTTGCCGACGAAGCCGTCCGCCGCGACGACGTCCGCCTTGCCCGCCAGCGCGTCGCGCGCCTCGACGTTGCCGATAAAATGGAACGGCTGCGGCTTTTCCATCAGCGCGTAGGCCGCCTGCGCCTGCTCGTTGCCCTTAGCCGCCTCCACGCCGATGTTCAGCAGACCGACCTCCGGGTCGCTCACGTTCATCACGCGGCGCATGTAGGCGCTGCCCATCATCGCGAATTGCACAATCCACTTCGTCTGGCAATCCGTGTTCGCGCCCGCGTCCACCAGCAGCATCGGGCGACCCGGCACGGGCAGAAGCGTCGCCAGCGCGGGGCGGTCAATGCCCTTGATGCGGCCGATTTTGAACATCGCACCCGCCATCAGCGCGCCCGTCGAACCGGCGGAGACAAACGCCTGCGCCTCCTTGCGGCGGACGATGTCCATGCCGACGACGAAGGTGGAATTTTTCTTGCGGCGCAGCGCCATGACGGGGTGCTCCTCGGTGGTGATGACCTCCGGCGCGTCCACCACCGTCAGGCGCTCGCGCACCTTGCCCAGCGCCTCCGCATCGCCATAGGCCGAAATCGTCTCCTCCACCAGCGCCTGCGGGCCGACGAGGATGATGTCCATATCCGGGTATTCGCGCAGCGCGTCGATGGCGCCGTCCACGTTGACCTTGGGGGCGAAATCGCCGCCCATCGCGTCTACGACAATTTTCATGGTTTCTTCTCCTTTATCTTCTCGTAAAGGCATACATGCCGATGCCCGCGGCAATCGCGAGATTGAGCGAATCAATCTGGTGGCTGTGCGGGATGAGCGTGCTCACGCCCATCTGCGCGAAGGCGTCCGGCAGGCCGCTGGCCTCGTTGCCGAAGACGAGCGAAAACGGCCCATCCACCTTCTGCACGGCCTCGTCGAGCGGCACGGCGCCCGTCAGCATGAACGGGAAAAGCCGGCGCAGCGGATACTGCGCGCGGTATTGATCGAAGGAATCGAAGTGGCGCACATTGAGCGAAAACGCCGCGCCCATCGACGCGCGCACCACGCGGGGATCGTCCGAATCGACCGCCGGGCGGATGATCGCGATGTTTTTGAGGCCGAAGCCGAGCGCCGTGCGCAGGATCGTGCCCAGATTGCCGCTGTCGCTGGGGTGGTGGAGCACGATGTGCGGGCTGTCCTCGTCAAACCTGCCCTCCGCCTTTTTATAAACCATCGCCGCAAAGCAATTTTCTTTTTTGGAAATGCGCTCCAGCGCGCGGTCGGCGACCTCCACGCGGACGCCCGCCTCCTGCGCGTCCCTTTCCAGCGCCTGCACGCCCTCGCTCTGCAAGCCGTTTGAGGAAACCAGCAGCCGCATGCAGCGCTTCTTGGCATTTTTGAGGCACTCCGTCGCGGGGAAAATGCCCGGCGCGTAGGAATAATCCAGCGCCTTGTCATACGCCTCCAGCTTTGCCAATCGCTTTCCCTCCTTTGATTTTCAAACACATTCAACCATTTTGTCATTATAGCAGACTTGGCCGCCCGCATCAAGCAAAAGCGCGAAAAAAACGGCGCAGCGCGGGTTTGCGCCCCGGTTTCTCGTCCAATCCTCACGGTTTCCCTTCTTTATTATTGTTCAATCATTGACTGTTTTCTGTTTATACTTGTAAAAACATCGTTTTTCGCTTATAATGTCATGTTGAAAAAAGCTGCTTTACGCATACACGGTCTATATTTTTCCGCTTTTTCGCGCAATACGGCTTGGATATTGGATACACGTCGCAATAGAAAGGACGTTTTCATGATGCCCGAAATCCTTCGCATCGGTCTGGATATCGGCTCGACCACCATCAAGTGCGTCGTGCTCGACGAAGCCGACAAGATTATTTATTCCTGCTATGAACGCCACCTCTCCCTGATCGCGCAGAAGACGCGCGAGCTGCTGACCCGCCTTGACAACGAGGTGGTGCACGGCGCGCCCGTCCGCCTGAGCATCTCCGGCTCGGCCGGCATGGGTCTGGCGCTCGGCTCGCACATCTCCTTCGTGCAGGAGGTCTACGCCACCAAGGTCGCGGCGGATATGCTCATGCCCGGCACAGACGTCATCATCGAGCTGGGCGGCGAGGACGCGAAAATTCTCTTTTTGCAGGGCACGCTCGAAGTGCGCATGAACGGCTCCTGCGCGGGCGGCACCGGCGCGTTCATCGACCAGATGGCCACGCTGCTGGGCGTGACCCCGACGGAGATGAACGAGGAGGCCAAAAAGGCGCAGCGCACCTATACCATCGCCTCGCGCTGCGGCGTGTTCGCCAAGACGGACGTGCAGCCCCTGCTCAATCAGGGCGCGGCGCGCGCGGATGTGGCGCGCTCCATCTTCATGGCCGTGGTCAACCAGACCATCGCCGGTCTGGCGCAGGGGCGGCCGATCGAGGGCAGCGTCGTCTACCTCGGCGGCCCGCTCACCTTTATGAGCGAGCTCCGCGCCTGCTTTGACGAGGCGCTGCACCTCACCGGCATCTGCCCGGAAAATTCGCTGTACTTCGTCGCGCTCGGCGCGGCGCATCAGCCCTCCGAGCCGGTTCTGCTCGGCGAATGTCTGGAAGCCATCGAGGCGTTCCACAGCACGGAGAGCTACAACGCTCTGCCGCCGCTCTTCCGGGATGAGGACGAGCTGGCCGCCTTCCGCGCGCGCCATGCCAAGGCGCAGGTCAAGCGCCGCGATCCGGCGGCGTATGCCGGCGACGTGTATCTGGGCATCGACTCCGGCTCGACGACCATCAAATCCGTCGTCATCGCCCCCGACGGGGCGCTGCTGCTGACCCGCTACCAGAGCAACAGCGGCGATCCCGTGCCCCATGTGCGCAGCTTCCTGGCCGACCTGCGCACCGAGCACCCGGATTGGGTGATCCGCGCGGGCGCGGTCACCGGCTACGGCGAGGATCTGATCCGAAGCGCGTTCGGCGTGGATTTCGGCCTGGTCGAAACCGTGGCGCACTTCACCGCCGCGCGCGCGTTCATGCCCAACGTCGATTTCATCATCGACATCGGCGGGCAGGACATCAAGTGCTTCAAGATTCACAACGGCGTGATCGACAACATCTTCCTCAATGAGGCCTGTTCCTCCGGCTGTGGCTCGTTTTTGCAAACGTTCGCCAGCGCACTGGGATACAAGATTGAGGATTTCGCCCAGTTGGGTCTGGCCGCGCGCAAGCCGGTCGATCTCGGCTCCCGCTGCACGGTGTTTATGAATTCCTCCGTCAAGCAGGCGCAGAAGGACGGCGCGGATGTGACCGATATCTCCGCCGGCCTGTCCATCTCGGTCGTCAAAAACGCGCTCTACAAGGTCATCCGCTGCTCCGGCCCGCAGGAGCTCGGGCAGCATATCGTCGTGCAGGGCGGCACGTTCCTCAACGACGCGGTGCTCCGCGCGTTTGAAAACGAACTGGGCGTGGACGTCGTCCGCCCGGATATCGCGGGGCTGATGGGCGCTTACGGCGCGGCGCTGCACGCCATGGCGCAGCGCGCGCTGCATGCGGGCGAGAGCACCGTACTCAGCCTCGACGCGCTGAATGCCTTCACCCACAGCGTCAAGCAGGCGCGCTGCGGCCTGTGCGAAAACCACTGCCGCCTGACGGTCAACGATTTCGGCGGCGGCCGCCGGTTCATCAGCGGCAACCGCTGCGACCGGCCGGTTTCCGGCGGCAGGCAGCAGAGCGGCCTGAACCTTTACGCCTATAAGCAGGAAAAGCTGCTGGCGCTCATCAACGACCGCCGGGAGAACGCGCCGCGCGGCACAATCGGCCTGCCGATGGGGCTCAACATGTATGAGCTTCTGCCCTTCTGGCACGCGCTGTTTACGGATCTGGGCTTTGACGTAGCCGTTTCCCCGTTCTCCAGCCGCAAGCTGTATATCGCCGGTCAGGCAACCATCCCGTCGGATACCGTCTGTTTCCCGGCCAAGCTGATGCACGGCCATGTCGATTATCTCATCGAGCAGGGCGTAAAGACCATCTTCTACCCCTGCATGAGCTACAACATGGACGAGCATCTGGGCGACAACCATTATAATTGCCCGGTCGTGGCGTATTATCCCGAGGTCATCGCCGCGAACATGCCCGCCGTGCGCCGGATTGATTTCATTCACGATTATGTGGGCATCGACCACCGCAAGGTATTCCCGAAGAAGCTGACCGGCATTTTGCAGCAGCATTTCCCGGATATCACCGCCCGCGAGGTTCGCCATGCCTGCGACGCGGCCTACGCCGCCTACGACGCCTACATGAACGACGTTCGCGCGAAGGGCGAGGCGATGATCGAGCAGGCGCGCCGGGAAGGCCGCCGCATCATCGTGCTGGTCGGCCGCCCGTATCACGTCGATCCCGAAATCAACCACGGCATTGACAAGCTGATCGCGGGCTTCGGCGCGGCCGTCGTCACGGAGGATTCCCTCTCCTGGCATATGCAGAAGCAGGCGCAGGGCGTGCTCAACCAGTGGACGTATCACGCCCGGCTGTACGCCGCCGCGCGCTACATCACCACCCAGCGGGATATGAACCTCGTCCAGCTCGTCTCCTTCGGTTGCGGCGTGGACGCGATCACCACCGACGAGGTGCGCGAGATTCTGGAAGCCAAGGATAAGATTTACACCCAGATCAAGATCGACGAAATCACCAATCTGGGCGCGGTGCGCATCCGCCTGCGCTCGCTGTTCGCCGCCATCGACCAGCAGCAGGCGCTCGCCGCCCAAAACGAAAGGAAGGATTGACCCCCATGCCCAGCAATCACGTTGAATTTACCCGCGAGATGCGGGAGGCGGGCTACACCATCCTCGTGCCCAACATGCTGGAATTTCACTTTTCCCTGATCGTCAAGGTGCTCCGTCTCAACGGCTACAACGCCGAGCTGCTGACCAACAGCGGCCCGAACGTCATGGCCGAGGGGCTTAAATACGTGCACAACGACACCTGCGTGCCCGCGCTGCTGGTCATCGGCCAATTCCTCGACGCGCTGCACTCCGGCAAATACGACGTCAACAAGGTCGCGCTGATCATCACCCAGACCGGCGGCGGCTGCCGCGCCAGCAACTACATCTATCTGCTGCGCAAGGCGCTCAAAAAGGCGGGGCTTGAGCAGGTGCCGGTCATCTCCGTCAACATGAGCGGCCTTGAAAGCGCCTCCGGCTTCAGGCTGACCCTGCCGCTGGTGCGCCAGATCGTCGCGTCGCTGGTCTACGGCGACTGCATCATGTGCGTCTCCAACCAGACGCGCCCCTACGAGCTGGAAAAGGGCACGACCGACGCGCTGATTGAAAAATGGAACGACGCGCTGATCGAGCAGTTCAACCGCGGGCAGGGGCTCTCCAACAAGGCCATGCGCCAGAACCTCGCCGCCATCGTCGATGATTTCGACGCCATCGAGCGCAGCCGCGAAACAAAAACGCGCGTCGGCGTGGTGGGCGAAATCTACGTCAAGTATTCCTCGCTGGGCAACAACGGCCTTGAAAAGTTCCTGCGCACGCAGGACTGCGAATACATGCTCCCCGGCATCATGGGCTTCGTGCTCTTCAAGATCGACAACCGCATCGAGGATCACCACCTCTACGGCGGCAGTCTGGTCAAGCTGCTCTTCTGCAAGGCGCTGATGAAGTTCTGCGAGCGCATGGAAACGACGCTGATCGAGGCCGTGGCCGCCCACCCGAACTTCGTGCCGCCGACGGCGTTCAGGCACATCAAAACGCTGGTCAAGGGCGTGATCGGTTACGGCAGCAAGATGGGCGAGGGCTGGCTGCTGACGGCCGAAATGCTGGAGCTGGCCGAAAATGGCTATGAAAACATCATCTGCGCCCAGCCCTTCGGCTGTCTGCCGAACCACATCTGCGGCAAGGGCATGATCCGCCGCCTGACGCAGGTGCATCCGGGCATCAACATCGTGCCGATCGACTACGATCTCTCCGCCACGAAGGTCAATCAGGAAAACCGCATCCGCCTGATGCTCGCTGTCGCGCACGACGCGGACGCCAAGCGCCGCGAGCAGGAGCAGCTCATCGCGCAGGACGAGCGCGAGGGCGGCTGCACCGGCCGCTGCGAAGCCTGCAAGCAGCATATCGTCTGAGCCGCGCTTACCGTAAAAGGCACGGCGCGCCCAAGGCGTAACGCAAAAACCTTTTTCGAATACGCAAACGCTCCCCCGACGAGGCTGTCAAGCTAACAACACCGATATTTCAAGAAATAAAACGAAGTATTTGCGCCCGAAGGTTTCCAAAGGGCGACCGGAAAGCCCTTTGGTGGGGCGATGGGGCAAGGCCCCATATCCCAAAAATGCTTAGATACTTGTTTCCTGAAATGTTTGGTTTAAGCTTGACAGCCCGTCAGGGGAGCGTGTTTTTTTATGATGGTCAGAACAGCCCACATTCGCTTCGCGTCGGCCCCTCGCGGCCGGAGATGTAGTGCGCGACATATTCGCGGTTGATCTCGCGCAGTTCCTTTTTCCCGTCGATATATGCCTGATACATCTCGATAACGCCCGGCGCGCAGCCGTCGCAGGCCGCCTCAATCTGGCCGACGGATTCGCTGACGATCCGTTCGCGCTCCTCGCGGGTGGTATCCTTGATGAGATAGCTTTTCATGTTCGTTTCTCCCTTTCAGCGTCATCCGCTCACAGCAGCCCGAACAGCCGCAGCAGAAAAATCCACAGCGTCAGCGACACGGAGGAAAGCACCGTCGCCAGCATGACCACGTTGCTGGTCAGCACGCCCCTGTGCCCCATGTTTTTGGCCATCACATAGCAGGAAACCGTCGTCGGCGAGCCGACCAAAATCAAAATCGCGATCATCGCGCTGCCGGTAAAGCCAAACAGCGCCGCAATCGGCAGGAAGATCGCCGGGAGGATGAACAGCTTGATCGCCGTCGCCGCCAGCGCGGGCTTCATGCACCTGGCCGCCTCACTGCCGGAGAAGGACGCGCCGACCGCCAGCAGCGCAACCGGCGTCGCCGTGCCGCCGATGGTGCTGAGCGTCGAGGCGAGGATGCCCGGCAGTTTCACGCGCAGCAGCGAAAACGGCGCGCCCAGCAGAATGCCGAGAATGATCGGGTTTTTCACCACGTTGACCAGCGCGCGCCTGACCGCCGCCGTGCCGTTTCGCTCGGGCGGAATCAGCCGCCCGTTTTCATCCGTATGCGGCGAAAACTGCAGAATCAGCACCGCGTACACGTTGAAAAACGGCACGGCCGAAAGCACCATCATCGGCACCATGCCCGCGTTGCCATAGATGTTGGTGTTCAGCGCCACGCCGAGAATCGCCGCGCTGGAACGCACCGCCGCCTGACTGAATTCGCCGACGAGCGCCTTGTCCTTCATCAGCCTGCTCGTCAGCGCCCATACGCCGAGGAAGACGATGGCCGTCACCGTAAAGCAGAAAAGGCAGAACAGCGGGTCAAAATCGCTGTACACATCCATCTTCGCGATGGAGAGGAACAGGCTGACCGGCAGCGCGCACTTGAACACGTAATGATCCGCGGGCTTGCAAAAGGCCTCGTTCAGCACACCGACGCGGCGCAGAAACCAGCCCAGCAGAATCACCAGAAACACCGGCATCGTCGTGTCGAGGGCAAAGACAAAGCTATCCATGGGGATTCCCTTCCTTCCGGGCTTCGGCGCTTGCCGCCTCGCGACGCGCGGGAAAACGTTCCGCTCCAAAACCGCGTTTATTCTGTCATACTATAGCACAAAACAGGCGGACAGGCAACCCGTTTCCGAGTCGCTTCCGCCTGCTTTGGCTTATTTTAAGCTCTCCTCCAGCCGCGAAACCGCGTCGCGATAGATCGGCGTTTCCCGAAGACCGTCAAGCGCCTTTTCCTCCCGCAGGCCGCGCAAAAACATGGCGCGCCACGCCCGCGGCATTTGATTTTCCTGCGTTCGGGGCGAAATCGTCGGCGCAAACAGAATCGGGTTCGGCGTCATCGCCGGGCCGACCGCGACGTCCGACAGCCGTTTCAGGCAGCAAAGCGCCGCGTCCGTTTCGCCAATCTTCAAATACTGCTCCATCATCAGCCCGTCGCTCATGCTGCCGCCCGAGGAAAAGATCGTCTCCACCTGCCGGTAAATCTGCGCGATTTGCAATGCGTCGTGCGCGTCCGTCTGTGCTTCCATCAGCAGGGTCAGCCTTTCGAGCGTCTGGGCGACGGCGCGATACAGCTGCTTCTGCACGACCTCCAGCGCTCGGTCGTCTTCGCCGCGCTTTTTCAAAAGCCGCACGCGCAGCAGGGTTGTGTCCTCCCTGCTTTCCGGCAATGCGTCCAGCCGCGCCTGTGCCGCATCGAGCCGCCCCTCCGCCAAATCCATCGAAGCCAGCGCGCAGGACGCACTTTCCCGCTCGGCGACGTTTTCAGACAGCGCCGCCTCTTCATACAGCGCGCGCCGCTTGTCGTGCCAAGCCGCTTTCGTTTCTTCGCTCTCATCCGGGAAGCTCATTTCCAGCACGCTGATCAGCGCCGCGCAGTTGAGCCGAAGCGCCGTATCGCCCGGATATTCCATCAGCAGGCGCGCCATGTCTTCCTGCGCTTCCCGCTGTCGGCCGTCGTGCACATGCCGCACAAACGTTTCCGAAAACGCCGTCAGTTGTTCGCGCGTCAGCCGCTGCTCAAAGGCCAAAAGCGCGTTGACATTCGTGTGCAGGGCTCTGGCCAGCGGGCAGAGCAGCGTCACATCCGGGCAGGCCGCGCCCGTTTCCCACTTGCTGACCGCCGCCGCGCTCACGCCGAGCCGGTTTCCAAGGGTTTCCTGCGTCATGCCGCATGCGCGGCGCAGTTTAGCGATTCGCGCGCCGAGTTGGTTGTCCATCCTCCCCGCCTCCTTGCATGCATTATACCAAAGCCCCGCGTCCTCCGCAATGGAGGCGTTTTCAACCCGCGCGCCCGTTTGCTCAACCGCCGCTCATCATCCGTTTGAAATATCCTCGTGCGGCATGAATCCGCACATCCACCGGCCATCCGCCGTTTCGACCATCACATACGCCCATTCGTCGTTGAGGCTGCCCAGATAGAAGATATCCGTTTCGGCCTTGACCGTGCACAGCTTCGCGCGGCTGACCAACGGATCATCCGTCAGGTAGGAATCCCGGTCGAACGCCACGGATTGATCCCCCGGCGCGACGCGGAAATTCAGCTCCGGCACGGTCGTTCCCTTCGGCAGGGCGCTTTGCTCGATCCAGCCAAAGCGGTAGTGATCGCTGGAAATGCTGTATTGAATCAGAATCCAGCCATCCTTCTGCCCATAGACCTCGATCCAGCCGTTCGTGCTGACCAAGCCCTTGCCGTTGCCGCTGCGCGCGTAGTTCGTCCCCGGGCCGGTGTAGACGGGGAATTTCTGCCCGCCGGTGAATTTGACCTTCTGGGACGTAAAATCGCCGGAGCGCAGATTCGGCGCGACCGTCAGTTTCTCTTTCGCGTCGTCGATCCACGTCGGCAGCGTGTTAAAGGACACATAGCGGATATCGCGCTGAACGGCGCCCTGCACCGCGCCGCAGTAAACGCAGTTCGACCAGTCGATAAAATCCAGCTTGTCATCCGAAACGCGTATGCTGCTGCTTTCCGACTTGTAGTATCTGCTCAGGCGAAACATGCCGTTCTCCCAGCGATACACCACCATTTTTTCATAGCTTTCGCCCGATTCATCCAATTGGGTCACAGAAAAATACAGGCCGTCGTCGTAAACCTGTCTGCCCGTGGAATTCCCGACCCAATCCGTTTCTTCCTCCCAGCCCGCCGTACCGACGTCAAACCACGCTTCTTCTTTTCCCTGCGGCACAGCGCCCGCGTTCTTGAGCCAGTACTTCATTTCGCCGTCCACTTTATGATAGCCGACGAGAATCCGCTCGTTTTTGCGGTGCACCAGCGCAAAGCCGTAGTCGCCCTTCGGCGTGCCGCACACCTCGCAGTAATCCTCAAATTCGTAATCCGGCCAGCGGCTCGCTACATGCTCGCGCACCTCCCGCGGCGGCTCTGTCGCGAAATACGGCGAATACGTTCCCGCGACGCAAACCGACGCCATCAGCGTCATCATCAGCGCGCAAACCCACAAAACGACTCTTTTCATGTTTGTTTTCCCTCCATCATCCGTGCGACATGCAGTTGGTCGGGACAAAGCCCCAATAGCATTGCCCGTCGATCTCCACGGTGATCATTTCCCACTCCGCGCCCAGAAAAGCGTGGTTCCAAACCTTCTGCCCTGCCTTGAGATGCGCAATCGCCGCGCCGCTCCCCAGCGGATCATCCGTCATCACGCAATCCTCCATAATCTCCTGCTGATACGGTTCGTTTTCCCATGAATCGCTGATTTTCAGCCGCTCGACCTTTGTTCCCGCAGGCAGCGCGCTTTTTTCAATCCAGCCGATTCGATAATGATTTCCGTCGATGTGGTATTGAATCAGCAGCCAGCCGTCGTATTGGCCGAACACCTGCACCCAGCCGTTCGTGCCGACCGCCGCCTTGCCGTTCCCCGCCCGCGGGTAATCCCTGCCGGGACCCAGATAAACCTTGCGGCTGTGATTCGCCGAAAGCGGCACAACCTGCCCGAAAAGCGTGTTCCAGCGCGGGCTGAAAAAGCTGAACCCCGGCGGCACATCGCTGTTTTCCAGCGCTTTCTCCCGCGTTTTTGGCAGATTACCGTAAGCCAGATAGCGCATATCGTTCAGCAGCTCGACCTTCGCATCGCCCTCGGCAAAATGGATCACGCCGTCCGCGTCCACTCGCGCGCCGTCATACGCCGCCAGCCTGAAACCGCCGACAAACTGTTTCCGGCTCTCCGCCGTGCCCTTCGGCTCGTTCGGCATCGCCGCGTCCCATGCGTAGGTGATCGTCCGCAGGCCGCCGTTCCTGTCCGCCGCCGAAACCGTGACGGATTTTCCATCCGTTTCCAGCCGCCCGCGTCCGCCCTGCGGCACGCCCTCCGCCGTCGTAAACCAATCCGTCCAGCCGAATTCGCTGGCAAAGTAAACCTTCATCATCCGCCTTTGCTCCTGCTTAAACAGGATGAAGGCAAACGATCGCTCCGCCGTCTCGACCTCGGCATAATCCTCAATCACCGCACCCGAATATTCCCAATAGATAGCTTGCGTCCGCTCGTTGTCCAGCCCGGAGCCGCCGTCGTCAGCCAGCGCGCATCCCACCATCAGCAGAAGCGCCGCCAGGACGATTCCCCATCTTTTCATGTTCTTCCCCCTTCCCGCGCGAAAAAAACGCCGCGTTTCCTTCTGTCTATAAGACGAGAGAACCGCGGCGTTTGTTTCAGTTTTTTCCAAAAGGAATCGTTTTTTTTACCGCGCACAGGCCGCCCTCGCTGCGTATGCAAACGGAGTGCCCGCCCTGAGGGCGTCAGTTGCTCTCGTAGCCCAGTGTGCGCAGGTCGTCCATGCGGTTGCGCCAATCCTCGCGAATCTTGACCCAGAGCTGGAGATTCACCTTCGTGCCCAGCAGATTCTCGATATCGCGCCGCGCCTCCGCACCGATGGTGCGCAGCATCGCGCCCTGTTTGCCGATGATGATGCCCTTGTGGCTCGCGCGCTCGCAGTAGATCGTCGCGTGAATTTCGGTCAGGTTGTCGCTCAGCTTGTTGATCGCCATCATCTCCACGCCGATGCCGTGCGGCACCTCCTCGCGCAGATGCAGCAGCGCCTTTTCGCGGATGATCTCCGCGCAGATCTGGCGCTCGGGCTGATCGGTCATCATGTCGTCCGGGAAGTATTTCGGCCCCTCCGGCAGATAGGAGACGATCAGCTTTTTCAGCTCGTCCATGCCCTTGCCCGTGCGCGCGCTGATGGGCACAATCGCGTCGTAGCCCGCCTCGGCGAAGGACTGAATCGCCGCCATCAGCCGCGCTTCCTCGACGATGTCGGTCTTGTTGAGCACCAGAATCTTCTTGACCTTGCGGGCGCTCATCTCCTCGACAATCGCGCGATCCTGCGGGCCGATTTCGTTTGCATCCACCAGCACCAGCAGCACGTCGATGCCGTCCATCGCGTCCTGCACGCTCTTGACCATGTATTCGCCCAGGCGCGTGCGCGGCTTATGCAGACCCGGCGTATCGAGGAAGACGATCTGCCAGCCCTTGTCCGTCGCCACGCCCATGATGCGGTTGCGCGTCGTCTGCGGGCGGTTGGAAACGATGGCGACCTTTTCGCCGACCATCGCGTTCATCAGGGTGGATTTGCCGACGTTCGGGCGGCCGACAATCGCGGCAAAGCCCGAAAGAAATTTCGCGGTATTTTCGTTTTTCACTGTCTTAATTCCCTTTATCTTTTTTCTCCTTCCGTCTTCCTTCGCCAGCCAGCCTCCGGCATTTCATCCGCCTGTTTTGTCACAGACAGCAGGAAATGCGCCTCAAAGAGGGCTGTCTTGCTCCATCCATCGAATGAGACGGAATCAAGGCTCCCTCCTTGAGGGAGCTGGCACGACGAAGTCGTGACTGAAGGAGTTTACTTTCCCAGAGACGACGGGCCGAAGCCATGCGGCAGCAGCTCGCCAAGCGTCGCGCGCGCCACGTTGCCATCCCACGTAACCAGAACCTCCAGCTCCGGCGCAAACTCATAGAGCGACTGACGGCATGCGCCGCACGGATACGGCGCGGAACCGGCGGACGCAATCGCGATTTTGGTAAACCGGCGGCAGCCCTCGCTCACGGCCTTCACCAGCGCGGTGCGCTCGGCGCAGAGCGTATTGCCGTAGGCCGCGTTTTCGACGTTGCAGCCGGTGAAAACCCTTCCGTCCTCCGCCAGCAGCGCCGCGCCGACGGCATAGCCGGAATACGGCACATAGGCGTTTTTCCGCGCGTCCAGCGCCAGCTCAAGCAGCTTTTCATCCGTCATGTTCGTTACTCCTCTCTGGTCAGCCCGATGGATGCGAGCGCCTTTTCCTCCATCGCGCGCATCACAGGCTTCTCGGCCTCGGTCATGTGGTCGTAGCCCATCAGGTGAAACAGCCCGTGCGTCAGCAGATAGCCGCACTCGCGCCGCTCGCTGTGGCCGTATTCCGCCGCCTGCGCGCGCACGTGATCCATCGAAATCACGATATCGCCGATGGCGCAGGCGTCCGTGTCGGGGTCAAATTCCTCGCGCAGAAGCGCCTCGCACGCGCCCGCGGTCTTCCCTGCCGGGTAATTCACCGTCGGGAAGGAGAGCACGTCCGTCGCGGCGTCCTTGCCGCGCTGCTCGCGGTTGATCGCGCGGATTTCGTCGTCATCCGTCACGCGGATGAACACGGACAGCGGCAGCGTCACGCCCTCCGCCCGCTGCGCGGCCTGCGAGCAGGTCTGCATCAGCGCGCGGGTCTGCGCGTCCAGCAGCCCCTTTTCGTCTTCAAATTCGAGAATCATGGTTTTGCCTCCGTCTTCTGCTCCGCCTGCTTTTGTTCGCTGTGGTGCTGGGCGCGGCTCAAATCCACGCTGGGGTATTCGATGCGCTCGTGGAAAACGCCTTGCAGCACCGTTTCAAACGCCGAGCATATTTTGCCGATGTCGCGGAAGGTCAGCGTACATTCGTCCAGCTGGCCGTCCTCCATTTTGCCGCGCACCAGCTTGCGAATCAGCGCGGAGATCTTCTCCTGCGTCGGGTCGGGCAGCGCGCGGACGGCGGCCTCCACCGTATCGCTGAGCATCAGGATTGCCGCCTCGGCGGTCTGCGGCTTCGGGCCGTCATAGCGGAAATCGCGGATATCGACGTTCTCCTCGCCCAGCATCTTCACCGCCTTGGCGTAGAAATACATGACGGGCGTATCGCCGTGGTGCTGGCGGATCATGTCGATGATCGGCTCGGGCAGGCGGTGCTTGCGCGCCAGCTCCACGCCGTCGCGGGTGTGCTCCGTCAAAATCGCGGTCGAAACGCGCGGGTCGGTCTTGTCGTGCGGGTTTTCGCCCATCTGGTTTTCCTTAAAATACATCGGGCGGATCAGCTTGCCGATATCGTGGTAATACGCGCCGACGCGGGCGAGCAGCGCGTTTGCGCCGACCGCCTCCGCCGCGGCCTCCGCCAGATTCGCGACCACCATCGAGTGGTGATAGGTGCCCGGCGTCTCGATCATCAGCCGCCGCAGGAGCGGTTGATTCGGGTTGGAAAGCTCGATCAGCTTGGAGGGCGTGACGAGGTTGAACGCCGTTTCCAGAATCGGCTGCAAGCCGACGCAGAGCACGGCGGAAACCACCGCGCCGCCGATGGCGTAGGCCATATCCGACCACACGCCGCTCATGTCGCTGGACGTCAGCGCGTGGACGCAGACGAGGACGCCGAAATTCACCGCGCCGACCACAAGGCCGCTGACCACAACCATCACGCGGGTCGTGTTCTTGCGCATCATCCAGATAGCGACCAGCCCGCCCAGCGAACAGGTCAGCAGGACGCTCATCGTCTGCGACGTGACCAGCCCCGTGCCCTTCGCCGTCAGCAGGGTGATAATCAGCGTCAGCGCCATGTTGGTCACATACGCCGGGCGCGCGCCCAGCAGGTTGACCACCAGCATCGCGCCCAGCGCGACGGGCATGGCGTTGATGTTCAGATATTCGCCCATCAGCAGGCACAGCAGCACCGTCAGCACGCTCGCAATCAGCAGCACCAGCGCGCTCGGCCCCATGCTCAGCATCGGCTTTGCGAACAGATAGGCGTACAGATACGCGCTCGCCAGAATCAGCGCCAGCGTGATCGCCGTGCCGATGTAGAGCGGGTAATCGAAGCTGTTGCCCTCCAGCAGGCCGAGGGATTCCAGCACCGCGATCTGTTCGGCCGTCACCCGGTCGCCCTTGACCACGATGTTTTGATCCTGCTTGTAGACCGTCGGCTCCACCGCGTCGCAGGCCTTCTGTCGGTTTTCCTCCGTCGCCGCCTGGTCGATCAGCATGTTCGCCTTGAGGCTGGCGCGCAGCGTCGGAATCGCCACGTTATACCACAGATCCGTCCGCGTGTTGTAGGAGACGATCTGCTGAATGTTGTTGATCGCGTCGTTGATCTGCCCCTCGGTGATGGTGGAAACCAGCGTCGTGCGCGTGGCGGAGACCAGCGACTGATACAGGCTTTCAAAGTCGCTCTCGCCGGTGTTCATCAGCGTGCGGAGCTGATAATTGCTCAGCGACAGCCGCGTGACCAGCCCGGAGGCCTGCGCGTAGTCCGCCTCGGTGAATGCGCCGCCCTCGTCACCCCATGCGTTTCGAATCTGCTCGCCCAGCTCTCGAACGGCGCGCAATTCGGAAAACACCGCGTCCATGTCGGAGAGCACGGTGTCGGAAACCGTGTCGTCTTTATAATAGACGGGGGAAACCGCGTCCGCCGCGGCCTGCCTGCGCCGCTCGGTCGTCAATTCATCGACGATATCCTTGCTGGCCGTGATCGTCTTGGGCGCGACGTCGCCCACGCTCAAATCGTATTGCTCCGGCGAAATCGCCAGCAGGCAGATCGCCAGCAGGATGAGGTAAGTCGCCGCCGCAAACAGCGCCTGCTGCACGCGAAGGCTCAGGCTGTCAATCCATTTGCGGGCGCTCTTGCGCGTAACGTCCATCGCTCCATTCCTCCTTTGCGCGGGCGGCGTGCTCGTCATACGCGCGCACGATGGCCTGCACCAGCTCGTGGCGAACCACGTCGTGATGCGTCAGCCGCTGCACGCTGATGTCCTCCACGCCTTCAAGCACCTCGACCGCCTCGATCAGGCCGCTGCGCTTGCCGCGCGGCAGGTCGATCTGCGAGGGATCGCCCGTCACGACGATGCGCGAGCGGAAGCCCATGCGCGTCAAAAACATCTTCATCTGCTCGGTGGTGGTGTTCTGCGCCTCGTCGAGGATGATAAACGCATCGGAGAGCGTGCGGCCGCGCATGTACGCCAGCGGCGCAACCTCGATCACGCCGCGCTCCTGCATGCGCTGGCAGGTCTCCGCGCCGAGCATGTCAAACATCGCGTCGTACAGCGGTCTCAGGTAGGGATCGACCTTCTGGTTGAGGTCGCCGGGCAGGAAGCCCAGCTTTTCGCCCGCCTCCACCGCCGGACGGGTCAGCACGATGCGCTCGACCTCCTTGCTCTTGAGCGCGGCGACGGCCATCGCCATCGCCAGATAGGTCTTGCCCGTTCCCGCCGGGCCGACGCCGAAGGTCAGCGTGTTGCGGCGAATCGCGCGCACATATTCCCGCTGGCCGAGCGTCTTGCAGCGGATGGGGCGGCCGCGGAAGGTCGTCGCCACGATTTCGCCGTACAGGTTATCCAGTTGATCCAGCTCGCCCTTTTCCAGCAGGCTCACGGCGTACTGCACCACCGCCGTGTCCACGCGCTCGCCCTTTTCGGCCAGCGCGCAGAGCTTTTTCAGGATTTCGCGGGTGTTGTCCACATCCCGCTCTTCCTCGCCCTCCACCACGATATCGCCGCCGCGCAGGGCCACGCGCACCCGCATCTGTTTTTCCAGCAGGCGGATGTTTTCGTCCCCCGTGCCGAACACATTCTGCAAAGCCCCGGAGCCCGAGGCCAATTTCTGTTCCTCTGCCAAAGAAGCAGTCCTCCCACGCCCCGAAGGGCTAATCTGCGCCGTGCCGCGCGCCGATGGGCGCTTCAAAAACGAGCACCACAGTCGCATACACGAACTCATCATCTATCATACTATAATCTACCCATTTGTCAAGGATTTCGACCCCGCTCGGGCAGTTTAATTTGGCAATTTTTTCCGCCGCGCCCTGCGCCTGACTGCGCGCGTCGCTGACGGTTCGGCTGCGCGGCACGCTGACCGTGCGCGCAAGCGTCTCCACGCGCCGCCAGACGGGCAGGTACAGCCCGACAATCGGCTGAATCGCCGTGCTGACGTCCTGCCGGTCAAAATCCGGCGCATCCCGCACAAGGCGGCTGCCCTTCGGGCTTTCGATGCGCACGCGGCGGCGGATTTCCCCGTTTTCCACCGTGCCCGTCACGTTCAGCCGAACGCGCGCCTCTCCGCGCGCAAAGCACCGCGCGATGATTTCCCCCTGCGCCCTGCACGTGCGCGTTTCGCCGCCGCCCGTCCGCTCCTGCCCGCTGATGAGCGTCTGTCCCTTGCGGACGGCCTGACCGGGCTTCACCCTCGGCGTGCCGCTCTCCGCGCTGATGCGCACGACGACGCCCTCCCGCGCCGCGACGATCTCCGCGCCCTGTCCGGCCACGCCCGCCCGCTCGCCCTCGCGCGCCCGCTGACAATCCACGACCAGCGTGCTGCCCTCGTATCGCGCGGCGGCATGCGCCAGCCCCGGCACGGCCAAAGCCAGCGCGTCGGCCAGACGATCCGTCGTTTCAGCCGCCCGACGCGCGCGTTTTCCGCTTCCAGACAGCGGCGCACCTCCGCGGCGTTTTCCCCCGCGCCGTCGATCTCCACCCGCCAGATCATTTCGGAGGACAGATAGACCCAAAAGATGCTGAGCAGCACGGAGAGCCCGAGCGTCCATCGCCTTTTTGCGCCCCTTGCGAGCCTCAGCAGCCCGCCCGCCCGAATTTCCGCCATCTGCCAGCCGTATTTTTCGCAGAGCGCGGCCACCTTCTTTTTCTGCGCGGCCGGCACGACGACGCGCATGGTTCGCTCGTCCACCCGGCGGACGTTTTTCATCCGAACGCCGCATTCCCCCGCCGCGCGGAGCAGGCGCTCCAGATTCAGCCCGGAAAGCTCCAAGGTCAGGTTCATGGCGTTCGCCCTCCCCCGGCATAGGTCGCCGTCAGCACGTGCCCCTCGATGAGCGCCGCATCGACGGAGAGCGCCCGCAGCCGAAGCCCTTCGCCCTGCACGGTCAGCACCCCGCGCCCCGTCCTCAGGCGCACGCGGCTCTCCGTCAGCTCGATCACGCCGTGCTGCCCCTCCACGAGCGCCGCGCTCTGCCCGCTGAGCGTCACGCGCGCGCAGTCGCTCGTCGCGTCCTCCGGCAGCCCGAGCGAAAGCGCAAAGCCCCTTTTCCGCATGCCATCCCCTCCCGCTGGGGAAAGGTATGTCTTTTTCACAAAAAAAAGACGGGCTGCCACGCTTGACAGCCTCGTTCAAAAAGCAGGATTCAGTGCGCCGTCCTCGCCGCGTTCTCCCGGCTGAGGGCGTACAGGTTGTCATACGGCACGACGCGCTTGATGGTCAGCGTCAGCTCGAAATACTGTTCGAGATTGGCCTGACAGCTCGCCAGATGCGCCATCATCCTGTCGTATGCTTCCTCTTTGCTCATCTCCTCGCGCGGCGCGGCGAGCAGGCGCATGTGATGCGGGTTGATAATCAGCAGCACGAACGCCATCTTCGGATCGCCGTTTTCGAAGATGTTTTTGAGCGCGTTTTCCAGCCGGTCGCGGCCGTAACGCCAGACCTCGGAGAGGAAATAATCGCCCTGCGGCAGCCGGAAGGAAGAGGTGACCACCGGGCGCGCCGCATCCAGCGCGTCGAGCTTGAGCGACTGCATGCGCTCGTCGATCTTCGTGCAATCAAAGGCCGCGCCGCGCAGCAGATCGCAGAAGAACTCCCCCTGCAGCACCTTCGTGTAATCGTCCACCTGCTTGCTCTGCCGGCTCGCGTCCCGCGTGGAGAGCGCGCGGCGGGCGGTGCTGATCTCCCGGCGCAGATGTTCCTCGTCCCGCGCAGTTTCCATGCCGAGCATCTCCGGGCGGCGGGAGAGATACGCAAAGAATTTCTTGCCCTCGCTCACGCTGAGCAGGGAGGAAATCGCATCATAGCGGCGATGGCTGAGCAAATCAATGCCCTGCTGCGCGTTTTCCGCGACGTCGGGCTGCTCAAAGCCGAGGGTATTCCACTCGGCATAACGGCGATACAGCGAACGGATTTCCTCTTTATCGGAAACCAGCAGCAATTTGTACATGACGCCTCCAAAGGCAAAGCCAAAAATCATTCTCAATTTGGGCACAACGTTCATATTATTATAGATTAAAAAAAGAAATGTGACAAGGCCGCCGTTTCTTTTTCCCCAAAAAACAGGAGAATCACCCAAGAAAAACATTGTTTCTTGGGTGATTCTGTTTATGATTTCTGCGATATTCCGTTATTTTTCGAGGCCGAGGCGCTTAAAAACCTCGTCCACATGCTTGTAGTGGTAGGAAAGCTCGAAGCACTCGTCCAGCTCCGCAGGGCTGAGGTGGCTCGTGACCGTCTCATCCTGTTCGAGCATCTGGCGGAAGGGCTTCTGCTCCTGCCACGCGCGCATGGCGCAGCGCTGCACGCAGTCATAAGCCGTCTCGCGCAGCATGCCCTTGTCGATCAGCGTCAGCAGCACGTGCTGAGAATTGGGCAGGCCGTAGGACATGCTCATCGAGCGGAGCATATTCTCCGGATAAACGAACAGGTCGCCCAGAATACGGGTCATCAGCGCGAGCATGTAATCCAGCAGCTCGGTCGCATCCGGCAGGATGATGCGCTCGACGGAAGAATGGCTGATGTCGCGCTCATGCCAGAGCGCCACGTCCTCCATCGCCGCCAGCGCGTAACCGCGCAGCACGCGGGAGAGGCCGCAGACCTTTTCGCAGTTGATCGGGTTGCGCTTGTGCGGCATGGCGGAAGAACCCTTCTGCCCTGCGCGGAACGGCTCCTCCACCTCGCGCAGCTCGGTCTTTTGCAGACCGCGCACCTCGGTGGCGAACTTTTCCAGGCTGCTGCCGGTGATGGCGATGACGCTCAGCAGCTCGGCGTAGCGGTCGCGCTGGAGCACCTGCGTGCTGATCGGCGACGGCTCCAGCCCCATCTGCTCGCAGACGTATTTTTCCACAAACGGATCGACGTTGGCATAGGTGCCGACCGCGCCGGAGATCTTGCCCACGCGGGTGATCTTGTGCGCGTGCTCCATGCGCTCAAGGTTGCGCTGCATTTCGGCATACCAGAGCGCGAATTTCAGCCCCAGCGTCGTCGGCTCGGCGTGAACGCCGTGGGTGCGGCCCATGCACGGGGTCATCTTGTATTTGACCGCCTGAGCGGCCAGCACGTCGATGAACTTGCGCATATCGGCCTCGATGATATCCAGCGCCTGAGAGACGATGCTGGAAAGCGCGGTATCCACCACGTCCGTGCTGGTCAGGCCGAAGTGCAGGTACTTCGATTCTTCGCCCAGGCTCTCGGCCACGCAGCGGGTGAACGCCACAACGTCGTGGCGGGTGGACTGCTCGATTTCCTCCACGCGCTCAACGGTGAATTTCGCGTTTTTGCGCATCTCGGCGGCGGCCTCGGCGGGCACCTTGCCCAGCTTCACCCATGCGTCGGTCGCGTTCAGCTCCACCTCGAGCCACGTTTCAAATTTCTTCTGCTTGGTCCAAAGCGCCGCCATCTCCGGGCGGGTATAGCGGTCAATCATTCCTCGTGTCCTCCCATCAGGCGGCGCAGGATCTCCTGATACGCATCCTCCACATGCCCCAGATCGCGGCGGAAGCGATCCTTGTCCAGCTTTTCGCCGGTCTTGCTGTCCCAGAAACGGCAGGTATCCGGGGAGATTTCGTCCGCCAGCAGGATTTCGCCGTTGAAGCGGCCGAACTCGAGCTTGAAATCAATCAGCTCGATGCCCAGATCCTTCAGGTAGGCGGTCAGCAGCTCGTTGACCTTGAGCGCCATGGCCGCAATCTGCGCCATTTCGTCCTTCGTCGCCAGCTCCATCGCGGCGATGTGGTAATCGTTGATCATCGGGTCGCCGAGATCGTCGTTCTTGTAGCAATACTCCAGCACGGTGGTCTTGAGCTTCGTGCCCTCCGGCAGGCCGAGGCGCTTGGAAAGGCTGCCCGCGGCAATGTTGCGCACGATGACCTCAATCGGCACGATGGACACGCGGCGCACCACGCTGTCGCGCTCGTTGAGCTGCTCGACCAGATGGGTCTTGACGCCGTTCGCCTCCAGCATCTTGAACAGATGGTTACTGACGAGGTTGTTCACCACGCCCTTGCCCACGATCGTGCCCTTCTTGAGGCCGTTGAACGCGGTCGCGTCGTCTTTATAATGGATCACCGCGAGGGTGGGATCGTCGGTCGCAAAGACCTGCTTTGCCTTGCCTTCATACATCATTTCGAGCTGCTTAGCCATGGTTGAAGTTCCCCTTTCTTTCGTCACAAGGACAACGCCTGAACATGTTGCGCCCCGTATTGTAACAAAAAAGCCCGAGGAAAGCAACCGATTTCCGACAGAAATTCATTTTCTTTTGAAAATCGTTCGGTTTTTGATTGCCGTTTCATATTTATAGAAAGCCGCACGCCACTTTACCAATTCACATTCACCGCATCCGCATCCACAAACGCAAGAATTTGGCCGTCCGTATTTTTGCCCGAATACCAGAGGACATACCAGCCTTCGATTTTGTCAAGGCACACGACCGTTTCGCCCTCTTTCAGCTCCTTGATTTCCGGATAGCTTTCGCCGGGGCCTGTCCGCAGTTTGGTCGAATAGGCCACCGTTCCTTTCCCATAGCTCGACGTTCTTTCGGCCGCCTCAAACGTCGTGTCATAATGGCGGCAGCCCATCGGGATATACGCGCAGGCCGCGCCGCGGAAAGACACGATGTAGTAATCATCGTAGAACCCGATCACGCGGTAGCGGGTCATTTTGCTCAGCGAGCCGACCTTCTTGGCGTTCCTGTCCGGCGCGACGTAGGCCGGAACGTTGCTCTCCATCAGCACGATTTCCAGCTTGTTGCGCACGACATAGGATGCGTTGATCCAACCGGTTTTGCCGTTGTAGTCCACCCGATAGAAGTTCTTTTCCATGATCGGCTGACCCGAATCATTCGTCGCGACGCGAAGCCCGTCGCCAAACGGTTCTCCGCCGAGCTGCTTGCTTCCCGTGCTCGGGCTACTCCAAACGGTGGCCTTCTTGCTGATCACCGTCACCCACAGGCTGTCGTCCGCCTGACTGCCGCCGCAGCCATCCACATCGACATACCCGTTGTAGTCCCCCGCATAGGAGGCGAGCTGCAAGGAACCGCGGGTCGCGCTGTTCAGCCATCCGCTTCCGCCGTCCGCCAGCGCTGCCGTACAAAGCAGCATCAGCCCCGCAAGCAGACACGCAACAAACTTTTTCTTCATTTCTTTTCCCCTCTTTCCGCGGTTTTTGGTCCGCTTTTCCATATTCTATCTATTCGACGGACGAGGGCGCATTTTTCTTCCCGAATTTCTTTGAAAAAAAAAGAAAAACACCCGCCTTTTCAGACGAGTGTTGACATGGAGCGGTAGACGAGATTCGGACTCGCGACATCCACCTTGGCAAGGTGGCACTCTACCACTGAGCTACTACCGCAACGCTCACTTGCGAAGATTATTTTAACACGTTCCACCGCCGCTGTCAACCCTTTTTGCAAAAAAGTGGTCATTTTTGTCCTTTCCATGGCAGGACAGGCGGTTATTGTCAGAATATCGCGATTTATCGCGCGCCACAATAGGGCTGAACCGATTGGAGGTGAAACAACGAATGGCGAACAACACGAGCGGCGGCAACCGCATCAACGTGCCGCAGGCCAAGGGCGCGCTGGACAACATGAAATATGAAATCGCGCGCGAGCTTGGCGTCAACCTCAAGCAGGGCTATAACGGCGACCTGACCTCCCGCGAGGCCGGTTACGTCGGCGGCTACATGGTGAAACGCCTCATCGAGCAGGCCGAACACCAGATGGCCGGCCAGAGCTGGTAACTCCTCCGGCTGCGCGCCCGCATCCGGCGCGCAGCTCCCTTTTTGACGATTGAAAGGAGACTTGATTTCCATGTATCAGAATCAGAATAATCCGCAGAATCAGCAGAACGCGCAGCAGTCTTCCTCCTCCAGCTCCCGCAGCGGCCGCACCGTCGTGCCGGAGGCCAAGGGCGCGCTGAATCAGATGAAATATGAAATCGCCAGCGAGCTGGGCATCAACCTCAAGCAGGGCTATAACGGCGATCTGCCGTCCCGTCAGGCGGGCTACATCGGCGGCTATATGACGAAGCGCCTCATCGAGCAGGCCGAACGCTCCATGAGCGGAAAGGCGTAAGCGCTTCGTTCAGACCCTGCATGCAAGAGCCATCCTTATTTTGCAGGGATGGCTCCTGTTCTATGTCAAATCGCAGGGACAATGCGCTCATCCTTAAACATCACCCACTCCGATTCAGGTTTGAAGACCATTTTCTTGGTAAACATGTCCTCCGTTCCAACTTTATTGCCACAGAAATATCCTTTGTATTTCGGATTTTTCCAAGCCGCTTTCGGCAAAGCGTCATAGCTCCGCTGCGCCATTTGACGAACACAGCAGAAACTCCCCTCCAGTCATCGAGGGGCTGTGAAGAAGTATCATTATCCCCCCACGCCATCGTTGCGTCCGATTTGCCAAATCGGGTTCAAGCCGCATGAATCGCTCCGGCTATGCCATCGTCGCGCTGCCCACTTTATCGCTCCTGCATGAGTTTCGTACTCGGGTTTACATGTAAGAGGTTCATAGTATTGTGCCGTCTCTCTGTATTTCTTCTCATTGATGCTTGTACTCCATTTTTCCAAAAGTTGTTTAATTTGATTGTCCATTTTTATTCCTTCTTTCTTTTTTCATTCTTTGGATTGGTTTTTTCGTTATATTTCGTGTCCAGTTCTATAGCAATAGAAAATAATAGAGGATCGACACTTTAAGTCACATTTCAAATTTTATCCCACTTGAAAAAATCCAGACACTTTTGATATAATAATTCACAGAATATCAAATTTGAAAAGGGGAATCGAAATGGTTAAAAAAGCACTCTTTTTCTTAATCTTATTCGCTTTATCTGTGCTCTTTATGCTCACAAAACCCCCTCTTCACATTTGGTCGTATGACAAGATTCAAATGCAGATTCCTTCAAATTTGGAAGTTCATGATACTTTTATATCCGATACTACAGGTAAAATTGTCGCTGAAATTGAGCCATCTGATTTCGACATGGAAAGGTTAGAATCTGAATTTGATTATTCATCTGAAAAAGAATGTGCAGAGCGTTATTTATGGACTTCCCGTTTATATGTAGATGATGCAGCTTCCGAAACTCTACACATAAAAGATTCATTTAACGTTTATATCTATTCAGGTTATTTTCAGATCTCCGATACCGAATCTCAAAATGTGTACATTCTCTTAATACCGCATAACAAAATAAAACGTATTTATACCGTAACATTATACGCCTACTATTTCGATTTTGCTTCCGTCCTATCTATTGCCAACAGTATCTCATTGCTGGATTAAAAGAAGGTGCATTTCATTTCAACGAATTGCATCTCCAATTAAAGTATTTCATTCCTTTTTGACAGGCTTTCCCAGCACAATTTCCCGTGCTGCAATCGCCACGTTGTTTCTCTGCGTCAAACGCCCATCTACCGCCACAAGATCGCCCTGATGCAGATTCTCATTTGCCCAATCCGCCAAACGATTCCAGCAGTGGATGGTGTACCGCTCTTTCTGCCATTCGCCTGCCCGATTCTTGTGCCGGGTTTGGAGCTGGAATTCTGCATGAACGATCTGTTCGTTTACTTTGTGCGCAACTACCGGCTCCGCAATCAAGCCGGACAATTCAACATGATTCATAACTTTTCTCCTTTCTTTTTCTGTAACATTTCATTCTTTTTTGATTAACCATATTTCATAGAGCACGCCTCCTTTTCCCCATCAAAAAAACAGCCGCTCTCTGCCGCTGTCTCTTATAACAACCATTTTCGTGGATAAGTCAATGCTTCTTTGGTTTGATCCCCGACAATCCCATCCACTTTTAGGCCAAACTGCGCACCACTGATCTTTTGAAAGCCTCGCACTGCCGCTTCCGTTTGTGCGCCAAATACGCCGTCAGGTTCACCCGCATCATAGCCAAGGTAGGCCAACCTTTTTTGCAGTCGTTTCACACGCGAATCTTTCGCCGCACGTCTTTTCAATATGCGTTCACCCAGTTCATATGCAGCGGTTACCCGATCTCGCTCATCTGCATAGTCCTCGGCAGCAAAATCAAACGCAATCTGCTCAATATGGATATATAATCGGACAATGGCAGGGATTCACGTGTTTGGTAGATACCTTGCATTCGAAGGCGATCCTGAGCCTGATTCATGTTTTTCCCTTCTATAGCAATCCAATAAATTATTGCGAATACCCACAAAAGCGAAACCATCCAGAACAATCTGCTGGACAAATGGTTGCAATTGGGAAGAAAAGGTAGTGGTCATTCGTTCTTTGGATAAGGAAAGCAAATCATATTGAGGAGGGTTCGACATGAAGAAAACTTTGCTTGGATGGATGCTGCTTGTGTGCCTGCTGTGCATCAGTGCGGCGAGTATGGCGGCCTATGATGAAAGGCTGCCCGCTGGTGTGAACGAGATTTTGTCGGGCAGAGCGTGGGACAGCTACGAGGTAACCAAAGTAGATGGTCATACAGAATGGGGTGCTTCGCGAGATGTGATTGCGGCGATTCTGAGCAAAGGGGAGCGAAATATTCTCTGCCTGTTCACGAATGCCTCGGGTGAATGGAGACTTGTCGTTAAGCGAGAAAAAGCTCTATACGCGGGGGATCAACTCGTGAATCTGAATTTCCCGGATGAGACTTTGGTGATATCGTATCACTTTGATGACAGAATCGAGGAGTATTGTTTTTCTCCCGAGGGAAAGAAAAAAGAGAAATGGAAAATGAAATGGATTAGAATACTCACAGATGTTTATACGAATCCCCAAACAGCGGATCGAACCGCAGAGGTTGTGGAAATCAAACCCACGGGCGATGGACTTAGCTATCGTGGCTATCACGAGGAAACGGATAAGCCGGAGATCGAAACCGCGAAAAAGACGATTGTTCCCGGCGTAATTTACACAGATTTGGATGAGTTCGGCATCTATTCCTTCCCGAAAAGCCTCGGTAAAGCCAGGCAGAGGCTGACGCAGCCTCCGACGCTGCCTGTAAACACGCAGCGGGATGCGCTACCGGAGGGGAAGACGGGCAGCTTCTGCAAGGATGAAAAATACCCCGTGTACAGCGGCCCGTCCGAGAGCTACTATCGGGCGGCAAACGGCAAGGCTTCCGTGAGCACCAACGACTGGATTCAGGTTTTCGGCTGTGAAAACGACATGGTGTTGATTCAATACGCGATCAGCAGCGAGAAGTCCCGCTTTGGATATATTCCCGCGGAGGCCGTGCAGGATCGAAGCCAGCTGGAGGTGCTGGAACCAGCCTATCTCCCGGCGAGCGTTTCGAAGGCATGCGGTCTGACGGATGATCCGCTGAAGACAAAAGGGGAAATCGCACGACTCAAAGATGGAGAAGACGTTCGATACCTGGCAACGTTTGGCAGCGAGTGGACATATGTAGAAACGCTGACCGAGCCGCTCATGCGTGGATTTGTACCCTCGGAATCTATCATGATTTCGGAATAATGGAATAATAAAGAAGCTGCGGCGTTGATTGAACGCCGCAGCTTTTGCTTAGAGATTAGTCGATGGCGGGATGACGAAGAGCTTCCTTCGTGGCAGCACCGACAATTCCGTCCACGTTTAGGCCTCCGAGGAACGGGCCAGCGTACTGCTGAAAGTTCTTGACAGCGGTTTCGGTATTCTTGCCGAAATAACCATCAATAGAGCCAGGATCATAAGCGAGATAGCTTAGGCGGGTTTGGACATTTTCGACATCCGTGCCATGCATCAGGCTACCGGAGACGTATTTCAGCGTGCGAGTTCCGAAGTCAAGCATCGCTGTGCGGCGATCTTCCTCGTCGAAATACTCATAGTCTTCACCACCGGTTCCGCCGCCACCACTGGAAGTGCCATCGTTAATGTGGACAAACAACGAATTCCAGTCGCTGGTCTCACCGCTGCGTCTACGGATTTCATCGTTCTTATCCGTATCATGACCGCAGACGTAGATGTTGCCGTCAGAACCTACATCGCGGGATACAATGACCGCATGATTGGCGTTACGGAGGGATTTGGCACTGGTGCCGCTATCCAACGTAAAGATAACGTCACCACGCTTAAGAGAAGTAGGATCATCGAGGAGCACGACGTCGAGAGACTGGACGAAGCGGCGGAGCGACTGTGCGCCGCGCCAGGCGGTCGAAACGGAAGGGCTGGAATAGCCGGGATAACGATAGTACCAGGTATCGGTCATCGCAATACCACCGGCATACAGACACTGCGAGACGAAATTCGCGCAATCCGAAGAACCTTCATAAGTGGCATAATCGATGTAGTTGGGATTATAATTGTAGGCGTACTGCTTCGCGTAGGAAACAACGTTGTCACGATTATAGGACATTGTATATTTCTCCTTTTTTGTTGATTTGCGTTCGTTTGACTGGCCAGTTTCCCTTGCGCTATATACATGTTATCATAGGGGAAGATGATTTTAAAGTGACAAAACAGCGACAAAACAGCGACAATATAGTGACACGGGACACGGCGTCAGGCTTCGTGCAAAAACCGAAGAATCTTTTCGAGCGCCTTATTCTGATAACGCATGAGCGTGCGACGCACTTTGGGAAAGGTGCCGGTTCTGGCGGCATATTCTTCCTCCAGCTGAGACCAAATAACCTCATCGATCAAGTGGCGCTGGATGACAAACAGCTCGTCGTCATTGAGCAGGGAGAGCCAGTTTTCGATCATCTGCTTTTTTTCTTTGTATCGCTTTATACTATTTCTCGTCTAAAATATAGATAGAATCCATTTTCTGCCCGTGATGCTTT
>UQNM01000003.1 GCA_900542395.1 uncultured Eubacteriales bacterium
AGCAGGTTGAAGGCATGCTCAAGACGCAGTTCCGCCCGGAGTTCCTCAACCGGCTGGATGAAATCGTATTCTATAAACCGCTGACGCGCAATGAAATTGATAAAATTGTCGATTTGCAGGTGGCTGATCTCAATCGCCGCCTGAGCGATAAGCAGCTGACCATGCGCCTCACCCCTGCCGCGCGCAGCTACATTGTGGCGCAGGGCTACGATCCGATTTATGGCGCGCGTCCGCTCAAGCGCTTTATGCAGCGCTCGGTTGAAACGCTCATCGCGCGCAAGCTGATTGCCGAAGATGTGCAGCCGCGCACCGATCTGCTGGTGGATTATGATGGCGATAAGCTGGTCATTGACGCCGAACTGGAATGTACGGTATCCTAAAACCCAATCAAAAAAGACGGTTTTCCCGCGAGGAAAGCCGCCTTTTTTACAATTAGGGAATTGCGTAAATCGCCCGCGTGAGCAGGGTTTTGATGCTTTGTTCACGCGGGCGGAGATGAATGCCTTTACTTTGCGCCCAGCTCTGCGAGCTTTTCGTCGATCATTGCCGGAGTGGCGTAATTCAGCGGAGAGAAGAAACCGCTGCGCGCCGTTTGAAGCCGCTCGACAGCTTTTTCCCGGTCGCCCGCCTCGATGTCATACAGCGAAAGAAAGTAATTCGTATCAATCGCCGTTGGTTTGAGCGCGATGGCCTTGTCAAAATACGTCTTGGCGGTTTCCTTATCGCCGACAAGGCGGTAGTAGGTCTGCCCCATGTTATCCAGAAATACCGGGTCTGCGTCGTCGTAATCCAGCGCCTCCCGGTTAAAGGCGAGCGCCGCCTCCGCATCTCCCTGTTCCACCTTCAGATAACCGATGATGCTGTACATGGTTCCGTTTTTCAGGTGTCGGAATTCGTCTTCCAGAATGTCCATCGCGCGGTCAAGATGCCCTTTTTGCGAAAGAATAATCGCGTAATTGACGTGGAGATCCGTCTTTTCCGCGGGGGTAAGCCCCGGAAGCGCTTCAATTTTTTTCAAAACCTCCAGCGCCCTGTCGAGACGCCCCATGCGAATCAGCAAAACGCTGTATCCGCGCAGCAGCCGCGGCTTGTCCATCCCTTTTTCATAGGCCTCGTTGTAAAGCTGCAAGGCCTTTTCATACTCGTTTTTCCCATGTGCGGCAAGCGCTTTGTTGCCGATCATATTGCCCATAAAGCTCATGGTTGGTTGCCTCCCTGTTGTGCCTTTTGTTTTCGTTTCAGCCGGTCGATGCGCTTAAAGATGGCGGCGGCAAGCTGCTCGTCTTCCCCGCCGAGCGGCGCGGTGTTGAGCGCGTATTGCAGCGCCGCGGCTGCACAACGCTGTGCCCTGCCGTAATCCCGGCGCACATGTTCGTAATATTTGGCCAGCTCGATATATGGCCACACGCCGCCTTCGCCCCGTGCGATCATATCCTTCCAGAGCGCGGCGGCTTCGTCCCACTCCCGTCCGCGCTTGTAGCTCGACGACAGATACAGATGCGCCTGCGGAGAAAGCGTGCTGTGTCCGAGAATTTTGAAGCACGCCCTTGCCTGCTGCGTGCGCCCGCCGCGCAAAAGCGTCTTTCCGACGCTGAGGATATCCTGCTCGTGCTGAAGGGCTTCCGGCTTGCGATAGGCCGAGCAGATCACGGCCGTCAGTTCGGCCAGACTGCGCACGTCGTCGAAATTATGCCGAAGAACGTCCTCCAGCAGCGCAAATTCTCCGGTTTTCAGATAGGTGAAATATCGTTCCGGCACCTGAGCGCCCGGCAGATCATCCTGTCTGGCCTTGCCGAGAACGGCTTCTTCCAGCGCAGTCAGGCTGCATCGGCCAAGCCGCAGTTTATAGACGCGGCGCGCGGCATGCAGCAAATCGAGGTGCGGCATATCCGTTATATGCGCCCGAATGCGATTCATTACCATGCGCGATTCCAGCAGCGGCAGATCAAAGCTCTTTCCGTTAAACGTGACGAGCGTGTCCGCCCTTGCGACCAATGCGGCGATTTCGCGGAGGATATCCGCCTCCTGCGCGTAATTCCGCATGACGTATTGGCGAATGACCATGCCGCGCGGTTCGATCCATCCCACGCCGATTTCAAAGGCAACCGTTCCCGCGCCGCCGCTGAGCCCCGTCGTTTCCGTATCCAGAAACAGCAGCCGCTCCGCGCTCCAGCAATCCCCCTTAAAATACGGATCGCAGGCGCGAACGTCTTCAAGCGTAACCCGGTCGATATCCCCCAATGCGCCGCGCGGAACAACGCCCTCCCGGCAGAAAAAGCCTTCCGTCGGCTCGGGCGCGCGCGGCGGCTCCGCGCGTTTATTCTCGGTGCTTTTTGCGATATCCATCAGCCGCTGGCGCAAATCCCTCATAGCGCCATCAGCCTTTCCGTCAGCAGAAGCGCCGTTTTTTTGCCGTGCTCGCCCACCTCGTTCATCGGCCCTGTGCAGGAGGGGCACCCCGCCTCGCAAGGGCAGCGCGCAATCAGATCATGGACGTCGCTGAAAATCAGCGCGCGCATGCCGAAAACACGTTCGCTCAGGCCGATACCGCCCGCGTAATTATCGAAGACAAGCAGCGTGGGCAGCTTGGTGAACGGGTCGCGCACCCGGTATTGCACACAAATGTCCCGCGGCGAACACATCAGGTACAGCGGAATGATCTGCCGGAGCGCATTGGCAATGCCGAGCATGCCGCCCTGCAAATCATCCATGGAAAGCCCCGACGTAACGCTTTCGTCCAGTGCCCACCAGCAGGCGTTGGTCGGCATTTCCAGCTCCGGCAGATCGACCGGGCCGAAGCCGAGCGTCTCCTGCGTGTCCAGCTTGAATTTCTTGAACATGGTCACCAGCCACGTGACCAGCACGTCGCCGAAGGCCAGCGAGCCATTTCCAAGCGGATGCTCCTTGAGCACGTCGAGCACCTTGACGCTCGTGTTCAAATCCGCATCCGTATAATAATCGACGTCAACGCTGCGCACATAGGCCTTTTTCTCGGTAAAATCCAGCTTTTCAACCTGGTATTGCTGCCCTTCATGCATATAAATCGCGTGCTCATGCAGCAGCATCGGCACGGTGTAGCGATCCATTTCGCCGATCACAACGCGGTGCTCCGGCCTTGTGATATCAATAATCAGAAAATTTTCGCTGGTGACGGAGCGAAGCGACAGATCCGCCGCCGGGAATTCCTCCGCCATCCAGTAATACCGCCCGCCGGTCAGATTCAGAATGTGCTCCTCGCAGAGATAATCGAGAAGCTCGCGCGTCGATACGCCCTTCGCGTAGCTTTCACCCTCTTCAAACGGAAGCTCATATGCCGCGCATTTGACGTGCCCCAGCAGCACATACAGATTATCCGGATGTACCAGCGCGTTTTCCGGTGAACGCGAAAAGAAATATTCCGGGTGATTGACGATGTACTGGTCAAGCGCCGAGGACGAGGCGACCATGATCGTCAACGCCGTATTTTTGCGCCGACCCGCGCGCCCCGCCTCCTGCCATGTGCTGGCAATCGACCCCGGATAGCCGCACAGCACACAGGCGTCCAGTTGGCCGATGTCAATACCCAGCTCCAGCGCGTTGGTGGAGACTACGGCGCGAATCTCGCCTTTGCGCAGGCCGCGCTCAATCTCCCGCCGCAGCGTAGGCAGATAGCCGCCCCGATAGCCCCGGACGCGCCCCGCGTTGCCGAACGGGTCTTTGACCCTTTCCTTGAGGTGCCGCGTCAGCACCTCAACCGTCAGCCGCGATTTGCCGAAAACGATGGTCGAAATATCGTTATCCACCAGCATGGACGCGATGTGCAGCGTCTCCTGCAAAACGGATTTGCGGATGCCGAGCTGCTTGTTGACCACCGGCGGGTTATAGAAGACGATATGCTTTTCTCCGCTCGCCGCGCCGCTTTGGTCGATCACGTCAACCGGTCGGCCAATCAGCGTCGAGGCCAGCTCACCCGGATTGGCAATGGTCGCCGAACAGCAGATAAACTGCGGATTTGAGCCGTAAAATTTGCAAAGCCGCGTCAATCGGCGAATCACATTGGCCAGATTGGAGCCAAATACGCCGCGATAGGCATGGATTTCGTCGATGACGACGTATTGCAGGTTTTCAAACAGCTTGACCCACTTGGTATGATGCGGCAGAATACCGGAATGGAGCATGTCCGGGTTGGTTACGACGATATGCCCCGCCTGCCGCACCTGCCTGCGGGCGGCCGCCGGCGTGTCCCCGTCGTATGTAAAAGTTTTAACGTCAACGTCCATCGCTTCGATCAGCTCGTACAGCTCGGAAACCTGATCCGCCGACAGTGCCTTTGTCGGAAAGAGATACAACGCTCTCGCGTCGCCGTTTTTCAAAATGGCGTTCAGCACCGGCAGATTGTAGCACATCGTTTTGCCGGAAGCCGTCGGCGTAACCACGCAGATATCCCTGCCCTCCGCCACGCGGTCAAATGCCTCGCGCTGATGCGTATAGAGCTGATGCACGCCCCTTGCGGCCAGCACCGGCGGCAGGCGGCCATCCAGCGCTTCGGGAAAAGGCGCAAAGCGCGCTTCTTTTGCCGGAAGGGTTTCCCAATGCGTGACATTTTCCATAAAGGAGGGCGTTCGTTTCAGGCGGTCAATCAGTTGTTCAAGATTCATGAACGGCTCCTTTCTTCAGCCGCCGCATGCGCGAGACGGCAAGCCCGCACAGCGGGAAATAGGTTGAAAGCAAAATCGGCTGGGCGACGTTGATCGCTATGACAATCAAATACCCTGCAAGCGCCGCAAAACAGCCGCAGAGAATCGGATCATCCCCCATGGCTTTGGCGCAGGTATACAGCATGGACACATAAAAGACCAGAAACGCCGACGCGCCGAACAGACCGCAGGTCAGAAGAAATTGCAGAATCTGGCAGTGCGCATCCGTAAACACGCCGCCCGCCTGCGCAATCGCATCCGGGTCGTCAAAATAAGGCGTCAGAGCGGCAAGCGCCTGCCCAAGCCCTTTGCCAAGCAGCTTATCGGCAAGTGAATAATCCGCAAACGCGCGAAGCGAGCGAATGTAGACAAAGCCGCGATAATTCCCCCACTGATCGTCAAACCGGAGGAAGGCGGATAATTCGCCCAGATCCGCTTCCGGTTTCACAACCGTGAACCAGACCGCGGCGCAGATGAAGCCGACAAGCATCACGGCCGCCACAATCAAAACGACGCGGCTTGCCGCTTTGCGGTTCGGCGCACGAACACCGCGGCGGCCAAGCCAAATAAACACAGCGGCTGTAACCACAAGGACGACCGGCAAAACGTGAACGGCGTGCGTCTTCATCAGGAGGCTCAACAGGCCGTCCATTTGGGGATGATAGGGATTCCTGTTCAAAACGGCCTGTGCCGCCGGAATGAGCGCCAGGCAGACCGCCAACAGGATGGCCGCACAGCCCATTCTCACCCAATTTCCGCACGAAAGCACCAGCATAGTCAGGCAGACCAGCAACATTCCCGCTGCCGCGCTGTCCGTTCGGGACACGAGCATCCCCAGAATCAGCAGAACCGCGCAGCCCGCCGCCGACAGGCGAAACGCCCTCTTTTTTGAAAAGAGCATGATGCCCGCCGCCATGCCGAACATCATCAGCAGATATGTTCCGAAAAAATCCGCGTTTCCGATGGTGGAAAAGAAGGTGATTTTCAGCTTTCGTTTGATATTCTGATAAAACCCCAGCGGATCAATGCCCGCCGCGTTGAGAATCCCGAGTCCGGCGCAGATTGCCGCACACAGCAGCATGCAGGCCGCAAGCAAACGCCCGTCGATTTCGCCCAAGGCGACGATGTAATATGCCGCGCAGAGGCAGAGCATCAGCCACAGCCCCAGATTTCGCCCGTTGGCCGCCTCCGTCACGTCCTCGTTAAAGCCCTGTCTCGCGCAGGCGATCACACAGGCCAAGAGAAACGCCGCCATACAGATATCCGGGGCAATCGGCTTTTCAAGGCGCTTTTTTTCGCCTGACAGACGGCTGACGCACAGCGAAACGGCCATCAGCGCCAGCAGCCAAGGCGTAGCCGTGCGAATGAGGCTCACCTTGCAGCGATTGATATTGAAAAAAGCGTCGTCAAAATACAGGGGAATCACGCAAAGCATCAAAGCCGCGCAGCAAAACGAAGCGATTTCGGGCAAACGCAAAGCAATTTGGCGCAAAGCCGATTTTTGACGGGCCATCAGACGCACGACCTCCTTTCCACGCTGTAAATGCTTCTCTATTTTATAGCAGATTTACTATCGGCGCAAGGGGCATTTTAACCGGGTATAAATAAAGAAGGATCCCTCCCTCCGCGGAAAGAATCCCTCTTTGGCGGTCAGGCCGGAGCCAAAGCCTCCTGCTCGCCCGTGACGGTGATTTTGTTTTTTTCAACGCTCAAACGCACCTCGTGCCCGGCTTTTCCGCGCAAAATCAACTCGCTGAGCGGATCTTCGACGAGTTCCGCAATGATGCGACGCAGATTTCGCGCGCCGCTCATGTCGTTTACGCCGCTTTGCGCAAGCAGCATCGCCACCTGCGGATCATAGTGCAGGCAGATTCCGCGGCTTTCCATTCTGGTCTTCACCTTTTCCAGCATCAGCGCGGCAATCCTCGCGCCGTCCTCCTGCGTCAGGCTGTTCATAACGATCATTTCGTCCACTCTGCCGAGAAATTCCGGCCTGAACGTCTGCTTGGCCTGCGCCATAATGGCGCGGCGATGGCTGAGCGCCGGCGCTGCATCCGTCTTTGAGCCGACAAAGCCGAGCCGTTTATCCATTTCGAAGGTCACGCCCGTGTTGGAGGTCATCATAACGATGGTGTTTTTGAAATTGACCTTGCGCCCCACGCTGTCCGTCAGTTGGCCGTCGTCCAGAAGCTGCAGAAGCAGGCTGAAGATTTTCGGATGCGCTTTTTCAATTTCATCAAACAGCACCACGCTGTATGGACGCTTCAGCACCGCGTCCGTCAGCTGGCCGCCGTCGCCATAGCCGACATAACCGGGCGGCGAACCGATCAGCCGGGAGGCGGTCGCTTCCTCGCTGTATTCGGACATATCAACGCGAATCAGCGCGTCCTCGCTGCCAAAGAGCGCTTCACTCAGCGCCTTGCACAGTTCGGTTTTACCTACGCCGGATGGGCCGAGCAGCATGAACACGCCAAGCGGGCGCGTCGGGTCGCTCAAACCGGCGCGGGCGCGCCTCAGGGCTTTTGTAATCGCGGAAATGGCTTCATCCTGCCCAATAACGCGGTGGGAAAGACGATCCGCCAGGGTGAGAATATCCTGCTGATCGTCCGAACCGATGCGCTCCACCGGAACGCCCGTCCACTGGGCGATCACCCGCGCGATTTCATCCTCCCGGATGACGGCTCCCGGCAGGCTGACGGCCTCGTTTTCAAGCGTTTCCTCCGCAACGCTCTGTTTCCAAAGCGTGACGTTGGCCATGGACGCCGCCTCATCGATCAGGTCGATGGCCTTATCCGGCATAAAGCGATCCGTCACATAGCGCGAGGACAGCTCGACAGCGGAAATCAAGGCCTCGTCGGAGATTTCAACATGGTGGAAATTTTCATATCGTTCGCGCAGGCCGCTGAGAATTTCGAGCGTCTGCGCTTTATTCGGCTCATGCACATCAATCCGCTGGAAACGGCGAGCCAGCGCCGCGTCCTTTTCGATGTATTTGCGGTATTCTTTGTACGTCGTCGCGCCGATGACCCTCAGCGTGCCGCGCGCCAGCGCGGGCTTGAGAATATTGGCCGCGTCCAGAGAGCCTTCCGAGCTGCTGCCCGCGCCGATAAGCGTGTGCAGCTCGTCGATAAAGAGGATGACGTTGCCGCGCTCCTGTGCCGAAGAGACAACGCCCTTGATCCGTTCCTCAAACTCGCCGCGGAATTTGGTTCCGGCAACCAGAAGCGCCAGATCCAGCGCGTAAATCTGCGCGCCGAGCAAAGAGGGCGGCACGTCGCGGCTGGCGACGCGCATGGCCAGCCCTTCCGCCAATGCGGATTTGCCGACGCCCGGTTCGCCCAGAAGCAGCGGATTGTTCTTCATCTTTTTGCCGAGAATCTGAATCATGGCGTCAAGCTCCGCTTCCCGGCCGATCAACGGTTCGAGTTCGTGGCGGGCGGCCGCCTGCGTCAGGTTTCTCGCATAGGCTTCGAGCGGATCCTCTTCCGTTTTGCCGTCGCCGTTTTGCGCGGGCGCTTTCGCGCCCTGCTGCGCAAAGGCGGCTTCCTGCCGGGAAATCGGCTCGGACGAAGCGGCGATTCGCGTCGCCTGAAGCGGCCGCTCAATTTCGCCGACGGTGTTGAGAAGCACCGTGCGCATGGCGTCCACCGTCAGCCCGAGCGAATCCAGCACGATCAGCGCCGTGCAGCCGTCCTCATACAGAAGCTCCTGCCAGATATGCGCGATGCCGGCGAGTATCTTTTTTTCTGGATTTGCATACGTAACCGCCCGCAGCAGCGCGCGCTGCGCATGCGGCGTCAGCCCCGTCACGCGGGAAAAGCCCACTTCTCCCCGGCCGCAGCGGCGCAAAACTTCTTCTTCAATCTCCCCGGCTGTCAAATCGCCGAGGATGCAGCGGGTCAGCTCGTCGCCGACGCGGCACAGGCCGCAGAGCAAGTGTCCGCTGCCCATCTTCTCGTGCCCCATCGAGGCTGCGCTGATCTGCGCCTGAACCAAGGCTTTCATCGCGCCTTGGGTAAAAACATTGGGAACATTCAACAATTGGGTATACCTCCTTGCCCGCCCGCACGGGTCAGCCGTTCGGGCGACGCTTGGCCAAAGCGAGGATCATGCTGCGCAGCGTTCCCGCGCAAAGCGCGTCCTTCATGGTCAGCGGCAGCGGAACCGCCTGCGGCGAAAGCGCAGCCTTCATCAGCTTGGCTTCATCCGGCGAAACGATCTTCTCGCTTTCCAGATGATCGACGATTTTCATCGCGTCCGCCGAACTGATGGACATGCCGATGCGCTGGTAGAGCGATTGCAACAGCTCTTCCCTGCTGGTAGACGCCAGCCGCATGATGCGGATATAGCCGCCGCCGCCGCGCCGGGATTCGATCACGTAACCATGGTCGGGCGTGAAGCGCGTGGCGAGCACGTAATTGATTTGGGACGGCGCACATTGGAAATGCTCGGCCAGCTCGTTTCTGCGAAGCTCGATGGCCTGCTGTTGATCCTGCTCATCCTCCATGAGCGCCTTGATAAAATCTTCAATCGAATCGCTGAGTAATCTCATGCGGAACACCTCATCATTTAACTATCTTTGACCTTTTATTATTATACTCAAACCGAACCCATTTTGCAACCCTCGCGCCTGATTTTTTTCGCTTTCGCGGCCGATGTGCAAAATCGCCTTGCCTTGATGCGCCAACTGTCGTATAATAAAAAAGTATGCAGTTTTAAGCCGGTCGAACGGCTGAACATGTCAATGAAACAGGAGTTTGCCTTTATGATTATCTTATCCGCCCAGCATATCGCCAAGTCCTTCGGTGTCAACGCTGTGCTGCGCGACGTCTCCCTGACCGTGCAGCAGGGCGATCGAATCGGCCTTGTGGGCGTAAACGGCTGCGGCAAATCGACGCTCATGCGTATTCTCGCGGGGCTGGATGCACAGGACGGCGGCGAGATTTCGCTCGTCCGCGGCCTGCGCGTCGGCTATCTGGCGCAGCAGAACATGGTGACCAGCGGCGAAACCGTCTGGAATGAGCTGCAAAAGGTGTATGAGCAGGTCTTTGCCATGGAGAAAAAACTGCGCGAGCTTGAGGATGAAATGGCGCACGCGCACACCGACGCGCAGCGCTTTGCGCAGCTTTCCGCCGACTATGACCGCCTGACGCAGCGCTTTGAGGAGGCGGACGGCTATTCATGGAAGAGCATGGTTTCCGGTGTGCTCAACGGCCTCGGGTTTAAGCCCGCGCAATACGATCAATGTGTGGATTCGCTCAGCGGCGGCGAACAGACGCGCCTTTGTCTGGCGCGCCTGCTGCTGCAAAAACCGGATCTGCTCCTGTTGGATGAACCGACCAACCACCTCGACATGGAGACCCTGCAATGGCTTGAAAATTATCTGGCCGCTTACAAGGGCAGCGTGTTGGTGATTTCCCATGACCGCTATTTTCTGGATCATGTCTGCACGGGCATTGTGGAAATCCTGATGGGGTCTTCCGAACAATATAACGGAAACTACACGCGGTACATCGCGCAGCGTCAGGAGCGTTTTGAATCCCGCATGCGCGCCTATGAAATCCAGCAGAAAGAAATCGAGCGCCAGCAGGCGATCATTGCCCGCTACCGCATGTTCAACCGCGAAAAATCCATCCGCGCGGCGGAAAGCCGCGAAAAGGCGCTCGACCGCATGGAAAAGCTGGAAAAGCCCGTGGATGAGCGCGCCATCCGTTTCTCCTTTGAGGCGCGCAGGCGTACCGGCGAGGATGTGCTTCAACTGACCGAGATGAGCAAATCGTTCGGCGAAAAGCATCTTTTTCACGATCTGACGCTGCGCGTGCGCGCGGGCGACCGCGTTGCGCTCATTGGCCCGAACGGTGTCGGCAAATCGACGCTGATCAAAATCATCGTCGGCGAGGAGCAGCCGGATACCGGTTTCATCCGCTACGGCTCCAACGTGGATATCGGCTACTACGACCAGCACCAAAGCACACTCCACGCCGATAAAACCGTTCTGGATGAGATTTGGGATCGTTTCCCGCAGATGGAGCAATCCAATGTGCGCGGCGCGCTGGGCATGTTCCTGTTCACGGGCGACGATGTGTTCAAGCCCATCCATACCCTATCCGGCGGCGAAAAGGGGCGCGTCGCGCTGACGGCGCTGATGCTGCGCAAGGACAATCTGCTTCTGCTGGATGAACCGACCAACCACCTCGACATGGATTCCCGTGAGGTGCTGGAGGACGCGCTGGCCGATTTCGGCGGCACGATCATCACCGTTTCGCACGACCGATATTTCATCAACCGCATCGCCAACCGCATCATCGAAATGCAGCCGGACGGCGTGACGGAATACATCGGCAACTACGACGACTATATCGAGCGCAAAAACCGCCCGGTTGCCGTCGAGGCGGAAGCCGGAAAGACGAAGACGGAGCTTGAAAAGGAAAAACGGCGCGAGAAGCTGAGCCGTCAGGCGCTGCGCCAGCTCAAAATCCGCGCGCAGGAGGCGGAAAAGGCCGTCGGCGTCAAGGAAGCGGAAATCGCCGAGCTTGAGGCGCAGATGGCCGATCCGTCTCTGTACAGCGATGCGCAAAAATCCGCGGACGTTCAGCGCGCCTATCAAAAGGCGCAGCAGGCGCTTCAAACGCTTTACGAACAGTGGGAGGCTGCCGAGGCCGCCCTGTCTCAGGAGGAAGCCTGATATCTTTTGCAACAGAAAAAGGAGAGCGAATAACCATGCTTTTTATCGGAATCTGCGGCGCGAGCGGCAGCGGAAAGTCCACGCTGGCCGAGGAGCTGGCAACGATGGTCAACAAAAGCATCCTGATTATCAATCAGGACGCTTACTATAAGGATCATCCGGATTTGAGCTTTGAGGAGCGCTGTCTGCTCAACTACGACGAACCTTCGATCTTCGATCACGATCAACTGCTTGAAGATGTGCAGAATCTGCTGGAAGGCAGGCGCGTTTCCAAAAAGCGCTACGATTATTCGCACCATTGCCGCGCAGACGTGCCGGGCGAATATCTGGAGCCGCACGACGTCATCATCGTCGAGGGCATCCATGCGTTTTACGACGTGCGCCTTCGCGCGATGATGGATCTCAAGCTCTATATGCATGTGGAATCCGACATCTGCCTGCTGCGGCGCATCCAGCGCGATATCAACGAGTGCGGCCGTCAGATCGACAATATTTCCTCGCAGTATATCACGACCGTCAAGCCGATGTTCGATCAGTATATCCGCAATTACGAGCAATACGCCGACGTTATCGTCGCCGGCGGCGGCAAGGATGCCAAGATCACGGAAATCCTCGCCGGATATATCAACAACGATCTGCACCTCTATCGCGGCCTGAACCGCAGAAGGGACGAAAAAAATGCTTAAAGGCTATACGAAGGCGGAAAAGAGCTGGATGCTCTACGATTGGGCCAATTCGGCGTTTGCAACGATCATAGCGGCCATCATTCTGCCGATTTTCTTCAAGGAAATCGCCCATCAGAACGGCGTGAGCGACGTGGACGCAACCGCGTTCTGGGGATATGCCACCTCCTGCGGCACCCTGATCTGCGCGGTGCTTGCGCCGTTTATGGGCACGCTCGGCGACTTCAAGGGCATGAAGAAACGGCTCTTCACCTTCTTCATGCTGCTCGGCGTCATCAGCAGCGCGCTGCTTGCGTTTACGGGGAATTGGAAGGCGCTTCTGGTGCTGTATGTCCTCGGCACGCTCGGCTTTAACGGCTCCTGCGTGTATTACGACAGCTTTCTGCTGGATGTGACGACCGAGGAACGCATGGATCGCGTTTCAACGCTGGGCTACGGTCTGGGTTACATCGGCGGCTCCACGATCCCGCTGGTGCTCTCCCTGCTGCTGATTCAGTTCGGCGACGCAATCGGCATCGGTACCATGCTGGCCACGCGCATCTCCTTCCTGCTGACGGCGGGCTGGTGGCTGGCGTTCACGCTCCCCATGCTGCACCATGTCCATCAGGAGCACGGCATTGACCCGGAGCGGAACATCGTTCTGCACACGCTGCGCAATGTAAAAGATACCTGCTGCATGATTCTCAAAAACAAGAGCGTCGTGTTCTTTATCATCGCGTATTTCTTTTACATCGACGGCGTGGGCACCATCATCCATATGGCGACGGTATTCGGCGATTCCTGCGGGCTGGGCAGCATGGATATGATGGTTGTGCTGTTGGTCGTGCAGATTGTCGCGTTCCCCTTCGCCATCCTTTACGGCAAACTCGCGGAAAAGGTCGGCTCTCGGACGATGATTCTGACGGGCATTGCGACCTATATCGTCGTTTGCTTCGTGGCGTTCCGCCTGAGCACCCTCCGCGATTTTCTGATTCTCGCGGTGCTGGTGGGCACCGCGCAGGGCGGTATTCAGGCGCTTTCGCGCTCGTTCTTCGGCAAGCTGGTGCCGCAGGAATCCGCCAGCGAGTATTTCGGCTTCTTTGATGTGTTCGGCAAATTCTCCGCCGTCATCGGCCCTACGCTGTTCGGCCTTGTCGCGCAGGCGACCGGCGTTTCCCGTTACGGCATTCTGCCGGTGCTCGGTATGTTCATCCTCGGCGGGGTGATTATGGCGTTCGTCGTGCCGAAGAATATTCAGCGGATTCATTGATCGCAATCAAAAGCGCACAAAAAGGTCGCCTGCCTTACCTTCTGAGGGGTAAAAGCAGGCGATTTTTGTATTATTTCAGTTTCAATTCCATTTCGACAGCGCCTTCCCCGCTCAGCGACGGCCAATCCCCTTCCCCATCGAATCGGCCTGCGCCCTTCCGCGGGTAGAACGCCAGCTTTTCGGGATAGCTTTCGCGGGGATTGCCTTCCAAGGTGATGGTTGCCGTCAAACCATCCTCCGACCATGCCGCGCTCGTCGGGTATGCGATTTCCTCGCCTTCTCCCGCTGTGATCGTCATCATGCCCTCTGGCGCAAGCAATCCTTCCAAATAATCCGTTACGGTCGTTTCCCGCGCCACTGCATCCGTCTCAGCGTCAAACGCCAGTTTCAGTTCGCCGTAGGTTTTCAGGGACGATGCTTGCAACATTGTGACTTGAGCCGTATAACCGTCAAAAGAATATACGGCAGACGGCTCGAATTTTCGCTGTTTTCCGTAATCCGTGTCCCTTATCGCAATGTGCAGCACTCCGACGCCCTCCGAGCAGGAAACCGGCAGGGTTATCGTGTACGCACTCGGCATATTTTCAAGTTCGATTTCATAGGTGTACAAAATTTCGAAATTCGCCTCGTTTCCCCACCTGAAATTGGAGCTTCTCACCTGCGCTGTTCCGGCGGAAGACGACGCTTCCATCGGGTCGTGGGTCAGCCCATAGCACTCAAGCCCCGCGAGATAATCCTCTTCCTCGTCCTTCGGAACGTAGTAACCTTCTGTTTCCAACGCAGGGTCTATAACGCTCAGGGTGACGAATAACCGCTGGCCGTCGCAAACCCATTCCTTCACGCTCGCTTGGCATGCGCCGATCCGGATACTCTCCCCGTTTGTTCGTACCATTGCGCCCGCATCGTCCAATACCCAGTGTTTCGCCGCTGTGTAGGTTATGTCATCCAGAATCCCCGTGAATTTGGCCGCCACGCCGATTGCAGAGATCATCAGAAGCGCCGCAAGAAGCGCAATTCCCCCATTCACTTTCCTTTTCACAACTGGTTCCTCCCTTTGCTCTGCCTGAAGGCTGCGCAGCGTTTGTTCGATGCGTCGATGAAACGTCTCCGGCGTTTCGCCGAAAGCCGCGTCTATTTCATCCCGCCATTTTCTTTCTTCCTTCACTTGACTACGCCTCCTTTCAGCTCGTTTTCCTGTTTTTCGATTTCCCTCCGAAGGGCGCGTCTGGCCTGAACGGCACGATATTTGACCGTGCTTTCCGGCGTGTGCGTAACGGCTGCGATTTCCGAATAGGTGAAGCCCTCCAATTCGTGCATGGTTAAGACGATGCGCCACGGCTCTTTGATGTTTTGAAGCGCCTCCATGATTCCGGTTTCTTCGGCTTGCCAGACAGGCTGATCGGGCATTTTTTCAACCGGCGTTACGCGCTTCAATCGCCTGCCGATATTGTGACATTCATTGATTAAAATACGCACCAGCCATGTCTTGAAAAAACTCGGATTTACATCGTTTCGGTGCTTCCATGCGCGGGTTAAGGCCTCCTGAACAGCGTCGCAGCAATCCGCGTCGCTGCTGAGAATCGTTCTGCTGACGCGGTAAAGCGTTCGCTCGCAGGACTGCACTTCGCGGATAAAATCCGCATCGGTCATCATCCGTCATTCCTCCTTTGTTTTGAGCGCTCTCACTGATTAGACGCTTTTGCCGCTTAAAAAGTTGGACTGCAAACAAAAAAGGCGGAGTTTTTTCCGCCTTCGAGATTTTATGTCGAAACTCCATCTCAATCCGCATATCCATTCGGGTTCTGTGTCTGCCAGCGCCATGCGTCGCGGCACATATCCTCAAGGTTCTTCTGCGCCGTCCAGCCCAGAAGCTCCCTTGCCTTGGCCGGGTCGGCCCAGCACTCGGCGATATCGCCCGGACGGCGCGCCTCGATCTTATAGGGCACCTTCACACCGTTCACCTTTTCAAACGCTTTTACGATATCCAGCACGCTGTATCCGTGGCCGGTGCCCAGATTGATGATCTCCGTGCCGGTGTGCTTCATGGCATAATCGGCCGCCGCGACATGGCCGCGCGCCAAATCGACGACATGGATATAATCGCGAACGCCCGTTCCGTCCGGGGTCGGATAGTCGTCGCCAAACACGTGCAGATAGGCCAGCTTGCCCGCCGCAACCTGAGAGACATACGGCAGCAGGTTGTTCGGAATGCCGTTCGGCATTTCGCCGATACGGCCGCTCTCATGCGCACCAATCGGATTGAAATAGCGCAGAAGCACGACAGACCAATCCGGGTTCGCCTTCGCCACATCGGTCAGGATGCGCTCGTTCATATACTTTGTCCAGCCGTAGGGATTGGTGCAGCTCGTGGGCATGGTTTCATCCAACGGCATATGATCCGGAATGCCGTACACCGTAGCCGAAGAGCTGAAAATGAACCGCTTCACGCCATGCTTCTTCATCGCTTCGCATACCGTCAGTGTGCAATCCAGATTGTTGCGGTAGTATTCCAGCGGCTTGGCGACGGATTCGCCCACCGCTTTATAGGCCGCAAAGTGAATCACCGCGTCCACCTTGTTTTCAGAGAAAATCCGATCCATCGCATCGTGATCGCAGGCGTCCGCGCAATAGAACTTCACGCGCTTGCCGGTCAGCTCTTCCACGCGCTCAACCGCCTTGGCGCTGCTGTTGTACAGATTATCCACGATGATGACGTCGTGCCCCGCGTTCAGCAGCTCAACTGCCGTGTGAGAACCGATGAAACCGGCGCCGCCGGTCAAAAGAATGTTCATGGAATCATTCTCCTCCCTTTTCTTTGGCTTGTTTTATTATAGCACGATGAATGTCATATGGCAACGCATGCCCGATTATTCTTTTTCGATCAAAACCGCGCGGCACGGCGCGCCGTTTTCGCCCATCAGCCGAATCGGCAGCGCGCTCAGCTCGTAGTTCTCCTTGTCCGCTTCCTCAAGCCGAAGCCCTTCCAGCAGCGGAATACCGGCCTTCAGCAGTGCGGCATGCACCTCGCCGTCGCAAAGCTCCATGTTTTCCACCGTCGGCGCGTCGATGCCCACCAGCTTCACCGGGAGCTGCGCCAGATACTGCGCCGCGCGCATGCTCAGCACAGACGGATTAAAGCGCGCGTGTTTGTTGTATTTTCCATTCGGGTCGGTGCGCAGCAGGATGCGCTCGCCCGGCTGAACATTCAGCTCCTGAAGCGCCTTTTCGCTGATGACGGGATACGGAACGTTCAGCACGCGGCACGGGCCGATAAAGCAATCCAGCGGGAAGCTCTCCAGCGGCTTACCGTCCGGCACCATATGCGTCGGCGCGTCGATATGCGTGCCGCAGTGGGTGCCCATCGTCACCTCGCTGACCTCGCACATATCCCCCTGCTTGAAGCTGTTCACACGATGGCTTTGAAATGTCGGGTCGCCGGGATAAACGGGCATGCCCTGATAGATTTCCTGAGAGATGTCGATAATTTTCATATCAATTTCCTGCGGCCTGATATGCTGCCGCAGCCTCCTTCCATTCGCTCGTGAATTCTTCCAGACACAGGTTGTTTTCACGCATGTACTGCGCGATCTGAACGCCGACATAGCGCAGATGCCACGGTTCATAGGTGATCTGGGTGATTTCTTCCTTTTCCTTCTGATAACGGATGACGAATCCGTAATCCCAGCAGTGCTCGGCAATCCATTTGCCCTCTTTGGTATTGGCAAATGCGGATGTGAACTTCTTGCCGATACCGGCCTTATTGATGACGTCAATGCCCAGCCCGGTTTGGTGATCCGACGCGCCCGGGTAAGCAACAACCCCGTCGTCCTTGCCGTTATTCCGCTTCAGGCGGTTAGAATACATGGTCTTTTGCGTGCGATAACTGCGATAACCGGAATGGGCGTAGAGCGTAACGCCGTCCGCCTTCGCCGCGTCGAACATGTCCGAGAGCGCCTGCGCGGCAACCTCGCGCATCTGGATCGGATCGGAGCTGATCTTTCGGCAGGTCAGCTTCACCAGATCCTGCGGCACGTAGGTTTCATCCAGCAGGCTTTCCTTGTTGGCCAGCACGATATAGTCGCTGGTCATCAGCAGATCGTATGGGATGGGATATGTCCACGCGCCGTCCTGCGCGTCCATGTCGATCATCTGCGCATCCTGCGCGTCCGCCAAATCCGCCAGACTGAGCGACTCTGCCGCGCACGGCAGCGCAATCGCAGAGGTCAGCGCGGCGGCCAGCAGCATATTATGGATTCTGATCATCGTATTGTGTTTCCTCCTGCAACCATTGAATGCGGTCGCTGCGCACCATGGCGATATATTCCTCAAACGTCACGTCAAGCGCCGTGATTTCCTGCGCAGCCTCCCTGCCCACATACCGAAGATGCCACGGCTCGTAAATGTAGCCCGTGATCTTCGTTTTATCCTTTGGATAGCGGATGATAAAACCGTATTCCGTGCAATGCTTCGCCGCCCAGATTCCCTCCGGTGATTCGCCGAAGACCTCCGTCAGCCCGGTTCCCTTTGTGGTTTCGCCCTCGATATCCATCGCAAGGCCGGTTTGATGCTCGGAATAGCCGGGTTTTGCGACGCTCAGATTGGCCTGCTTTTCGCTCATCCGATCGAGCTTGCGCTCAAAAATCGCCTTTTGCGTAGAATAACTGCGGTAGCCGCTCGTTGCGTACAGCGTCAGCCCGTCCTCCGCTGCGCCCGCGAACAGTTCCTCCAAAGCCGCCGCCGCTTCCGGCCGCATGTAAATGTTTTCGGAAGCCGATTCTCTCGTTGGCTGCACATTCGGCTTCACCAGCGTCACGGGAACCGCCGGCGCTTTGTTGGTCTTGTTGACCAGAATCAGCAGATCTGTCGGGTTCTGCTGCGGCAGCATATACCCCCATGCTTCAAACATCATCGTCGTGCCAAGCGTAAGGGCGGCCAAAGTCTGTAAAGAAAACACCGTTTTTTCGCCCCTTTTCCTTAGTCCTGCCACGTGACGGCCTGTTCGCCCAGCTGCGCGGCCAGACGGCCGAAGAGCTGCTCGTCGGCCAACGCCGTCACGTCGATGCCTTCCGCCGTATATTCCTCGCCGAGCACCTGCCCGTCGGCGTGTATTTTCGCCAGCATGCCGCCCTGCGCATAGGGAATCACCGCGTGCATCGGCCTTGCCGCGCCGCGCAGTTTGAGGCGAATGGCTTCCAGCAGCGCGTCCAGCCCTTCGCCCTTCTTGGCGCTGATTGCAATCGCGCCGGGCCATTCGTTTGCCGTAACGCCGGGCAGATCGGCCTTGTTGATGACGTCGATCATCGGTTTATCTGCCGCGCCGAGGGACGAGAGCACTTCGAGCACAACGTCGTGCTGGCGGATCATCTCGCCGGATGCGCCGTCGGAAACGATCAGCAGCACATCGGCCAGCAGCGCCTCTTCCAGCGTCGAATGAAACGCATCGACCAGCGCATGCGGCAGCTTGCTGATGAAACCAACGGTATCAACCAGCAAAAACTCGCCGCCGGCAGGCGTTTTGACCGTGCGAACCACCGGATCGAGCGTGGCGAACAGCTTATCCTCCGCCAGCACGTCCGCGCCGCTCAGCGTATTGAGCAGGGTCGATTTTCCGGCGTTGGTGTAACCGACCAGCGCCACAACCGGCACCTTGTTTTTCTCTCTTCGGGCGCGCCGGAGACTGCGCTGGCCGCTCAGTTCATCAATTTCCCGGCGCAGGTCGCTCATCCGTCTGCGGATGCGCCGCCTGTCCATTTCCAGCCGCGTTTCGCCCGGGCCGCGCGTGCCGATACCGCCGCCCAAGCGGGACATGGCCACGCCGTGACCGAGCAGGCGCGGAAGCTGATACGCCATCTGCGCCAGTTCAACCTGCAGGCGCCCCTCGCGGGACTGCGCCCGCTGCGCAAAAATATCCAGAATCAGCGTCGTTCGGTCGATGACCTTTGCGCCGCGCAAAATATCTTCGAGATTTCGCGTCTGCACACCGGATAGCTCGTCGTCAAAGATCACAACGTCCGCGTCTCTGGCCTGACACGCCAGAGAGAGTTCATCCGCCTTGCCGCTTCCGATATAGGTGGCCGTGTCCGGGCGCGTTTTGCGCTGGAGCATGGTTCCGACAACCTGAGCGCCGGCGGTTTCGGCCAGCCGCGCAAGCTCCAGCAGCGATTCGTCGCTGTCCAGCCCCACCAGAAAAGCGCGTTCCTGCTCCTCCTGCGTGCTGTTCGGCGCACCGATCAGCACCTCGTCGTCCGCACGCTCAATCGCATCCATCCACGCGCGCTGCGGCAGCTTATGGATCGACACGATATTCGTCAGGTGAACCTGATTGACGCCGCCGACGTATGAACCGAGGAAAGCCGACTGTATGCCGGTTGCATAGCCGTCCTTTGCGCCGACGGCAGCCATTGCGTCAAAACGCATGGCGCGCAGAGAGCTGATATCCACATCGGAAAGCTGCGGATTTCCGCCCGGATGCGTATGGATGCAGCGCACCATGCTCAGGCGCTTTGTATTGCGGCGCAAATGCATATCCTTCAAATCGACGCTGCTGATTCCGCCGATGGTGATATCCAGCACTTCGCCGCTGCGCGAGATATACATGCTGATTTCCCGGTTGATTGCGCAGGAAAAAGCCGCCAGCGCATCGAGCAGCTCCGCCGGGGCGAAGACCTCTGTCGGAATTTCGATATCGTACAGCGTTTCCAGCTTAGCCAGCATCGAATCGCGTATACCCTCTTTATTGCCGTAAATCATCCGATTCAAAGACTCCTTTATCCGTTCATCACCCGGCAGAGCGCGTCAACCGCCTGCCGAATCTGCGTTTCATCATTTTCATTGCCCAGCGAGAAGCGCACATCCGCGCCTTCCGGCACATGCATGGCGCGAATCACATGGGAGCGCTCTCTTGCGCCGGCCGCGCACGCGCTGCCTGCCGATACCGCAATACCCTCCATATCCAGCCGCATCAGGAGCATGCTGGTGTCCTCGCCGGGAAACGTTACATGGAGCGTCCCCGGCAGGCGATTTTCTCGGTCTCCGTTGACGATTGCATTTGGAAAACGGCGCGTAATTTCGCCTTCCAGCAGGTTTCGAAGCGCGCGAATCCGTTCTGCGGTCTGTTCAAGCTCCGCGCAGGAAAGCGACAGCGCTTTGCCCATGCCGACGATGGAAGGTGTGTTTTCCGTGCCCGCACGCAGGCCGCGTTCCTGTTCGCCGCCGTAAATGAGATTGGTCATTTTTACGCCGTTTCTGATGTACAGCGCGCCGATGCCCTTCGGCCCATAAAACTTGTGCGCGGAGAGCGACAGCAAGTCCACGTCAAGCGCCTCGACGTCAACGGGAATGTGGCCGACAGCCTGCACCGCGTCGGTATGCATCAGCGCGCCATGCATATGCGCAACTTTGGCGATTTCAGAAATGGGCTGTATGGTTCCCACTTCATTGTTGGCCAGCATCACGGAAACCATGCCGGTTTCCGGGCGAACGGCGTTTTCAATCGCCTCCGGATCAACACATCCCTGACGATCGACCGGCACATAGCTCACCTCATACCCGAGCTTTTCCAGCGCCGCACAGGCGTTCAAAATCGCATGGTGTTCAACTTGAGTGGTCACGATATGGTTTTTTCCAGCCATAGCGCGCATCGCGCCGAACAACGCCCAGTTGTCGGCTTCCGATCCGCTGCCCGTGAAATAGATTTCGGCCGGTTTAGCGTGAATGGCGTCCGCAATCTGCCGACGCGCAGCGTCAATCGCCGCCCGCGCGCGCCGCCCTTCGGCATAAAGCGCGTTGGCGTTCGCCGCATGCTCCGTAAAATACGGGAGCATGGCGTTCAGCGCTTCCGGCCTGAGCGGCGTTGTCGCCGCATGATCCAGATTGATCATGTATTTTTATCCTCCCAAAGCGAACCCATTTTATATATTTTACCCCCCAACCCCATAGCCTGTCAATACGTCAAAAAAGGCGACGCATGCATCGCGCACACGTCGTCTTCCATCCCTTTTAATCGCAAACGCAGTCGGCATATAGCGGATGCTTGGCGCAAATGGCGAGAACCTCCTGCTTGACCTCCGGCAGACACCCTTCGCCCTCGCGAATGACGCGCGTGATGAGCGCGGCAATCTGCTTCATTTCCGCTTCCTTCATGCCGCGGGTCGTCACCGCAGGCGTACCGATGCGCACGCCGCTGGTCACAAACGGGCTGAGCGTTTCCTTCGGAATGGTGTTCTTGTTGACCGTGATGTTGGCCTGACCGAGCAGCGCCTCGAGCGCCTTGCCCGTCACGCCGGTTCCCGTCAAATCCAGCAGCATCAGGTGATTATCCGTACCGCCGGAGACGAGGCGAATCCCTTCCTTTGTAAATTCCGCCGCCATCGCGCGCGCGTTCAGCACAATCTGGTGCTGATACGCCTTAAACTCCGGCGTCATCGCCTCTTTCAGGCAGACCGCCTTGCCCGCGATGACATGCTCCAGCGGGCCGCCCTGCGTGCCCGGAAAAATCGCCTTATCGATTGCCGCGGCGTATTCCTTCTTGCAGAGGATCATGCCGCCGCGCGGGCCGCGAAGCGTTTTGTGGGTGGTCGTCGTCACGAAATCCGCATACGGAACCGGGCTGGGGTGTTCGCCCGCCGCGACAAGCCCCGCGATATGCGCCATATCCACCATCAGCAGGCAGCCTGCTCGATCCGCGATCTCGCGCAGGCGCGCGAAATCAATGATTCTCGGATAGGCCGACGCGCCCGCGACAATCATCTTCGGCTTGGTTTCAAGCGCCATCTTTTCCAGCGCATCATAATCGATGATTTCTTCCTCTTCCGTTACGCCGTAAGGTACGAAATGGAAATACTTACCGGACATGTTCACCGGGCTTCCGTGCGTCAGATGACCGCCGTGGGACAAATTCATTCCCATCACCGTATCGCCCGGCTCGAGCATGGCAAAATAGACCGCCATATTGGCCTGCGCGCCGGAATGGGGCTGCACATTGGCGTGTTCCGCCCCGAAAAGCGCCTTGGCGCGTTCGCGCGCCAGATCTTCAACGATATCGACATATTGGCAGCCGCCGTAATAGCGCTTTCCCGGATATCCTTCGGCATATTTGTTGGTCAGGTGAGAGCCCATTGCGGACAGAACCGCGTCGCTGACGAAGTTTTCGGATGCAATCAGTTCCAGATGCTCGCGTTGGCGCGTCAGCTCCTTGCGCATCGCGTCGCAGATTTCGGGATCAACAGCCTTGATGGATTCGAAATCAATCATAGTCCGTACCTGCCTTTTTGATATGATAAATGTATTATACGCTCGAAATTTGGCAAAAGCAAGACCCCGTGATTCAAATGGTCGACGGAATATGCCCAAAAATTCCGAATAAAAGAAAGAGAAGAGGCCGAATGATTCAACCTCTTCTCCATGCTTGTGTGCGGCGACGGATTACTTGCTCTCCGCCGGAGCTTTCGGCGCGACAGGCGCGGCTGGCTTGGCAGCCGCCGGAGCCTTCTTCACCTTATCCAGCTTGTTGCGCGGCGCGCGGCGATCACGCATGGTGATGGCCTTCTTCGGGCACTTCGCCGCGCACAGACCGCAGCCCGTGCACGCGCCAAGCACCTTATGCGGCTGCTTGAGCGCGCCCTCGATGGCGTCGAACTTGCACTGCTTGGTGCACAGGGTGCAGCCCACGCACTTGCTCGGGTCGATGTACGCTTCCTTGCGCGTCTCGAAATTGGCCTGCATCGCGCCCGTCGGGCAGGCGTCTGCACAAGCCATGCAGCCCACGCATTTCTCGTAATCAATCTTGGGAACGCCGTTCTCCATTTCAATCGCACCGAAGTTGCAGGCCTTCACGCAGGCTTCGCAGCCGATGCAGGCGCGGTCGCACTTCTCTTTCAGCGCAATGCCCTTTTCCGGGTTGTGGCAGCCGACGTTCACCGTGCGCCCGGCAGGACGCATGGAAAGCACGTGCTGCGGGCAGGCCGCGACGCACTTCTTGCAGCCCTGGCACTTCTCCTCATCGACGACCGCGATCTGCTTGATCGGGTCAATATGGATTGCGCCGAACGGGCAGGCGCGCTCACAGGTGCCCAGACCCAGACAGGCATACTGACAGGCCTTGGTGCCGTTGTTGACCATGGAAGCGGCGACACAGTCCGTCATGCCCTGATATTCCGCCTTGGGCTTGCAGTGGTCGCCATAGCCCTGACAGGCCACGGATGCAACCATGCGAGCGGAAGCGTTGACGCTCACGCCCATGATTTCGCCCATCTTCGCGGCGCAGGCCGGACCGCCCACGGCGCAGGCGCCGACTTCGGCCTTGCCCTCGGCAACCGCAGCCGCATAACCGTCGCAGCCCGGGTAGCCGCAGGCGCCGCAGTTCGCGCCCGGCAGACATTCGCGCAGCGCTTCCGCCTTTTCATTGGCGGGCACCTTGAACACGCGGCCAGTGACGCCCAGCAGCGCGCCAAAGATCAGACCGAGAACGCTCATCACGAGCGCCGCAGTCAAAATTAACATTACATCCACGTTGGTTTCCTCCCTCGCTCTGCGATCAGATCAGGCCGCTGAAGCCGTTGAACGCAACGGCCATCAGGCCAGCGGTAATCATCGCGCCGGTGAAACCCTCCATCCACTTGGGTATGTTGTTCAGCGCCAGACGCTCGCGGATACCGGCGAACAGGCAGATGGCCAACGTATAACCCAGCGCGGAAGCCACGCCGTTGACAACGGAGAGAATCAGGTTGTAGCCTTCGGTCACGTTGAGCTGAGCCACGCCCAGCACGGCGCAGTTGGTCGTGATCAGCGGCAGATAGACGCCCAGCGCCTGATACAGACCCGGAGACATCTTCTTGATCGCCATTTCAACGATCTGCACCAGAACGGCGATAACCAGAATGAAGGCGATGGTCTGGAGATACTCGATTCCCAGCGGAACGAGCAGGAACGCGTTGACCAGATAGGCCACCAGCGAGGCGACGGCCATAACGAAGGTGACGGCCATGCCCATGCCGAACGCGGTCTCCAGCTTCTTGGAAACGCCCAGGAACGGGCAGATGCCGTAGAAGCGGGACATCGCAAAGTTGTTGACGAAGATGGACCCAATCAGGATCGTAAGAACTGCATTCATCGTTTTTCCTCCTTACGCCTTCTTGGGCAGCAGCTTGTTCATCAGAGCCAGGGTGAGACCGAGCACGATGAAGCCGCCGGCCGGCTTGACCAGAATATCCATCGGCAGGTAGCCTTCCGGCATGACCTGCACGCCAAAGACGGTGCCCACGCCGAACAGCTCGCGGATGGAGGAAATCAGGGTGATGGCCAGCGTGAAGCCCAGACCCATGCCCAGACCGTCAACCGCAGAGGCCAGCGGCTTGTTCTTGAAAGCGAACGCTTCCGCGCGGCCGAAGATGATGCAGTTGACGACGATCAGCGGAATGAACACGCCCAGGGACGCATCCAGCGCAGGCAGGAACGCCTTGATGATCAGCTGAACAATGGTAACAAAGGTCGCGATAACCACGATAAACGCCGGAATACGAATCTGATCCGGAATCGCCTTGCGCAGCAGGGAGATAACCAAGTTCGAGAAAATCAGAACGAAGGTCACGGCCAAACCCATGCCAATGCCGTTGCTCGCCGCGGTCGTGATGGCCAGCGTCGGGCACATGCCCAGCACCATGCGGAACGTCGGGTTCTCGTCAATGATGCCGTTCATGAAGATTTTTCCATATTTCTTCATTTACTGCACCTCCTTAGCGGCCTGACCCAGCGCGTCGTTGATGGCGTTGCTGGTCAGCGTCACGCCGCTCTTTACATCAATCTTCGCGGTCGCGATGTCCTGACCCGCCAGTGCGTCAAAAATGCTCTGGTCGGCAATCAGGTCAGCGCCGAAGCCCGGCGTTTCATTGTTTTCCGGCACGGTCACAGACACGATCTTGCCGTTGCCGTCCACAGTGATTTCAACCTTGAACGGCGCAAAGCCCGTCACCTCATACGTGCCGACCGCCACGCCGTCAGCCGCGCTCTCGTTGCGCGTCGCCTCGCCGCCGAACTGAGCGGCAGCCTGACGGAGCGCGTCGTTGATGGCGTTGCTGGTCAGCGTCACGCCGCTCTTCACGTCGATCTGCGCGGTCGCGATGTCCTGACCCGCCAGCGCGCCAAACACGCTCTGGTCGGCAATCAGGTCAGCGCCGAAGCCCGGCGTCTCGCTGTTTTCCGGCACGGACACAGACACGATCTTGCCGTTTTCATCCACCGCGATGCCGACCTTGAACGGCGCGAAGCCCGTCACATCGTACATGGTCGGCTCAACAGCGGCGTTTTCGGCGACAGTCGGCTCGACGGCCGGTTCGGTGACAGTCGGCTCGGCGGCCGGTTCGGCGACAGTCGGCTCGACGGCCGGTTCGTCCGTCGCTTCAACCGTCGGTTCAGCCGCAACCGTAACGCCGTTCGCAATCGCAGCCTGCTTCAGCGCCGCATTGATGGCGTTGCTGGTCAGCGTCACGCCGCTCTTCACGTCGATCTGCGCCGTTGCGATGTCCTGACCCACCAGCGCGTCAAAGATGCTCTGGTCGGCAATCAGGTCGGCGCCCAAGCCCGGCGTCTCGCTGTTTTCCGGCACGGACACGGACACGATCTTGCCGTTTTCATCCACCGCGATGCCGACCTTGAACGGTGCGAAGCCCGTCACATCGTACATGGTCAGCTCAACGGCGGCGTTTTCGGCGACGGTCGGCACGGCAGCCGGTTCAGCCGTCGGTTCGGCTGTCGCTTCAACCGTCGGTTCGGCCGCAACCGCAACGCCGTTCGCAATCGCGGCCTGCTTCAGTGCCGCATTGATCGCGTCGCTGGTCAGCGTCACGCCGCTCTTCACATCGACATGCGCCGTAGCCAGATCCTCGCCGACCAGCGCGGAGAGCGCTTCATCGGTCAGCATATCCGCGCCTAAGCCCGGCGTCTCGCTGTTGTTCGGCGCGCTGACGGAAGCGATCTTGCCGCCATCCTTCACCTCGACATACAGCGTAAACTTGTTCATGCCCTTCACGGTGTACGGATCGCCCGCCACCGCAGGCGCGGCGTCAGCGCCGCCGAGGTCAGCGGCGGCCTGCTTCAGCGCATCGTTGATGGCGTTGCTGGTCAGCGTCGCGCCGCTCTTCACGTCGATCTGCGCCGTTGCGATGTCCTGACCCACCAGCGCGTCGAACACGCTCTGATCGGCAATCAGGTCAGCGCCGAAGCCCGGCGTCTCGTTGTTTTCCGGCACAGACACGGACACGATCTTGCCCGCGTCGTCCAGCGCGATTTCCACCTTGAACGGCGCAAAGCCGGTCACGTCGTAGACCTTCGCGCTGCCCTCGCCGGACTCACCGGCAGAAGCGGCCTGCTTCAGCGCGTCGTTAATGGCGTTGCTGGTCAGCGTCACGCCGCTCTTCACGTCGATCTGTGCGGTCGCGATGTCCTGGCCCACCAGCGTGTCAAACACACTCTGGTCGGCAATCAAGTCAGCGCCGAAGCCCGGCGTCTCGTTGTTTTCCGGCACGGACACAGACACGATCTTGCCGTTGCTGTCCACAGTCACATCCACCTTGAACGGCGCAAAGCCGGTCACGTCATAGGTGTTCGTGGCGGTTTCCACCGGCGCGTTCTCGCCCTCGTCGCCGCCGTTGATGGCAGCGGCTTCCGCCAGAATCGCGTCCTTGTCGCCCGCGTGCGGCTCAATGCCGAGCGTGCCCTTCGTGTAGGTCAGCATCTCCTGCACCGCGTTCACAAACGCGCTGGAAGAGATCGTCGCGCCCGCAATGGTGTCCACATCATTGCGCAGCGTGTCCGGATCAGCGGCAATCGCGATGAACTGCTCCTTGAAAGCGTCGTCGCCCACGCGGCTGCCGAGACCCTGCGTCTCCTGAAGGGAGCCGACATAGACCTGCGTGACATAGCCGCCTTCGCTCACACCGAGGGTGATCGGAATCTCTCCGCCATAGCCCTGTGGGTTCGCGGTCAGCGCATAACCCTTGATGCTGCCGTCAGCGTTTTTGCCGATGAAAATCTCATCGAGCGCGCTGTCGTCAGAAATACCTTCATACTCAATCTGCTCGTATTCGCAGCCCGGCAGCACCGTGTTCAGCGCAGCCATCTTGGAGGCCAGCTTCTGCTGCTCGATCGGGCCCTTGGTCACTTCGTTCGTGACGGCCAGCAGCACAGAGGCAACAAGCGCAAAGATGAACAGACGGAGCGCAAGCTTCACAATATCACCCATTACTTCTTGACCTCCCCAAAGCTCTTGTTGCCGGTCACGCGCTCAATCAGCGGCGAGCAGACGTTCATCAGCAGGATGGCGTAGGAGCACCACTCCGCCGGGGTCTTCTTGCAGGCGCGGAAGATGAACAGCAGCAGACCGCAGCCGATACCGAACACGATCTTGCCCTTCGCCGTCGCCGGAGAAGAGGAATAATCGGTCGCCATGAAGAACGCGCCGAGAATCAGGCCGCCGGAAAGGAGCTGCGCCAGCATCGCGTTCACATCAAAGCCGGTCTTCAGCAGATAGCATACCGCGAACGTGCCGATAAAGGCCGCCGGGATGTGCCAGGTGATAACCTTCTTATAGAAGAGATAGGCCGCGCCGATCAGCAGCGCCAGCTTGCAGGTTTCGCCGATGGTGCCCGGAATATTGCCCAGGAAAAGCTGGCCCAGCGTGTAGGTGCCGGCCGCCGCACCGATCGGGGTCGCGCTCGCCACAGCGTCAACGCCGGCCAGATTGCCAAACGCCGGGGTGGCGAACGTGTTCATCAGGCTCGCCCAGGACAGCGCCAGAATCGCGCGCGCGGCGAGCGCCGGGTTGATGAAGTTCTGGCCGATACCGCCGAAGATCATCTTGCACAGCAGGATGGCGATGACGGAACCGATCACCGGCATCCAGTACGGCACAGTGGACGGCAGGTTCATCGCCAGCAGCATGCCGGTCACGACCGCGCTGAAATCGCCGATCGTGTTGCGGCAATGAGCGGCCTTGCAATACAGCCACTCGCTCAGAACCGCAGCCGCGACAGACAATGCGAGGATGATCGCCGAGCGATAGCCGAAGAACAGCACACCGGCGACGGCAGCGGGCAGCAGCGCAATGCAGACATCCCGCATGATGCTCGTGGTCGAGACATTATCGCGCAGATGCGGAGAAGACGAAATCACATACTTGGACATTTTCACGTTCCTCCGTACTCAATTAGGACTTTTTGGCTTTCGTTCTGGCGATCGCCTTGGCCACGCGGCAGCTCTGCGTAAGCTCGCGCTTGGCCGGGCAGGCGAACGTGCAGCTTCCACATTCCATGCAGTTCATCGCGCCGGCGGCAATCGCGCCGTCGTAGTCGCCGTGGCGAACGAGCGCGTCGATCTTCGCGGGCATGAGCTTCATCGGGCAGGCACGCATGCAGCGGCCGCAGCGGATGCAGGCGGATTCCTCGGCGGAAATCGCTTCCTCGCCCAGCGCGAGGAAACCGCCGAAGTTCTTGGTGATCGGCAGATTCAGCGTCGGAACCGCATTGCCCATCATCGCGCCGCCGACAACCAGCTTGCGCACGCCGTCGGTCAGGCCGCCGGCCTGATCGATCAGATCCAGCAGCGGCGCGCCGATGCGGACGCGGAAGTTGGCCGGGTTGGCCACGCGGCCGGTCACGGTCACAACGCGGTCAATGAGCGGCTGACCCTTGCGCACGGCCGCGGAAAGTGCCGCGCAGGTGCCCACGTTCATCACGACGCACTTCGCCGCGGACGGCAGCTTGCCATTGGGCACAATGCGACCCGTCAGCGAATAGATCAGCGTCTTTTCAAAGCCCTGCGGATAGCGCGCGGGCAGAGAAACGACCTCGATGTTCTGCTTGCCGGAAGCCGCCTCGCGCATGGCCGCGATGGCGTCGGGCTTGTTGTCCTCAATGCCGACCTTCGCGCAGGCCACGCCGCTGGCCTTCATCGCCAGCGCGATGCCGTCCACAATCTGCTCGGCGTTTTCCACCATGATGCGGTGATCGCTCGTCAGATACGGCTCACATTCGCTGCCGTTGACGATCAGCGTATCGGGCTTTTCTTCCAATTTAGAAGTGTCGAGCTTCACATTGGTCGGGAAAGCCGCGCCGCCCATGCCGACGATGCCGCAGCGCGCCGCGATGGATGCAATATCCGTCGCGCTCAGCGCATCAACATTGTCGCACGGCTTCACGGACTCGTCCCAGCGATCCTCAAAGTCGTTGTCGATCACGACAGCGGGAACGCTCTTTCCGCTCGCCACGGTGCAGGTGGTAATCGCCACAACCTTGCCGGAAACGGACGCATGAACCGGCGCGGAAATGAATCCCTGAGCCTCTCCGATGATCTGGCCCATGTTTACCGTCTGACCCACCTTCACGCAGCACACCGCAGGTGCGCCGGCGTGTTGAGCCATCGCAATCGTCACACGAGCCGGGGCGGCCGCGTTCACGATCTGCTGGGATTGGGTTGCATTCTTGCCATTGCCAATCTCGCGGGGATGGACGCCTCCGCCAAATGTCTGGGTAGTAGCCACAGACAAGTTCCTCCCTTCGCTTTTCAAGATGACGTGTCTGAGACATGTCATGGACTTGAATGAAATGTCAGGAGTCATTATAGCATAGAAATGCTAAAATGAAAACAGAGTTTCCGTTTTTCTTCATCGTTAGTTTTTTCTCTAACCAGTGTTTCCCTATGTTTCGTTCGTTTTCTGCCGTCCGTCAGCATTTTTCGCCGCGCTTTTTCGAAAAGAAAACCACGTTTTTCTTCACAAACAGCAAGGTGGGCTGATCTCATCTTCGCCTCCGCCAAAGTCTGCCACGCATCAGGCTTTCACTCACGCGGATGAGTTGACGCCATTTCCCGCGCATCAAAAAAGACCGCCGGTCTGTTTTGCGTCCGGCGATCCTCTCGCTTTGATTTGGGATCAGAGCAGAATACATACCATTCCGCCGTTCCCTTCGTTGATGATCTTTTCAAGCGTCTGCTGAACCTTGAGCTGTGTGTCCTCCGGCATGTGCATCAACTTGTTGGAAAGCCCTTCCCGCACCAGATCGGAAAGCGGCTTGCCGAACAAATTGCTCTGCCAGAGCTTCTGCGGGTCCTGTTCGAACCCTTCCATGAGATACCGCAGCATTTCTTCGGACTGCTGTTCCGTGCCAACGACCGGCGAAACCTCGGTCTGGATATCCACGCGGATCAGATGCAGGCTCGGCGCGCTGGCTCGCAGACGAACGCCGAATTTTCCGCCCTTCCCCATGATTTCCGGCTCCTGAAGCGTCAACTCGTCAAGCTGCGGCGGCACCAGCCCATACCCCGTTTCCCGAACGGATTGCAGCGCCTGCGCCACATGGTCGTATTCCTTTTTTGCCGCGACCAATTCCCGCAGCAGCGCCAGCAGATGCGCGTCGCTTCGAATCTCGGTGCCGCATTGTTCCGCCAGCACCTGATTGAACAGCCCTTCCTTGAGCACCATCTGCATGCCGATGCAGCCACTTCCGTGGTCAACGCTTCGAACGGCTACATCGTCCAGATACTCGTTCTGTCTGAGCGCCTGCGTGAAGGCGTCGGCTTCCCCGATCCGGAGCGTTCCCGCGACCGATTGCTGTAAGCTGTCCATCAGGCTCTTGACGAGCCAATGCGTTTCATCCAGCGCGCCGAGCCATTCCGGCGTTTGAATGTTCATTTGAACCACGGGGAATTGGCCGAGTACCTGCTCCAGCAGGCCGCGAATGTCCTCCTCGTCCATTTCCTCCACGTTCATGGCGACCACGGGAACCGCATAATCCTCTTCGAGTGCCTTTCGTAGGCTTTGCGTCTTGGTTGTCGCCGCGTTTTGCGTGTTCAGGATGATCGCAAACGGTTTTCCGAGGCTTTTTAGTTCCGCAATCACGCGCGCCTCTGCCGGAATATACGCCGTGCGCGGCAAATCGGTCACGCTGCCGTCCGTCGTCACCACCAGACCGATGGTCGAATGTTCGGTGATGACCTTCTGCGTCCCCAATTCGGCCGCGCGCTCGAAGGGCATCTCCTCGTCAGCCCACGGCGTGCGAACCATTCGCAGCGCTTCGCCCTCCGTCGTGCCCAGTGCGCCTTCCACCATGTAGCCGACGCTGTCAACAAAGCGCAGGCGAACATGGTTGTCGCTGGGCAGCGCGATATCCACCGCCTCCGACGGAATAAACGCCGGTTTGGTCGTCATCACGGTGCGCCCCGACCCGCTTTGAGGCAGGTCGTCCTGTGCGCGCGCCCGGATATGCGCGTTTTCAATGGCCGGAATGATCATCTTTTCCATCAACCGGCGAATAAAGGTCGATTTGCCTGTCCGCACGGGGCCGACAACGCCGACATAAACATCGCCCTGTGTTCGCTGGGCGATATCCTGATAAAGGTCATACGCTTGCATAACATCCCTCCCTGCCGTCATGCCAGCGTATGCGCCCTGTCCGCCCGTTATTACGCATCCTGCGACGGCATTTCAAGCGTAATGGTCAACTCAAGCTCCTCCCCGGCGGGAATCGCATCCTGCAGCGTCAGTTTTTCCAGACCGGGGATTCGATAGACCGTCAGTACCACCACGTCCCCGGCCGCATGCGCCGCCAGCCGGTTGGTCAAATCGGTATGGAGCGTTATCCGTTTGCCATCCATCCGGATAATGATGTCGTTCGGCTTGATCCCGGCTTTTTCCGCCGCGCTTCCCGGCAAAACCGAGCTGACATAGACGCCAGCCGGAATAAAACCGACGGTCGGTTTGTCGCTTCCGCGGATTGTTATGACGGAAATGCCGAGCTTCGGGCGCGTCACCCTGCCGTATTGGATGATGCTGTTTACGACCGGCTGAACAACGTCCACCGGAATGGCCATCGCGATGCCCTCGATGGAAGCCACGTCGTCTTTCCCGTTCGAGCTGAATTTGAGAGACGGAACGCCAATCAGCTCACCGCGTGTATTAAACAGGCCGCCGCCGCTGTTTCCCGAATTGATCGCCGCGTCGGTTTGCAGCATTTTGACGATGGATGATCCATCCAGTTCTCGGTTCAGCGCCGAAACAACGCCGATCGTCACCGTATCCGCAAATTGCTTGCCCAGCGGATTGCCGATGACGATGGCCCAGTCGCCGACGCGAACCTGCGCGATATCCCCCATCTTGACGGCAGGCAGATGAACGTCTTCCATCACGCGCAGAACGGCCAAATCCGTCAGTTCGTCATAACCGACGATCTCCGTTTTCAAATACCGTCCCTGACTGAGCACCTGCACATCGTTTGCGCCTTCAATCACGTGGTAATTGGTCACCACATGCCCCTGCGTCGTCACCACAACGCCGGAGCCTGTCGCCTGCTCGGTCAATTCCGTTTGCCCGCTGATCATATTGAACGTATTCGCCCGATTGCTCACGCCGACAACGCAGGGCATTACCGTCTGCACAACGTCCGCAAACGGGCTTTTCGCGCCTTCCAGCGTCTGAACATATTCTCCCTGCGCGTAAACGCTTTCGGCAGGCTGCGCGTCCGCGCCGGCAATCGCCACAATTTCAATCGCCAGCACAAGCCCCAGCGCCGTGAACGCCATTTTTCGGAGCATTTCCCTTTGATCCATCCCGCTCACCTCGCGGGTAGTTTCCCCGAATTTCTATTTTTTCACGCGCAGACCCGCGTATCTTTTCGCTTGAATCACAAAAACGCCCCGTTGCCGTAACAGGGCGCCAGCTTGTTGACATAAGCAAACTTGGCTTGAATAGCAAAATCAAGAAATCCACAGATTCTTTTATTTGCGGAGAGGGCTATTCTCCATAGTCTGATGCCCCGTCACCGTGGCAGGGCGCTTTAATGTCGTTATTTCAGGGAGACGATGGTTACGCCGGTTTCGCCTTCGCCGTACCGGCCGAGACGGAAGCTGCTCACGCACGGATGGCGGCGCAGGCAATCCTGTATGCCGGCACGCAGAACGCCGGTTCCGTTTCCGTGAATGATGCTGACCTCGCCGAGCGAGGAGAGCGTCGCGTCGTCGATGAATTTTTCGACCTCGGGAATCGCTTCATCCAGCGCCATGCCGCGCACATCCAGCTCCTGCCGAACGGCTCGCGTGGTGATATCCACCCGGGCTTCCCGCATGGATTTCTTACGTTCCAGCTTCTTCTGCTCCTTTTTGACGAGCTGCTGCGTCGCTGTCAATGTTCGCAGATCGGAAAGCGGCGCGCGCATTTTCATCATGCCGACCTTGAGCTGCACATAGCCCTTGCTGTCCGCAGGCGCAACGATCGTCGCATCCACATCCATGGAGGCGATGTGCACCATATCGCCTGCCTTGACGCTCTTTGGAATTTCACCGCCCACTTCCTTCTTGTCGGCCAATTCATCCTGCGCCTTTTCCATCTGTTTTTTGACCTTTTGAATTTCGTGCTCCTGCGCGCCGCCCGCTTTTTTCATGGCGCGAAGCTCGGAGATCATGGCCTCCGACTCCCGCTTGGCGTTCTCAACGATGCGCTTGGCCTCTTCCTTCGCCTTTCGGATGGATTTTTCACGCTGATCTTCCAGCTTTTTCCGCTCCGTTTCCGCCTGGTCGCGGATGGAGATCATCTCGTTGCGCGCCTGCTCGGCCAGTTCGCGCTCCTTCTTGGCCACCTGACGGTGGTATTCGGCGTTGGCAATCACGTCCTCAAAGCGAACCTGCTCCTTGGAAAGCAGCTCCTTCGCCCTGCCGATGATAAATTCCGGCAAGCCGAGCTTCCGCGAAATTTCAAATGCATTGGATTTTCCGGGGATGCCGATGGACAGGCGGTACGTCGGTCTGAGCGTCGCCACGTCGAATTCGACGGAAGCGTTTTCAACGTTCGGCGTGGTCAGCGCATATTCCTTCAGCTCGCTGTAATGCGTCGTGGCCACCGTGCGCGTATGCATATCCAGCAGAGTGGAAAGCACCGCCTGCGCCAGCGCCGCGCCCTCCGTCGGATCTGTGCCCGCGCCAAGCTCGTCAAAGAGCACGAGCGAATCCGGCGTCACACTTTGGAGGATCGAGACGATGTTCGTCATGTGACCCGAAAAGGTGGAAAGCGACTGTTCGATGGATTGCTCGTCGCCGATGTCCGCGAAGACATCATCAAAAACAGCCAGCTCCGTGCCGTATTCCGCCGGGATCTGCAAGCCGGACTGCGCCATCAGCGTAAACAGACCCGTGGTCTTTAGCGTCACCGTTTTGCCGCCCGTGTTCGGGCCGGTGATGATCAGCGTCGTAAAGTCGCTGCCCAGCCGGATATCCAGCGGTACGACCTTCTGCGGATCAATCAGCGGATGACGGCCGCGCACAATGTTCAGCCGCCCCTCGCGGTTGATCTTGGGCATGCACCCGTTCATCTGCTTGGCCAGCGACGCTTTGGCAAATGCAAAATCCAACTGAGCGAGGATCGCCAGATTATCCGAGATAGCGTCCGCTTCCGGCGCGATTTGCGCGGAAAGCGTCCGGAGAATTTTCTCGATCTCCACCTTTTCCGCCGAAATCAACTGCTTCAGCTCGTTGCCGATTTCGACGACGGACATCGGCTCGATGAACACCGTCGCGCCGGTTGAGGATTGATCGTGCACAATGCCCGGCACCATCGAGCGGTATTCCTGCCGAACCGGCAGAACATAGCGATCCGCGCGCATGGTGATGATGGCGTCCTGCAAATATTTCTGGAAATTCGGGTTGTGAATCATGCCGTTCAGCCGCTCGCGAACACGTTCATTGCACGCGCGCATCTTGCGGCGGATTTGAAACAGCTCGTTGCTCGCGCGATCCGCGATTTCGTCCTCGCTGATGATCGCGTCGGAAATGGCCTGCTCGACGGTCTTGAATGTCGAAAGCCGCGAGGCGTTCGCGCTCATCAGCGGCGTATCCTGCCTGTCCGTCACGATGGCCTCGCGCGCGGCGCGGGCAGCGCGCAGGCTTGCGCCGATTTCCATCAATGTGCGCGGCGAAAGGGACGAACCGATCTGCGCCAGATGCAGCGAAGCACGCACATCTGAAAACGAGAGCATCGGCGTGCCGCCCAAATAGGAAAGCAGGCTGTGCGCTTCCTCCGTCTCTCGCTGCATGCGCAAAACGTCCTCCAATCGGTTGGACGGCGTTAAAGCGTCGCACAGCGCCCGCCCCATGTCGGAAACGCAGTATTGCGCAAGCTGCGCACGGATTTTTGTAAATTCAAGCACACGTAAAGAACGTTCGTTCATGGATTTCTCCTTTTTTGCGCGATTAGAAAATGGCGTAAACCGCCCGCGTGGGCAAGCCCCCGACGCTTTGCAGGCGTTGGCAAAAGCGGGTTCAACCCGCTTTTTACTGAACGCCGCGCAGAAGCTGCCCTGCCGTCGCGGATGGCGAAATGCTGTGAAGCGCTCTGCCGCTATCCAGCACGCAGCGGTAAGAAGCGACAATTTCCCGTTGTCTTTCGGGCGATTCGTCGGTAAAGGCGAGGCGGAGGCTGACGGAAAGATGATGCAGCTTCTCAGCGTATTTCGCCATATCCGTTTCCACGCTGTTATACAGCCTCAAAACACAGCCGTGCTCCATTTGAAGCCTGCGCAGCGGGAAACGGTATCCCTTTCGATCCGTATAGATTTCCGGGCAGCCGCCGAGCCTTGCACATTCGTTGCAGCGGCTGTCCTGCTGTTCGTCCCCTTTTTTCGTTCGGCGCGGGCAATGGTTCAGCAGCATCAACTGCGTCCGTCCGTATGCCTCCATCACGTAATTGCCGCCGCTGGCAAACAGCTCCCGCAGCTCTTTTTGATTCAGCTCGCAGGAGACCGTCAGTCGGTTGACGTTCAGAGCGGCATAAAATGCCGCGCAGGCGTGATTCATAACGTTCAGCCCCTGACCGCCTGAAACCGGAACAGGCCACGAGAGCGCCAACTGACCGGGGTTATTGGCCACCACGCCGCTCAGCTTTTCCGCGTTTTCACAAACCCACGCATGGATATGCTCCAGCTCGTCGCTGCGCATGACGGCCGGAAGAACGAGCGCCGGTTTAACGCCGTCCGCCTCCGCAAGCATGTGGCTCAGCGTATCCGCCTTATAGATTTGCGGCTGCCATTCAAAAATGTCCGCTCCACATTCAATCAGGATCTTTGCCCTCGCAACGTCTTCGCCCTGCACGATCAGCAGCTTTTCCTGTGTCGGCATTTCGCACGAGTCGGGAACAAACCGACGGTCTGTTTGCGTCGGCTCCGTTCGAGCTTTTCGCATTTTTTCAAGCGCGTCCCGCCGCAAATTGTTGAGCATCGCGGCGGTCATAAACGCGCCTTCGCTTTCAAGCGTCAAATTTCGAAGTCGGTACGGCGTTCCACCCAGTTTTCCGAGCTGCTTGGCGGCGGTTTCCTCATTCAGCGCGCGCTGCTGCGCAGGCATGACTGGCTGCTCACCGACGGATGAAACGCAGTGCCCGTCGCCATCCGAAACGGTCAAAGCGGCGGCGCTGTTCGGCATGGCGTACAGATGCATGTCCAGCGGAATCTGCACATTTTCGCGGCCCATGATTTCCCGAATTTCCTTCATCTGCGCGGCGTCTGTCAGGCGGAAGATTTCGTCGCCCACGCGCGCCTGACCGGCCGCGATGCGAACCGTCGCCTCCGCGCCCGCCGGAATGTCGTTGCCGGAATAGGTGAATTCGGTCTCCTGACGCCCGCGTGATTGCAGTCCGTCGCCGTCGTTGAGCGCCTTGGTCAAACGAACCTGCGCAAGCGCTCCCCGCATCGACATGATTTTGCCGACCGAAATGCCCCAGTGGTTCGGTTTTTTCCAGCTCATCAACGCGGCGTTGCTCTTCTCCATCACGTAGCCTTCCGTGAAGCCGCCGCGATTGAACACCTGCCGCAGGCCTTCGATGACCGCCTGGCTCGGATGATAGCTGACATGTGCTTCCGCCGCATCGAGCGCCTCGCGATAGGCTCTCGTGATGACGCCGACGTATTCCGGCCTTTTCATGCGGCCTTCCAGCTTAAAGGAATATACGCCCGCGTCGCGCAGCTCGGGAATACGGTCGATCAGCATCAAATCCTTTGTGGAGAGCAGGTAGCCGCTCGTTCCGTCTTCCAGCGTGTAGGGCAGTCGGCAGGGCTGCGCGCATCGGCCGCGGTTGCCGCTCCGTCCGCCGATCATGCTGGAAAACAGGCACTGACCCGATACCGCCACGCAAAGCGCGCCGTGCGCAAAGGCCTCTACCTCAACGCCGACGTCCGCCATCTTTCTCAGCTCATCCAGCGTACATTCCCTTGCCGGAACGACGCGCGCAAAGCCCATGTCCTTCATCAGCCGAGCGCCCTGCGCGTTGTTGATCGTCATCTGTGTGCTGGCATGCAGCACCAGATGGGGATAGCTTTGCTGAATGATCCGCGCCACGCCCATATCCTGCACCAGCACGGCGTCCACGCGCACATCAGAGAGCAGATCGAGCACATCGCGAAGGTCGTCCAGTTCGCACTGCTTGACCAGCGTATTGACCGTCACATAGATTTTCTTCCCTCGCTCGTGCGCATAGGCCACAGCGTCTCGAAGCCCATCCGCATCGAAATTCCCCGCGTAGCTGCGCGCGCCGAAGGCCGTATAGCCCAAATAGACAGCGTCCGCGCCGCAAGCGATTGCCGCAACGAGTGCTTCGCGGTTTCCCGCCGGTGAAAGCAGTTCCATTTTCTCCTCCGAAAAAAGCGGCGCAGGGCAACCACCCCAGCGCCGCCGCTCGATTTATGCGTTTTCGTCCTGTTTGGTTTCAGTTTTTGCCGCGTCAAGCTCGCGGCGAAGGCGGTTCACCTCGTCCTGCGCGGTAAACAGCTCATCCGCCAGCGTCATCGCCGTCAGCACAGGCAGCATATTTTCCCCGGCTCGCGTCAAAATCGCCAGCTCGCGCATCCTTCGATCCACGTATCGGGAGAGACGCTGCACCTTGTCCGGCTGCTGATCCGTCACCAGAGTATAATCGCGCCCCATCAGGTGGACGACGACCTTGTTTTTGTTCACGGTGCCGCCTCCGATCAGCCGCGCCCTTTCAGCTTTTCAACCGTGTAGGTTTCGCCATGCGTGTCCACGCGGACGGACTTCATCTTCTGCTCCTCATACGGCTTATCCATCGGATCGCGCGGAACGCTGACAATCGCATCTGCCGTTTCCATGCCCTCCGTCACCTTGCCGAACGCGGCGTATTGGCCGTCCAGATACGGCGCGTCATCCACCATGATGAAGAACTGGGAACCGGCGGAGTTGGGCATCATGCTGCGCGCCATGGAAAGCACGCCGCGCGTGTGCTTGAGCGGGTTATTGAAACCGTTGCGGGCAAATTCGCCGCGGATGCTGTAACCCGGTCCGCCGGTGCCGCGGCCGAGCGGATCGCCGCCCTGAATCATAAAGCCCGGAATCACGCGATGGAAGATCACGCCGTCATAAAAACCGCTGTTCGCCAATTCCACGAAGTTCGCCACGCTGTTGGGCGCCGTTTCGGGATAAAGCTCGCCCTTCATCGTCTGCCCGTTTTCCATTTCAATGATAAACGTCGGATTCATTTTGTCTTCCTCCTCACTCTTGATACGCCTCATGCGTATTGTCGTCATCCATCAGAAAATGCCCGCCGAACAGGGCTTGAACGTCCCTTGCAATCGCTTCGCTGGTCAATGGGTAGCCGCATCTGGCCAGCGGCAGATAGGCGTCGCACAGCGCGGGCCAAATCGCCTCTCTGGCCGTGATCCATCGCCCCAGCATCTGCTCCGGCAAATCCGCCTCGCTGGCGTAGGGCACAAAGCGCAGCCCCAGCTTTTCAAGCGCAAGCGGAATCCGCTTGTTGACGCGCACGAGAAGCCGCCGCCTTGTCGCGGCCGCCTCAATCAGCATCGGTTCGACGGCTTCGTCGCCGAACGCCAGCGCGCACACAGTATGGGAAGCATCCAACTGACGCAGAAAACCATCCATCTGCGCGCGCGTATCAAGCCGGACATGCAGGCGCAGACGCTCGTCTTCGCAGGCGGGAATCAGGCAAAAGCGGAGCGCATCCTCATCAAACTGCCGAATGAGCACATCCCTTGCGCCGCATTGCTGCGCCGCAAGGCGAATCTCTTCGGCTCGACGGGCGTATTCCACGCCGTAACGCCCCGGCGCAAAGAAATCCTCCGGCAGCGTCAATAGAGGCGCTATCCGGTCATCCTCAAAGACGGCGCTCTGCGCATCCCGAATGGAGACGCAGGCAAATACGCGCTTCGCTCGCATCTGGTCAAGAATTTCGCGCAGATACGCTTCCCTTGTGTAGCCGCTTTGAATCAGCGCCGCACGCGGGATATCCTCTATCGGCATTTCCAGCGCATCCATCGCGGCAAACGCCGCAGCCGCATCGGCCTGAAGCGGCGTCAAGCCCTGCGCCTTTGGTATCGACGTCGCCAGCGCTTTTATGCCCATTTCGCCTCGCGCCGCGTCAAAATTCAGCAGGGTCTCCACCACCGCCGCCCGGCGAACCACCTGCTTGACGCACCGCCGAAGCGTCTGCTTATCGCTGATTACCATGGTCTGCGCCTTCCTCCTCCCGCCGATGCTCAATCCAGCTTTTTCGCTTTTTCGGCAAAGACGACCCGCTTTCGCTCGATCATCTCATCCACGCGGTCGATATATTGCTCAATATTGGCTATATTCGGTGCGCGAAGGATTTTTTCCTCTTCGCGCATGACACATTTTGAAATTCCGCCCGCGCCAAGCGCCAGAATACTGGTGGTTTCCTCCATGTTGTCGATGTTGTATCGGCAGAAACGCCCCGGCAGCGCGTAACCCACGTTTTCCAGGTTTTCCGCCATGTATTTTTGCCGGTACAGGTAGTACGCGCGCATGCCCATGTCGTGCGCCGTCTGCCGCCCAAGCGCCACCATGCGGGCGACATCCTGTTCCGCCTGCGCGTATTTTTCTTCGTGCAGCCTGCTTGAACGCTTGATGGCCAGCGTGTGAACGGTCAGGCTTTCCGGGCGGAGCCTGCGGATTTCCGCCAGCGTATGCGCAAACATGGCGTAATCCTCGCCGGGGAGCGCCGCGATAACGTCCATGTTGATGTCGTCAAAGCCGATGCTTCTGGCCAGCTCATACGCCTCCACCGTCTGCTTTGCGGTGTGCGCGCGGCCGATTCGCGCCAGCGTCGCGTCGTTCATCGTCTGCGGATTGATGCTGATTCTCGTCACGGGATGGTCGTGGATCATACGCAGCTTCTGCGCGTCCAGCGTGTCCGGCCGACCGGCCTCGACGGTAAATTCCGCCAGCGCGCCGAAATGCTTTTCGACATGCGCGAGCAGACGGTCAAGCTGCGGCGTGGTCAGGCTGCTGGGGGTTCCGCCGCCGATATAGCCCACGCGGATATGCAGCCCCATCTCTCGCGCCATCTCGGCGCACGCCTCAATCTCATGCAGCAGCGCCGCCAGATACGGCTCGACCAATCGCCCGTCTCCAATTTCGCCGGATGAGAACGAACAGTACGCGCAGCGCGTCGTGCAGAAAGGAATACCGATATATACATCGCATGCGCGCGAGCGCCGATCCATCAGCCCCTGCTGCGCGTCGAGAATTTCATCGAGCAGATCAATCTTTTCCTGCGACAGGTCAAACAGGTCTTGCAGCGTCTGTCTGGCCTCTCCGCGCGTTTTTCCGTTTTCCAGTTGCTGGTAATACAGCCTTGTCGGGCGGATTCCCGTCAAAGAGCCCCATGCGGGCTGCCGCCCGGACAGGCGCTTGAAAAGCATATAGCAGCAGCGCTTAATCAATCGTTTCTTCTGGCGTTTTTCCTCGAGGCCGCCGGAAACCGCCGGAGCGCTGAGCGTATTTTGTTCCGTCCTGCCGCTGCAATCCGTTAAAACAAAGGTTTCGCGCCATTCTTCGTCCGCTTCTTCATGGATATGCGTGAGACGCGCGTCGGCCTGCTGCGTTTCTTCCACAGCCGCTCCCTCGCCGTAAAACAGGCGCACGACGTCGCCGATATCGTTTTGAAACGCAGGCAGCGATGTTTGGACAGCGATCTTCACGCATTTGCCTCCTGTTCCCAGGCGATCTTCGTTTTCATGCCGTGGCCGGGGTAACAGACGGTATCACCCGGCAGTTTCAGCAGCCGTTTCAGGGAGAGCGCCATTTGCAGCGAGTTTCCGCCCGCCAAATCCACCCGGCCGTACCCCTGATAGAACAGCGTGTCGCCGCAAAACAGCGTCTTTTCATGCCGATAACAGACCGAGCCCGGCGTATGTCCCGGCGTGTGCAGCACATCAAAGCGGATGCCCGCTTCTTCCACGCAGCCGCCCTCTTCGAGCAGGACATCCGCATCCGGCAGCGTGAGCTGCGCGCCGACAACGCCGGAGAGATTCAGCGAGGGATCGGCAAGCGCCGGTGCGTCCAGCTTGTGCACATAGAGCTTCACGCCGTCCTTCAGCCACGGTCTGGCGTAGAGCATGTGGTCAAAATGCGCGTGCGTGAGCAGCACCGCCTTGACCTCTCTGCCGCAGACCGCGCCGTTGACCGCCGCATATTCCGCGCCGGGATCAATCAGCACGCACTGATTCGAGCCGGACGCGCCCACCACGTAGGTGTTCACATCCAGCGGGCCGCCAGTCACGGTTTTGATATCCAGCTCCATCAGAACGTCCTCCTTGAATCAATCAGCAGCGTCACCGGGCCGTCGTTGACGAGCGAAACCTTCATATCCGTCTGGAAAATGCCGGTTTCCACATGAATCCCCGCCTCGCGCAGCCCCTGACAATATGCGTCGTACATCGGCACGGCCACTTCCGGCCTTGCCGCGCGGATGAAACTCGGACGGCGGCCATGGCGGACGTCGCCATGCAGCGTGAACTGGGAAATCGCCAGAATTTCGCCGCCCGCATCGAGGATGGAGCGATTCATCTTGTCGTTTTCATCCTCAAAAATGCGGAGGTTGACGGTTTTATCCACGCAATAGCGCACATCCTCCGCGGTATCGCCGTCTTCAACGCCGCAGAGCACCATGAATCCCTTGCCGATGCGCCCGACTTCCCTGCCGTCCACCTTGACGCTTGATTCGAGCACCCTCTGTACCACCAGTCTCATGTATGTGTCCTTTCGCTTCCGCTTACACGCGGAAAATCTCTATGGTATCCTGCCGCTTGGCAATCTGTTTAATCACCCAGTCCAGCTCCTGCTTGTTGGCCACCTGAAGCGTCAGCTCAATCGAGCAGGTCTGGTTGTTGTTGACCTTGGCATTGAGCGCGCAGACCGTCACCTTCTGCGCGGACAGATAGCTCATCAGGTCGGCCAGCAGGTTGTGACGATCCTGCGCGAGAATCTGAATCGAGCCGTTATACGAGGAATTGACCGTGTCGCTCCATTCGGCCTCCACCCAGCGCGCGGGATCATGCGATGCGTTGACGTTGACACATTCCTTGGAATGGATCGTCACGCCGCGTCCGCGCGTGATATAGCCGATGATTTCGTCGCCCGGCAGCGGCGTGCAGCACTTGGCAAAGTGAACCTGGCACCCCGGCAACCCGGCGATCTTGATGCCCATGTCCTCCTTCGAGGAGCTCTTGCCGCCGCGGGCGGGCGTCGTCGGCTCGGCCACGCGCGGCAAAACCGGCACAAGCGGCTTGTCGTGCGCGCGCTGTTCCTCGCGCAGGCGGGTGACGACCTGCTGCGCCGCAATGCCGCCGCATCCGACCGCCGCGTAGAGATCATCCAAATCCGCAAACGAGAATTTCCGTAGAATCGGATCGACATATTCCGTTTTCAGCAGCGACGGCAGGTTGACCGCCTGTCGCTTCGCCTCATAATCGAGCATCTGCTTGCCGTTGGCGATGTTCTCGTCCTTCAATTCCTTCTTGTAGAACTGCCGGATTTTCGCCTTGGCCTGCGCGGTTTTGACGATTTTGAGCCAGTCACGGCTGGGTCCCTTGCTGTTCTGCTGGGTGATGATTTCCACAAAGTCGCCCGTGTTGAGCGGCGTATCCAGCGTCACGATTCGGCCGTTGACCTTCGCGCCGACGCACTTGTTGCCGACCGCGCTGTGGATGCGATAGGCAAAGTCGAGGGGCGTTGCGCCCTTCGGCAGGTCGATGATTTCGCCCTTCGGCGTAAAGACGAAGATTTCATCGCTGAACAGATCGACCTTGAGCGACTTGATGAATTCTTCGGAATCGCGCGTGTCGTTCTGCCAATCCAGAATCTGGCGCAGCCAATAGAGCTTGTTATCCAGCGAATCCGCAACCTGCTTGCCTTCCTTGTAGCGCCAGTGCGCCGCAATGCCGTATTCCGCGATGCGGTGCATCTCGTAGGTTCGAATCTGCACCTCAAAGGGCATGCCGTTTTCGCCAACGACCGTCGTATGCAGCGATTGATACATGTTCGGCTTTGGCATGGAGATATAATCCTTGAAGCGGTTGGGCACCTGCTTCCAAAGCGTGTGCACCACGCCCAGCACGGCATAGCAGTCCTGCACCGTATCCACCAGCACGCGAATGGCGATCAAATCAAAAATCTGCTCAAACGGCTTGTGCTGGAGCACCATCTTGCGGTATATGCTGTAAAAATGCTTCGGCCGGCCGTCGATTTCGTAGTGAATGTTCATCTCCTTGAGCTTGTCGCTCAGGGTGTCGATCACCGTGCGGATGTTTTCCTCGCGCTCGGCGCGCTTCATGCCGACCTTGACAATCAGGTTCTGATATCCCTCCGGATCGAGATAGCGCAGGCACAGGTCCTCGAGCTCCTGCTTGATTTTATATACGCCCAGACGATGCGCCAGCGGCGCGTAAATGTCAAGCGTCTCCTGCGCGATTCGCTTCTGGCTCTCCGGCGGCTGAGATTTCAGGGTGCGCATGTTGTGCGTTCTGTCCGCCAATTTGATGAGCACGACGCGGATATCCTTGCTCATCGCCAGAATCATTTTGCGGATGGATTCGGCCTGCTGCTCCACGCGGGAGGTAAAATCCAGCCGTTTCAATTTGGTCACGCCATCGACGAGCAGCGCAACCTCCTGCCCGAATTCTTGCTCGATGACCTCGATCGTCACATCGTCGCAATCCTCCACCGTATCGTGGAGCAGACCGGCGGCGATAGTCGGCGCGTCGAGCATCAGCTTCGCCAGAATTCCGGCCACGGTCAGCGGATGCACGAAATAGGGTTCGCCCGATTTGCGCAGTTGTCCGGCGTGCGCCTTTTCGGCAAAGTGATACGCCTTTTCCACCAGCTCGACATTGGCCTCCGGGTGATATTTCACCAGCGTTGCAATCAATTCGTCGAGATTCTTACATTCGTCCTGCGTCAAAACGGTTTCCCCCCTTCGTCCTTCATCTGTAACAGCTTCGCGCGAAGCATGCTGTTTTCCAGCGACACCTTGCCGCTGGGGATGAGCTGGAAGCGAAACGGCTGAAGCGTATATTCGACCAGCCCAAGCTGCTCCATGATGCGCATGCCGCATCGAATCATGCCCTCGTCCAGCCCGATTGCGGCGGAAAGCACGTTTAGGGTGCAATCCGTCCGTTCCCGCTGGCGCAGCGCCTTATACAGTTGGCGCAGCGCGTCGTCGCTCGGCAGCAGCCTGCCCGCGCAGGCCGCGCTCTGTGTCCGCATATTGATCACTTCAATGATGCGCGCCTCGGGAAACTGGCGCTTGGCCAGCGCGCGCTCGCCGTCGCTCAAAAATCCGTCCATCGCGACAATCAGCCTCGGTGAAAACGCGATGTTCGCCCAGTCCGGCGTCATCACCAGCGCGTTAAAGCCGCGAATATCGCTCGTCCGCTCAATGGCGTAATCCAGTTGAGCATGCATCACGGCCAGATGCACGTTGAGCAGCTTCATCGCCGCCAGCGTGTGCACACCGATCAGAATACCCTGATAGCCCTTTTCAAATTCACCGGCCAAGACCGTTTTCGCCTGCTCAAGGGGCATCTGTTCAATGCCCTTCGCTTCCCCCTCCGGCAGGCACAGGGCGTTCAGCAGCGCGTCATCCAGCGCGTCGCTCTGCCGCTGACATTCGGCAATGAACGCCTTTCCCGGCATATACGCCTGAAGCTGGCGCAGTTCGCACTGCACACTGCGCTTATCCTGCCAGACGTTGATGGAAAGCGTGATGATCGCTTCAATGATTTCCGGCAGATCGGCCGCGCGGTCGCCCATCCGAAAGCCGATGGCCGACCGCATTTCACCGCCCTGCGCAAGCCTCATCCGCAGATGCGCGCCGTCTTTGCCGATGGTTCGCACGTCTGTTGTGTGCACGCCGCGCACGCAGAACACCGGCGCAGGATTTCCGAATCCCGTCGGCTGCATGGCAGAAAACGCATCCACAAACGCCTCCGTCATTTCAGAAAGCTCCAATTCGAGGTCATATTCCTCCGTCGGAATAAACGCCTCCGGCGCGGCCTGCGCCCGAATGGACTCGCTCAGCCGCCTTCTAAATTCCGGCACATTTTTAGCTTCAATCGTCAATCCGGCGGCCTGCGCATGCCCGCCGAAGCGAACGAACAGGTCGCGGCATGTGCTCATCGCGTCATGGATGTTCACGCCGGGAATCGACCGCGCAGAGCCGACGCAGATATCGCCGTCCTGCGCGAGCAGCACCGTCGGCCATTTATATTTTTCCACCAGTCTGGATGCCGCCAGCCCGATGACGCCGGGATTCCATCCCTCGCCGCAGACGACAATGGCGCGTTCGTTCATAAAATCAATCTGCTGCCGCGTCATCTCGTCCGCCTGCTTGAAAATATCAATTTCCAGTTCCCGGCGGCGGATGTTATCCTGATTCAGTTCTTCGGCAATCTCCCTCGCCGTGTCCATTCGCCGTGTCGTCAAAAGCTGAACGCCGCGCGAGGCCAGCGCCAGCCGCCCGCCCGCGTTGATTCGCGGCGCCATGCGGAACGCAACGTCGGCGGATGTGACCTTCTGCGGGTCAACCCCGGCGGATTCCATCAGCGCAATCAGCCCCGGCCGCTGCGTGGCCGCCATCGCCGCCAGCCCATAGGACACAATGACGCGGTTTTCATCCATCAGCGGCACAATATCCGCAATCGTCGCCAGCGCGGCGAGCTCCCAAAGCGGCTCAATCGCTTCCGTCCCGCCGATTGCCTGAACCAGCTTAAACGCAACGCCCGCGCCGCACAGCCGGCGGAACGGGTAATCACCCAGCAGCGGATTGAGCACCGCCTCGCATTCGGGCATCTGCGGCCCGAGCTGGTGGTGATCCGTCACGATCACGCGCATCCCCAATTCCTTCGCCCGCGCGACCTCCGCCGCGCACGTGATGCCGCAATCCACGGTAATCAGCAGTTTGGAATGTGCCGCAATCTGTTCGACCGCCGCGATATTCAGGCCGTATCCCTCGCCGTGTCTGTCCGGAATATAAAAATCGACCTGTGCGCCCTGTTTGCGCAAATAGGTCAGAAGAATGGCCGTGGCGGTGACGCCATCCACATCGTAATCGCCGAAAACCGTGATCTCCTCATGCTTCTCGATGGCGTCGCGGATGACGGCGACCGCTTTCCCCATATCCTGCATCAGCATCGGGTCATGCAGATCCTCGCGCTTCGGATGCAGATAGCGCTCGATTTTTTCCGGCGTGTCGATTTGCCGATCCAGCAGCAGCTCCAGAAGCCTGTCGGGCAATCCAAGCGAGGCAAGCTCCGGCGGAACCTGCCTCTTTTCCTGATTTTTCGGTATCAATCGAAGCATGCCGAAGCCCCCTTTCTCCCTCGTGGTTTGGCGATAAACGCAAATTCGCGTTCATCGCCAAACCAGAGGGCTGATCCTCTGATTTGGCGGGCTGAATCGCCCGGTTGATTACGCCTTGGCCTTCGCGCGCTTGCTCGCGTCGCGCTTGTCCATCAGCGCCGCCCACACATAGCCGTTGATCAGGTTCGCGGAATAGGTGCCCGCGACAATGCCGATAATCAGCGGGAGCGCAAACTGCTTGATGGAGTCCACGCCCATGATGTACAGGGTAACGATGGTCAGCAGCGTGGTGATCGTCGTGTTCAGCGTGCGGGAGAGGGACTCCTGCACGGAGAGATTCACGATGCTCTCACGATTCAACTGGCGCAGCGTACTCTTGTGGGAATTTTCGCGAATGCGGTCAAAGATGATGATCGTATTGTTGATGGAATAACCCACGATGGTCAGCAGCGCGGCGATGAACGTCGTCTCCACGCGGATGAAGCTGTGCAGCAGCACCACCGCGGAGAGCATGATCGCCACGTCATGCAGCAGACCGATGATCGCAGCCAGACCGGAATAGAAGTCGAAGCGAACCGCGATGTACAGCAGCATCAGCACCGCCGCAAGGCTCACGCTCTTGATGGCGTTGTTAATCAGATCGCGGCCCGCAATCGCGCCCACGCGGGAAATATCGACGTATTCCATGCCGGTGTATTTCTCGCCGAGCGTGTTTTCCAGCGCCGTGCGGAGATCGTCCGTGTTCTCCTTGTCGCTGATGCGAATCTGCACCTGCGTGTCGTTTTCGCCCGTCTTGGCGATCTGCGCGTCGGAGATGCCGTTGTCGGCCAGAACCTTTTCGACGTCCGCAGTTTCAAACTGCTCGCCCATGTTGTAGGTCATAATGGTGCCGCCGGTAAAATCAACGCCCAGATTCATGCCGTGGCCGGTCAGCGTCATCACCAGCGCCACGACCATGATGGCGATGGAAACGGCTGCGCAGGGCTTGAGGTGGCTTTTCACTTTGATATCCATGTTTCATTCCTCCTCGCCTTATCACACGTAGAGCTTCTGGTTCTTGATGCCGAGGTCGGCAAAGATATCCAGCAGCTTGTGGGTGACGAACACAGCCGTGACCAGAGAGGTCGCCACGCCGATGCCCAGCGTCAGCGCAAAGCCGCGCACGGAGCCGGTGCCGAAGGCATACAGCACGACGGCGGCGATGATGGTCGTCACGTTCGAGTCGATGATGGCAGAAAGCGCGTTGGAGAAGCCCTTGCGAACGGCGGAGCCAATCGGGCGGCCGTTCTTGACTTCCTCACGAATGCGCTCAAAGATGACAACGTTCGCGTCAACAGCCATGCCGATGCCCAGGATGATACCCGCGACGCCCGGCAGGGTTAGCTGCGCGCCGGTCAGCGCCAGCAGCAGCACGACAATCATAATGTAAATGGTCAGCGCGATGTCCGCCACGAGGCCGCAGAGGCGATAGCGGAAGAGCATGAACAGCATGACCAGCGCCACGCCGATGATGCCCGCCTGAATCGCGCGGTCGAGCGCCTCAACGCCCAGCGTCGCGGAAATGGCGCTCACTTCGAGCTGCGTCAGGTTCAGCGGCAGCGCGCCGGAAAGGATCAGGGTCGCCAGGTTCTTCGCCTCGTCCGCGGTGAAGTTGCCGGTGATTTCGCCCTTGCCGCCGGCGATGACGGTGTTGACCGTCGCGCGGGAGATGGTCTCGCCGTCCAGCGTGATGGAGATGGTCTTGCCGAGGTTGGCCGCCGTGGCTTCCGCGAAGATCTTCGCGCCCTCGTCGGTCAGCTCGAAGGCGATGCAGGGCTTGCCGTCCTGATCCTGCGCCGCCTGCGCATTCTTCACCATCGAGCCTTCCATCAGGTTGTTGCCGCTCTCATCGACAAAGTAGAGCTGAGCCGGTGTACCGATGATGGTCAGGATCTGGTTCGGGTCAGACACATTCGGAATCTCCACGCGGATGCGGTCGCTGCCCTGACGGGTGACGGTCGCCTCGGTGAAGCCCTGACGGGTCAAACGGCTGGTGAGGATGCTCACCGTGGATTCCATCTTGGTGTCAAAATCCGGGTCGCCGTTGTTCTCCGCCTGATAGACGGTATAAACGCCGCCGCGCAGGTCAAGGCCGAGGCTGATTGCATCGCCCCACGGCTTGAGGTAGTTGATCATCGTGCCCTTGCCGAAGCCGCACAGGCCCAGATAGGCGCAAATGGCGACGACAACAATGATTGCGACGAGCGAAACCAGCGCGCGGGCGCGCAGATTTTTCGCCTTAGCATGCTTGTTAGCCATAACGTTTTTCCTCGCTTTTGATATTGTTGAAAGGTTCGCATCTCCTTTTTTCGCGCTATGCGAACCCATCACCCAAGGGAAATGCCCGATAGACGGTCTTCATATAGCTTTCGCTTCCCGGCAGAATGTTGCCGTTCGCGTCGCGCCGCTGCAAAAGCGCCGCTGCGCGCTGCCCTTCCCGGTTCGCGGAAAAGGCGAAGCGATGCTCCCCGCCCGGCCGAATCTCCCGACGCGCATCCGTCAGCGGCTCCTGTGCCGCATTGGGCGCGGCGCAGAGCCATGCCTGCCTTTGGCTCAGGTCGGGCATGCGCTGCCCATCGCTTTCCGAGGAGATCAATCGCCCCGCTCCGGCCAGCAGCAGGCAGACAAATACAAAAAGCACAATCGCCCCGCTGCATACGCGGGATCCTTTTGCTTTCATCGTATCGCCCTCCTTTCGCCGTGCCGTGTTCTCCGCCAAACGGGTCTATGCCGCCCTATATAAGCATATCCTCAATTATATGCGTAAACGGGGATTCCGTCAAGTTTTCTGCACATGAAACAGCAAAAAAGAGCGCTGAAACCGTACAATTACGAAAAAACTGCCGCTTTCTTTCAAACGGCAGTTCATCATTTATTCTCTTCTGAGCGCCAGCGCGCGATCGAGAATCCGCTGCGCGACCTCCGCCTTGCTCATCATCGGCAGCGCCTCCTGCCCGTCTTTCGTGATGAGCGTCACGATATTGGTGTCCACGTCAAATCCCGCGCCGGGGCGCGTCACGTCGTTGGCCACGATCATATCGAGATTCTTGCGCGCCAGCTTGTCCTTCGCGTGTGCCAGAACGTCGTTGGTTTCCGCCGCAAAGCCGACAAAAACCTGCCCGCTCCGCTTGGCCTTTCCGAGCGTCGCGGCAACGTCCGGGTTTTCCACCAACGTGAAGGTCATCGGTTCGCCGCCCTGCTTTTTGATCTTCTGGGGCGCGACTTCCTTCGCCCGATAATCCGCCGGCGCGGCGGCCTGAATCAGCAGATCCTGCTCCCGTGCCAGCTCGCTCGCCCGGTCAAGCAGCTCCTGCGTCGTCGTAAACGGCACGAGCTTCACGCCTAGCGGCGCTTCGATTGCAACCGGGCCGCTGAGCAGCGTCACCTCCGCGCCGCGCTTTTGCGCCGCCTGCGCAATGGCGTAGCCCATCTTGCCGGAGGATCGGTTGGATATATAGCGAACCGGATCAAGCGCCTCTCTGGACGGCCCCGCCGTCACCATGACGCGCAGGCCTTCCATATCCTTTTTCGCAAAAAGCAGCTCGCAGGCGCGTTCGGCAATAACTTCAACGTCTTCCAGCTTTCCCGCTCCGCTGTCCCCACAGGCAAGATGGCCGGAAACCGGCGCGACGATTTCAACGCCGCGCGCCCGAAGCGTCTTGACGTTTTGCTGCACGGCGGCGTTTTCCCACATGCCGGTATTCATCGCGGGCGCAACCAGAACAGGCGCGCGCGTCGCCATCACCGTCGTAGACAGCATGTCATCCGCAATGCCGCAGGCCATTTTGCCCATGATGTTGGCCGTCGCGGGCGCAATCAGAAACAGATCCGCGCGTTTGGCCAGCGCGATGTGCTCGACCTCCCACGTCTGCGGGCGGTCAAACGTATCCACCGCAACGGGATGACCGGAGAGCGTTTCAAACGTCAGCGGCGCAACAAAACGGCATGCGTTCTGCGTCATCACAACAAAAACGTCGATGCCCCGCTTTTGCAGCAGGCGCAGCAGCTCGCATGCCTTATAAACCGCAATGCCCCCGGTCACGCCGAGGACAACGCACGGTTTCTTCATCTCACTTGACATCAATTTCCGGGGAACGCTCGTAGGTGATCAGCCCGCGATTCACCTCGTCAATCGCGACGGAGAGAGGCATATTCTCCTTGTCCTTGGCGTCGATGAGCGGCGGGACGCCGTCGATGAGCTGACGGGCGCGCTTGCTCGTTTCAACAACCAGCGTATAGCGGCAATCCGCCTTTTCAAGAAGCTGCAAAATCGTAGGATCGGTCATAGACATATCGGGTTTTCCTCCTCTAAAATATCGCCGTGAAGCGGGTTCATTGCGCTTTGGGCATCAGGCCTCGCCTGTGCTCTTGAGAAATACATCACGCAGGCTCTGATAAGCGGCCTCGATATCGCCGCCGTTGACGATCTGATAATCGTATTGCGGCGCATACGGCAATTCGCGCTTGGCGGTTTCCAGCCGCTCGCGGACTTTCTCTTCGGTCTCTGTGCCGCGCCCGCGCAGCCGGTGCTCCAGTTCTTCAAAGCTCGGCGGCAGAATAAACACGCTGACACATTCGGGCATGCTCTTCATCACCTGAAGCGCACCCTGCACGTCGATCTCCAGCACGACGTTCATTCCGCTGTCCAGCAGCTTTTCCACGTAGGCACGCGGCGTGCCGTAGCAGTTGCCTGCAAATTCGGCATGCTCCAGAAATTCATTATTCTTCACGCGCCGTTCAAACTCCTGCCTAGAGATGAAAAAGTAATCCTTTCCGTCCACCTCGCCTTCGCGCGGCCCGCGCGTCGTTGCGGAAACGGAATATGCGATTCGGCCGGCAAATTCCTCAAACAATTTGGCCTTCAGCGTGCCCTTTCCCACGCCGGACGGCCCGGAAAAGACAAACAGAACGCCCCTCTTCCCCTTGTGCATTACGGTTCTTCCTCCTCGACGATGGTTGTGTTATCCTTGATATCAAAGCGATGCGCAATCGTTTCCGGCTGAACCGCGGATAAAATCACATGGTCGCTGTCGGAAATGATCACCGCGCGCGTTCTTCTGCCGTATGTCGCGTCAATCAGACGGCGCTCCTCGCGCGCCTCCTGAATCATGCGCTTGACCGGCGCAGACTCCGGCCCGATAATCGCGATGATGCGGCTTGAAGATATGAAATTGCCGTAACCGACATTGATGAGCTTGATGTCCACGGATACCTCCGATGTTTTTCGTTATTCGATATTCTGAACCTGCTCGCGCAGCTTTTCGATTTCGCCCTTCGCCGCGACGACGCACCCGGCAATCTGCGCGTCGGAGGCCTTCGATCCGATGGTATTGACCTCCCGGTTCAGCTCCTGCACCAGAAAATCGAGCTTTCTGCCAACCGGCTCGTCAAGCTCCGCCGTCGCGCGAAGCTGCGCAATATGGCTGCTCAGGCGCACAAGCTCCTCGTCAATCGCCGCGCGATCCGCAAAAATCGCAACCTCAGTGGCGAAGCGCGCCTCGTCGATGTCGCCGCTGAGCAGCGCGGACAGCCTCTGGCTGAGCTTTGCGCGGTATTCCTCCACGACCGTCGGCGCGCGCGTCGCAATGCTTTCGCGCAGATCGTCAATCGCGTCGAGCTTTTTCATCATGTCGCCGCGCAGGCTGTTTCCCTCGCGCTTCCGCATGGCTGTCAGATCATCCAACGCCAGATTCAGCGCCCGCATGAACAGCGCGCGAACCGCATCCTGATCCTCCTCGGAGGCTTCCACCGTCAGCACATCCGGCATGTTCATATAATCCGAAAGCGGAAGATCGTTTTTCACGCCGAGCGCTTCGCTCAATTCGTCCGCCGCCTGCCGATAGGCTTTCGCAAGCTGCATATCCACATGAACGCGGCGCGCATCCTCGCGATGGTTCACATAATTGACGAAGACGTCCACATGCCCGCGCGCCAGCCGCGCCGCCACACCCGTGCGCACAGCGTCGTCCAGAAACGCGATGGGTCGCGCAAGGCGGAAGGAAACATCCAGAAAACGATGATTGACGCTCTTGACCTCGACCGTCATTTCGCGCCCGTCCTCGCAGACAAGCCCGCGGCCGTAGCCGGTCATGCTCTGCACGGAAAATCACCCCTTCTTTTCACGCAGATTTATTTCCTGATTATACCACAGAGATTTACAAAAGGAAATGGCCTACTTCCACAGATTTTTTCGCCAAGCGTACACGTTTTCAATCGCCCGTCGGCTCCGGGCGCTTCTGCTGCTCGATCATCTGCAAAAACTGCGCCTCGTCAATGATGCGTACCCCCAGCTCGCGCGCCTTATCCAGCTTACTGCCCGCGCTTTCCCCAGCCAGAACGATGCTGGTCTTCTTGGATACGCTGCCGGTCGCCTTTCCGCCGTTTTTGCGGATCATCTCCTGCGCCTGCGCGCGGGAAAGCGTCGGCAGCGTGCCGGTCAGCACAAACGTCATTCCTTCAAACAACGTGCCCGCGTCCTGCTGCGCGTGCATCTGCGGGCGAACGCCGGCTTCCAGCAGGCGGTTTACAAAGCGGCGGTTTTCTTCGTCCGCAAAGTATTCCGTAATGGAGGCGGCCACAATGCCGCCCACATCCTCGACGTCCTCCAGCTCCTGTTCGCTCGCGCCCATCAGCGCTTCCAGCGTGCCGAAATGCGCCATCAGGTCATACGCCGTCTTTTTACCGATATTGGGAATACCGATCGCGAACAAAAAGGCGTCCAGTTCGCAGTCCTTGCTCTTTTCCAGCTCGGCAAAGAGTTTTTCCGCCTTCTTTTCACCAAAGCCCTTCAGCGCGACCAGCTTCTCCCGATCCAGATGGTACAGATCCGCCGCCGAACGCACGCCCAGCTCGTCGTAAAACAACCCGGCCGTTCGCGTGCTGAATGTTTCGATGTCCATGCCCTGCCGCGAGGCAAAATGCGCCATGCGGGCAATCGCCTGCGGGCGGCAGCTCGTTCGGTTGAGGCAGAACAGGTGAACGCCGTCCTCCCTCAGCTTGACCAGTTCGCCGCCGCATGCGGGGCAGACCGTCGGCGGCTGGATATCCGTTTCCGGCGCTTCGCCTTCGCCATCCCAAACGACGCCCATGATTTCCGGGATAACGTCGTTGGAGCGGCGCACCCAGACCTCGCTCCCGATGCGCACGCGCTTGCGGCAGATGTCGTCGTAGTTGTTGAGCGTCGCGCGCTTCACCGTCACTCCGCAAATATCCACCGGGGACAGGTGCGCCAGCGGCGTGAGCTTGCCCGTGCGCCCGACCTCCCACGTGATTTTCAACAGCTTGGTGACGGTTTCCTGCGCGGGGAACTTAAAGGCAATCGACCATCGCGGGAACTTGTCCGTCGTGCCCAGCACCTCGCGCGTGCGCATATCCGTAATCTTGATCGTCGCGCCGTCGATCAGGAAATCCAGCGTCTCCCGTTTTTGTTCGATTTCATGCACGGCCTCCAGCGCTTCCTCGATGGTCTGCGCCGGACGAACGAACGGGCTGATGTTGAGGCCGTTTTCCTTCATAAACGCCAGCATATCCTGCTGAGTTTCAAAGCTCCTGCCCTCGATATAACCGATTTGATAAAAGAATGCGTCCAGATGGCGGCTCGCCGTCACCTGCGGATCGAGGTTGCGCAGCGCGCCCGCAGCCGCATTGCGCGCATTTTTGAGCGGCTCGGCAGCGGTTTCATTGTATTTTTTCAGTTCGGACAGGCGCATGATGCCCTCGCCCTGCACCTCCATCCTGCCGGTGAACGGGATGGTCAGCGGAATGGTGCGGATCGTCATCGCCTGCGGCAGAATCGCCTCGCCGACCTCACCGTTTCCGCGCGTCGCCGCCTGAACCAGCTTTCCTCCGTCGTATGTCAGGTTGACCGTCAGGCCGTCGAGCTTATATTCCACGCAATAGCTGTTTTTCGGCAGGCCGCCCGCGTCGTTCGTCTGCTTTTCGCAGCGTTGTGCCCACGCAAGAATTTCTTCCTCGCTCTGCGCCTTGTCCATACTCCAGAGCCGCGCGATGTGACGGTGCTGCTCAAAGCCCTCCATCACCGCGCCGCCAACGCGCCGGGTCGGTGAATCCGCCATGCGCTCGCCGGTCTTTTCCTCCAACCCGCGCAGCTCGGCGTACATCGCATCCCATTCGTCGTCGGATATATCGGATTCATTCTGATCGTAATACCTGCGCGAGGCTTCGTTCAGCTTGTCGATCAACTCGCGCATGCGCTGCAAATCGTTTGTCTCGCTCACGTTTTGTTCACTCCTCCAGCCTGATCATCGGCGCAATCGCCAGCGCCAATTCCTTCACGCCCACACGAACGTCGTCAAATCGAATCATAATGCGGGCGTCCGAGCCGCTTCCGCTGACGCGCACAACCGCGCCGCGCCCAAATTTTTTGTGCAGCACATGGTCGCCGGGCGCGTAGATCGACGGCTTCTCCGTTTCATGCGCCTGTGAGGCCACCACCTTCGGCGGCTCGTTCATTCCGCGCTGCACGCCTTGAACCGTCACACCGCCAACCGTCGCACTTTTTGCGTTCCAGCCGGAGAAGCTCTGCGCCTGCCCCGTCGGCTTTGCGACGTTGTAGCTCGTCTTCGGCTTCCAGTTTGATTGCCCTGCCTGCGGCTGCATCGGCGCAAAACCGCTGCTCTTGCTCCACGCGGGCTGCTGCCAGCCGCCGCTTTGCCAGTTTCCTCCGGGCTTTTTGTTTCCCGAAAAGCCGCCGCTCCGGCCGCCCCTGTCGGAAACATCCTCGATCAGCCGCGCCGGAATATCGTCGATAAACCGGGAGCGATCATTGAACTGAATCTGGTTATACAGCATGCGCCGCGATGCGTGAGACAGGAACAGCCTCTCCCGCGCGCGCGTGATGCCGACGTAGCAGAGGCGGCGTTCTTCCTCCATGCGCGCCTCGTCGTCGCGGCTTCTGGCCGACGGAAACAGATTTTCCTCCATGCCGACCATGAACACATTCGGAAATTCAAGTCCCTTCGCGCTGTGCAGCGTCATCATCGTCACCGCGCCGCCATCGTCTCCCATCTCATCCAGATCGGACACCAGAGACACGTTTTCCAAATAATCCGTCAGCGTCGGGTTGTCGGCTTTCTCTTCAAACTCCTTGACCGCGCCGACAAATTCGCGAATATTCTCCACGCGGGAACGGTTTTCGTCGTTGTCTTCTTTGGTATACTGGCTTTCCAGCCCGACCGTGTCGATGACATACTGCACCAGTTCGGTCAGCTTCATCGTCTCCTGCATCATGGTCAGGCTCATCATCAGCTCGCTGAATTTCTCCACGCTCTTGCGCGCGCGGGCATTCAGGCTCTCCGGCATATCCATGCACGCGGTCAGCAGCGGCATTTCCTCCTGCGCGGCGTGGCGCGCCAGTTCGTTCACCGTCGTATCGCCGATGGCGCGCTTGGGCACGTTGATGATGCGCCGCACGGAAATATCGTCCGCCGGGTTGACCATCACGCGCAGATAAGCCAGAATATCCTTGACCTCCTTGCGGTCATAGAATTTCAGCCCGCCGTACATCCGGTAGCGGATGCCCGCCTGCACGAACGATTCTTCGATGACGCGGGACTGCGCATTGGTTCGATAGAGCACGGCAAAGCGGCCAAGTTCCTCGCCGCGCGATTTCAATTCGCGGATCTGCTGGCAAATCCAGGCCGCCTCCTCGCGCTCGTCGCCCGCCCGATACAGCCGGATCAACTCGCCGGGTCCCTGCTGCGTCCACAGCGCTTTGTCCTTGCGGTTGGCGTTGAGCGCGATGACCTGATTCGCCGCGTCCAGAATATTTGCCGTGGAGCGGTAATTCTGCTCCAGCTTGATGACCTTTGCATCCGGGAAATCCTTTTCAAAATCGAGAATGTTTCGGATATCCGCGCCGCGCCAGCCGTAGATGGATTGATCGTCGTCGCCGACGACGCAAAGGTTCCGGCTCTGCGCTGCCAGCAGGCGCACGAGCATATATTGCGCGTAGTTCGTATCCTGATACTCATCGACATGGATATACCGAATCTTGCGCTGATAGGCCTCCAGCACCGGCGGATGCTGCGCAAAAAGCTCAAGCGTTTTGACGATCAAATCGTCGAAATCCAGCGCGTTCGAGCTTTTCAGCTTTTCCTCATACGCCTGATAGACGTCGTAAACGAGCTGGCTTCGATAGTCTCTCTCGCTCTGCGAAAACCAATCCTGCGGGCCGAGCAGCTTGTTTTTCGCATCGGAAATCTTGCTCTTGATCTCTCTGGGCGGCAAAAACTTGTCGTCGATGTTCAGCTTTTTCAGAATTTCCTTCAGCGCGCTCATCTGGTCGTCGTCGTCGTAGATCGTGAAGGAGCGCGTGTAGCCCAGTTTTTCGATGTCGCGGCGCAGAATTTTCGCACAGCCGGAGTGGAACGTTGAAACCCAGATGTCCTCCGCCCCCGCGCCCGCCAGTTTTTCAATGCGCTCCCGCATCTCCTTCGCCGCCTTGTTGGTGAAGGTGATCGCCATAATCGCCCACGGCGGCACACCGTGCTCCAGCAAGTTCGCCACGCGATACGTCAGCGCGCGGGTCTTGCCCGATCCCGCGCCAGCAAGCACCAAAAGCGGCCCTTCAAGCGTTTCCGCCGCGAGCCGCTGTTCTCTGTTCAGGTCGTTTAAGTTCATGGATTTCCCTCGCTTATTTCATCGCCGAATTTCGTTTTGCCCAAAATGAGCTGATATCCGCCCGCGCCGTAGGTCAGGCAGCGGTTGACGCGGCTGATGGTCGCCGTGCTCGCGCCGGTGCGTTCGGCAATCTCCTGATAGGTGACCTTTTTCTGCAAAAGGCGCGCGACTGCCAGCCGCTGCGCGACCGCCTGCAATTCGTGAATCGTAAAAATATCTTCAAAGAAACGATAGGCTTCGTCCATATTATCCAGCGCAAGCATCGCGCGAGCCAAATCGGCAATCTGATCGTTGATGATGTGATCCTGCATGCTGCCGTCCTCCTCATAACGTCTGTCGATCAATTTCACTTCATTATAGCACAGATACCGCGCAAAAAAAAGCGGCGAACGCTCTGTTTCACCGCTTTTCTTCTTTATTTCACTAAAGCGACCGCTTATTGCGGCTGCGCTGCCTCCGCGTGAAACGCATGCGCGGGGTGCGCCTGCGCCGGATCGGCGTTATGCGCGCCGTCCAGCAATTCCAAATGGCCGACGGAAACCTCATACGCCGTTTTTTCGATCACGCTGCCATCCGGCATCTGCTTCTGATACGCGCGCGATTGCAGCCGCCCCGTCAGGGTGATCTTATCGCCCACGTCCAGCTTGGCGGCAAAGCGTGCGCTCCGCCCCCACGTGATGCACGGAATATAGTCGCTCTTTCCGTATGCCCGGTTTACAGCCAGCATCATATCGGCAATCTCGCGCCCAAACGGCGTCGTTCGATACGCCGGAGCCTTGCAGAGCGTGCCGGTCAACTGGATTTGGTTGGGATTCTCGTGCTCGTCGTTTTCAACGATCTTCTGGGCGAACGCCGTAATCAGCAGCCGCCCCGCGCCTTCGATGATTTTGTTGTAGGAGCGCACCTGTCCGTCAATGGCCAGCGTATCGCCGTCGGAGAGCATCGCGCCGTCGAGCAGCCGCTCGGAAAGCGTGACCGGCAGCAGATCCTGCGCGCCGGACAGACGCGGCACGCCCAGCGTCAGGTAATAAAATTTCTCGCCAAACGCTTCATGCCCCACCACGGGCGTTCCCACAACCTTACCGCTTAAATGCAGTGTGTTAATGACGTTTTCCATTGTACGTCCTCCTTATTGCTCAATCTTTCTTGATTCATTGCCTGTTGACGCCGAAGGCGCCGGCGTGGCCGAATGCTGTGTGCCCGCATGATCGATCCACGTTTCGCCTTCGAGCAGGAGCTGCGAAATCGGAATGACCCTGTAACCCGCCCGCTGATAGTATTCAAGAATCTGCGGCAGCGCTTGCAGGATATACTTGGAATCGTTATGGAAGAGCACGATGTCGCCGGGATTCACGTTCTTCGTGCATCGCCTGACCATATCTTCGGCGCTGATGTTCTTCCAATCGAGCGAATCCACATTCCACTGGATACATTCATAGCCTTCTTCCCGGCTGATGCGTACCACTTCGTCGTTGTATTCACCATACGGCGGTCTGAAAAGCGTGGTCGGCTTGCCCGTGATGGACTGCACCAAATCGCTGCACCGTTTCAGCTCCTCGCGAATCTGCGAATCGGAGAGCTTCGACATATGCGGGTGCGTGGCGGAATGGTTGC
>UQNM01000004.1 GCA_900542395.1 uncultured Eubacteriales bacterium
GAGCACCTGACTCTTAATCAGGGTGCCCAGGGTTCGAGCCCCTGAAGGTGCACCAGTTTTGAAACCGAAGTCGAAAGATTTCGGTTTTTTTCTATAGGAAAGTGCATGAAATCGTCCGCGAGAGCAGGGCTTTTACGCCTTGCAGGCTTCGGCGGAGGTGAGGGCGGGTTACCCGCTTTTTATGCCGGAATATAACAAAACAAGCGGAATCCGTTCAAACCGATGCGGATTCCGCTTGTTTTGCGTTTTTATTGTTTGTTTCGCGCGCCTCTGGTTTTGCGCGCGTTCATGCCGCTTCATTTCAGATTCGGAATACCGTTCATAATTCCCTGTCGAATCAGGGAGTCGGCTAAAACCGCCATACCCTCGGCAGATTCCGCGCAGTCCCGGTGAAGCCACGTTCTGAGCAGGCCGACAAAGCCCAGTGCGCCGAACGCATAGCGGTATTCGAATTCCGTTTCATTATCCACATAGCCGTTGAGCCATTCCGTGCGCAGTTTCTCCTGAATCACGTCGCTGAGCCGCTGCAAAAACTTGATATCGCCGTTGTCGCTCAGCAAAACCCGGCAGATTTCCTTATTTTCGGCCACAATGTGAAATACGTCCGTCAGCATGGGGCGGATGTGAGCCAGAACCGGCTCGCCCCTGTGCGCGAGGATGACTTCGTTGAGCTGTTCGAAAAGGTCTTCCTCCAGACGTTCGAGCAGATCGAATATATCCCGATAATAGAGATAAAAAGTTCCGCGATTGACATCAACCCGTTCGGCCAGCTCGCGCACGGTGATATCCTTCACCTGTTTATGCTGCATCAGTTCAATCAACCCCTGACTGAGCAGCTTTTTTGTGCGTCGAACCCGACGATCCTCTTTTTTCTCCGTTCCGTTTTCCGTTTTCATTTCTTTCATGTTCATAAGCGCCTCTTTTTCAACACATTTTTGATTTGTGTTTATTTTTAGCCGTTTTTCCATTTTCTGTTCAATGAATAAACTGACCTTCAAAAACTGTTTATTGATTTTCGCCATCAGTCCCATTATACTATCACACGTTGATAAAGTCAACATAGTGTTCAATAATCAAATACAGTTCAAAAGGAGGAACTCTTGTGAACCGATTTGCAAGGTGGGTGGTCAAGCACCGTGTCGTCGTCGTCATCATCTGTTTGGCGCTGATGATTCCGTCCATATTCGGCATGGCATCCACTCGGGTCAAATACGACCTTTTGTATTATCTGCCGGAGGAGCTGGATACCATCAAGGGGCAGAACATCCTGATGGAGGACTTTGGCAAGGGCGCTTTTTCGCTCTGTATCACCGAGGGATTAAACGAAGTTGATCAAGCCGATCTGGAAGAATCCATTCGCGGGATCCCGCATGTCGATACGGTCGTCGGCTACGCTTCTGCGCTGAACGGCTCCATTCCCTCCGAAATTCTGCCGGACGATATCCGCGGACGCTTTGAAAACGGAAACGACCGCATTATCGCCGTCTTCTTCGACGATACGTCCTCCGCAGAAGGAACGATGGAGGCCATCACCGAAATCCGCAGAGTGGCGGGGGAAAAGTGCTTCGTTTCAGGCCTGTCCGCCGTGGTTACGGATACCAAGGCGCTGGTGGAGGAGCAGGAAGGCATTTACGTCGCCATCGCCGTCGCGCTTTGCTGCGTCGTGCTGATGCTGACGATGGATTCGTTCCTGCTGCCGCTGATCTTCCTATGCTGCATCGGCGTTTCCATCCTCTGGAACATGGGCAGCAATTACCTGATGGGTGAAATTTCTTATATCACCAAGGCGGTTGCGGCGGTGCTTCAGTTGGCCGTAACGCTGGATTATTCCATCTTCCTTTGGCACAGCTATAAGGAACAGAAGACGCTTTGCAGCGACCGCGATGATGCGATGGCCGCCGCAATCGGGCAGACGTTCTCCTCGATTGTCGGCAGCAGCCTGACGACGGTTGCGGGCTTCGTCGCGATTTGCTTTATGAGCTTCACGCTCGGCCGCGATCTCGGCATCGTTATGAGCAAGGGCGTTATCCTCGGCGTGCTGGGCACGGTGACGCTGCTCCCGTGCGTCATCCGCATGATGGATAACCTGATTACAAAGACCTCGCACAAGCCGCTCCTGCCCAGCGTGGCGAGCATCAGCCGTTTCATCGTCAAGCATTACAAGGCGCTTTGCGCGCTGACCGTCGTGCTGTGCATCCCGGCGTTCTACGGTTACAGCAACGTAAACGTATACTATGATATGAGCTCGTGCCTGCCGGAGGATCTCCTGTCCGTGAAGGCCAATGAAAAGCTCTCCGAATCCTTCGACGTTTCCACCAACCATCTGGTTCTGATTGATGCCGACGTTTCTCAGAAGAATGTCATCGCCATGACCCGTGAGTTTAAGCAGGTGGACGGCGTGCAGGATGTGCTGTCGCTGGACAGCCTGCTGGGCAGCAACATTCCAGAGAGCATCCTTCCGGATGCAGGCATCAGCCTGCTCAAGAGCGATCGCTACCAGATGATGCTGATTTCCTCGTCCTATGTCATCTCTTCCGACGCGGTCAACCAGCAGATCGACGAGCTGAACGCGATCCTCAAGAAATACGACGAGGGCGGCATGCTGATCGGCGAAGCGCCCTGCACGAAGGATCTGATCAACTGCACCGACCGCGACTTCAAGGTGGTCAGCGTCATCTCCATCGCCGCGATTTTCGTCATCATCGCGTTGGTGCTCAAATCGTTCTCTCTGCCGATTCTGCTCGTCGCCATGATCGAGCTTGCCATTGCGCTCAACCTGTGTATTCCGTACTTCACGGGAACGACGCTTCCGTTTGTCGGCCCGATCCTGATTTCGACCATTCAGCTCGGCGCGACGGTGGATTACGCCATTCTGATGACCACGCGGTATAAGCAGGGCAGAATGGCGGGCAAGGAGAAAAAAGTGGCGGTGGGCGAGGCGGTCGCCGCGTCCGCGCAGTCCATTCTGGTCAGCGGCGTCAGCTTCTTTGCTTCGACGTTCGGCGTCGGCCTGTATTCCAACGTGGATATCATCTCTTCGATGTGCAGCCTAATTGCCCGCGGCGCGCTGTGCTCGGTGGCGGTCGTGCTGTTCCTGCTGCCTGCAATGCTGCTGCTTTGCGACGGCTTCATCGTCCGCACCACGGTTGGCATGAAGAAAAAAGCGTAAATTTCGATCAGACAGAAAGAAAGGATGGAAAACCTATGAAAAAGCATGCGGTAGCGCTGCTGACAGCGCTTTGCGTGGCGGCTGGCTGCACGGCCAGCGCCGATACGGCCAAGCACGAGCGCGTTTATGTGGTTGTCAATCACGACGGTGAGGTGCAGACCCTGCTGGACAACGTTCACCTTGAAAATGGTGACGCGCTGGATGTGCTCTCGGATCGCACGATGCTGAAGGATATTGAAAACGTCAGCGGCCATGAAACGTTCACCCTCGACGGTGAAACGCTGACCTGGCAGGCCGACGGCAGCAGCATCATCTATCAGGGCACGTCCGATAAGCGCCCGGACGTTCTTCCTCACGTCAGCTTCACGCTGAACGGCGAAAGCGCCACGGCGGAAGAAATTAAAAACGGTCAGGGCGTTGTGACGATGGACGTCAGCTTCACGATGGCGGAAAATGTTCCGTATCTTGCCCTGACTCTCATGCCCATCGACGACGCTACGCTGACCGACGTGAGCGTGGAGAACGGAAAAATCGTGAGCGACGGCAGCCATAAGCTGCTGATTGGCTGGGCGGTTCCGGGCATGGACACCGACGCCGATCTGCCGACGCATTTCACCCTGACGGCTACGGCCGACCACGCCGACTTGAGCTGGATGATGACGCTGGCGACCAGCGATCCGATCGACTGGCTTTGCAGCGCGGCAGATGAAAGAATCGGCGATTTGAACGACAACGTCAATGAGCTGAAGACGGGTCTGACCGCGCTGTGTGACGGCGAAGCGCTGCCAGAGGGCGAGGGAACGCTACACGATGGTCTTTCCGCGCTGTTCACGCTGTATGATGGCGTTGCGGCGCTTAATGACGGTGCCAAATCCCTGAGCGACGGCGCCAAGAGCCTCGACGACGGCGCATCTGAATTGGAAACGGGTCTGACAACGCTTGTCGCCAACAACGACGCGCTGAATCAAGGCGCGGCACAGCTTTTCAGCGCCGTGCTCGCGACAGCCAATCAGCAGCTCGCGGCGGCCGGACTGGATGCGGCCGGAATCACGCTGCCGGAACTGACGAGCGAAAACTACGCCGACGTTCTGGATGCGGCGCTGACTCAGCTCAACCCCGAAACGCTGCTTGAAACCGCCAAGGAAACGGCGCGCGCACAGGTGAAGGCCGAAGTGATGAAGCAGGAAAAGGCGGTTCGAGAGGCTGTTTCTCAGGCGGTCAAGGCGCAGGTGCTGGAAGGTGTGCTTGCGCAGAGCGGCCTGAGCATGACGGCAGAGGATTACGGCAAGGCGGTCGAAGCCGGTCAGGTGACGCACGAACAGGCACAGCAAATCAGCGCGGCCGTCGAACAGATGATGAACAGCGACGACGTCAAGGCCAAGCTGGAAGCCGCCGTTGCCGAACAGATTGACGCGCTTGTGGAGCAGAATCTGGCGGACGAATCCGTTCAGAAGCAGCTTGAAGAGGCCATTGCGCCCGCGAAAGCCGGTTATGATGCGCTCAATTCCCTCAAAACGCAGTTGGATTCCGTCCATACGTTTGTAACCGGGCTGAGCAGCTACACGGATGGCGTCAGTCAGGCGGCGCAGGGAGCGACTACTCTGCACGCCGGCAGCACGCAGCTCTCCGACGGCGCAGTGCAACTGAGCGATGGCACAGCCCAGCTTGCCGACGGTCTTGACGCGCTCAAGCAGACGTTGAATGCCGACGTTCTGCCGCTGCTCAACGGCGACGTGCAGAAAGCGCTCGACGTGTTCGAAAACACCAAGAATCAGCTTGCCGCCGAAGTCAGCTTTGACCTGATCGACGACGGCATGGCGCACGATATGGTTTACATTATCCGCACGGATCTGAACAAATAAGGTCATTGGGCAAAATGCCGCTCGGTTTGAAACGCCGGGCGGCATTTTTGCTCTGAAAGCGCAAATTCGCCGGTTTTCGAATTGACGAAACCGCCGTTTTTCGTTACAATGGAGACGGTATGTAAATTGAGTTTTGACGGATTTGGGGTTTTGAAACAAGTCAGGAGGCAACCGGCAGTGCCAGAAAAAAGGGGCATGGCCTTCATCGGTTTCCTTCGCGGAAAGGCGGTTTTATACACATGGCTGCAAAAGAAATTCGCCGCGCAAAGCTGCGCGAACGAATGTTTGGTGATCGGGCTTTTTACGCGGAGATGATCTCCGTCGTCGTGCCGATCATCATTCAGAACACGGTATCCAACGTCGTCAGCCTGCTGGATAACGTGATGGTCGGGCGCGTCGGTACGCTCCAAATGTCGGCGGTTGCGATTGTCAATCAGCTTCTCTTTGTGTTCAACCTGTGTATTTTCGGCGGTTTGGCCGGCGCTGGCATTTTTGCCACCCAATACGCCGGCGCGCACGATCACAAAGGTGTTCGCGACTGCTTCCGCGTAAAGTGGATGATCTCGCTATCCATGCTGGCCTGCGCGCTGGCCGTATTCATCGCGCTCCCCAAGCAGCTCATCGGCATGTATCTGGCGGAGGAAACGGCGCAGGCAGATGCGGCCGCAACGCTCGGTTTCGGCATGGATTACCTGACCGTGATGCTCTGGGGGCTGCTGCCCTTCGGCGTAACGCAGGTCTATGCCAGCACGCTGCGCGAGGTGGGCGAAACGCGGCTCCCGATGCTGGCCAGCGTGGCGGCGATTCTCGTCAACCTTGTGTTCAATTATTTCCTGATTTTCGGCAAATGCGGTTTCCCGGAGATGGGTGTAACCGGCGCGGCGATTGCGACGGTGCTTTCCCGCTATATCGAAACGGCGATTATCGTGGTCTATACGCATACCCGAAAGGAATATTTTCCCTTTATTCACGGCGCATACCGCAGTCTGCGCGTTCCGAGTCCCCTGATGAGCGGCATTTTGCGCCGGGGCACGCCGCTGCTGGTCAACGAATTTTTGTGGTCATCAGGCATGGCGGTGCTGCTTCAGTGCTATTCCGTGCGCGGGCTTGACGTTGTGGCCGCCTGCAACATCGCCACGACGGTGAGCAACCTCTTTAAGGTCGTCTTCCTGTCGATGGGCAACGCCGTGGCCATCATGGTGGGGCAGGCGCTCGGCGCGAACGATATCGAGCGGGCAAAAAACTGCACATGGCGATTGATGATGGCTGCCGTCGGTTCAAACCTGTTTATGAGCATTCTGCTGATTCTCTTTGCGCCTTCCATCCCGCATATTTACAATACAGAGCCGCACGTTCGGCAGATTGCAACGCAGCTTCTCTATGTCATCGCCATGATGATGCCCGCCTATTCGTTTTCGCATTGCTGCTACTTTACGCTCCGCTCCGGCGGCAAGACGATCATCACGTTTTTGTTTGACAGCGTATTTACCTGGTGCGTCAACGTGCCGACGGCGTGGCTTCTGGCCTATCGAACGGGCATGGGCATTGTGCCGCTGTATTTCTGCGTGCAGGCGCTGGAGCTGATCAAGGTCGTCATCGGCTTTGCGCTGGTCAAAAAAGGCGTGTGGATTCACAACATCGTTGCGCCGGTAGCGGAGAAGGAAGCGGCCGAAAAATAAAACCGCACATATCAAAAAAGCAGGGGGCGACGTTCGGTCGTTTCCTGCTTTTGCTTATTCCTGTTCGTCCTTCAACGCTTCCAGCGCCTGCCGCGCCTCCGCGTAGCCGTAGCCGCGCCGCGCAAGCGCGGCAAAAATTTTCTGCCTGTCTTTGGGGTCTGCGAGGTTCTTGCCGGAAGCGGCCTTTCTGGCCGCTTTGAGCGCGCCGGAAAGCATATCGTCGTGGTCGATGGCCGACAGGGCTTCGTCAATGGCCTCGCTGTCTACACCTTTCTGGCGAAGCTCCATGCGGATGCGGCGCGCGCCCATACCCTTTGTCGTGCGCGAGGCCGCCCACTGCTCGGCGAAATCCGTATCGTTGATATACCCGGCCTCGTCAAGGCGCGCCATCACGCGGGCAATCGTCCGCTCCGGATAGGCGTTCTTGCGCAGGGCGTCCGCGATTTCCTGCTGGGTTCTTGAACGCATGGCCAGCAGCGCGACGGCTTTTTCCATCGCAAACGGATAGGACCGCTCCAGCAGAAACGAATCGAACGCCTCGCGGTCAAACGGCGTTCCGCCGCGATAGGGGCGCTCCTTGAGCATGGCACGCGGCATCACAAGGGTTTCGCCGGTGGAAAGAACCAAAGTGGCGCGCCCGTGGCTGCGCTGAACGCTGATGAGCTTGGTTTCCATCATCAGGCCTTGCTGCGCCGCTCTTCGAGCATGCCGCGCTTGAGCTCATAAAGGGGCTTGGACAGATCGACCTTGTAGCGGTGCGGGCTGTGCAGACGCTTGTATTCATCCCAGAAGGTTTCCATTTCGCGCTTGGCATATTCGGAAATTTCGGAGAGCGTCGGCAGCGTATAAACCAGCTCGCCGTTTTCAAAGATCGGCGCAAGCAGCGGGCGAACCTCGTAATCGCAGAGTGTCATCTTTTTCCACGTGTTTTCGGGATCGAAGATTTCAAGCGGTTCGCCGGAGGAATAATCCTCGTCCTCCAGTGCAATCAGATCCGCCAACGCTTTTCCGCTGAGCCTGTCGTAGAAGCGATAGAGGCGCTTAACGCCCGGATTGGTGATCTTCGCCGGATTTTCGGAAATCTTGATGCGCGGCTCAAATCTGCCGTTCACCTCCTCGGCAGAGAGCTTGTACACGCCGCCCAGCGCAGGGTTATCCATGCTGGTAATCATACGCGTGCCCACGCCCCAGACGTTGATCGCCGCGCCCTGCGCCTTCAAATCCCAGATGACCTCTTCATCCAAGTCGCCGGAGGCAAAGATTTTTGCGTTCGGGAAACCAGCCTCGTCGAGCATCTTGCGCGCCTGTCGGCTCAGGAAGGCGAGATCGCCGCTATCCAGACGGATGCCCATCGGTTCATAGCCCTTGGCGCGCAGTTCGCCGAACACGGTGATAGCGTTCGGAACGCCGCTGGCCAGCGTGTCATAGGTATCCACCAGCAGCAGGCAATTTTTCGGAAAAACCTCGGCGTATGCGCGGAAGGCGCTCAGCTCGTCCGGGAAGGACATGACCCAGCTATGCGCGTGCGTGCCGCCGATGGGCACACCGAAGAGCTGACCGGTGAGCACATTGCTCGTCGCCTGACAACCGCCGATCATCGCCGCTCGCGCACCGTAAATGCCCGCATCCGGCCCCTGTGCGCGGCGCAGACCGAATTCCAGCACGCCGTCGCCGCGCGCCGCCTGCACCACACGGGAGGCCTTGGTGGCAATCAGCGTCTGATGGTTGATGATGTTGAGCAGCGCGGTTTCAAGAAGCTGCGCTTCCATGATCGGCGCAATGACGCGGACAATCGGTTCGCCGGGGAAGATGACCGTTCCCTCCGGAACAGCCAGAATTTCGCCGGTAAACCGCAGGGTGGACAGGCGGGTGAGAAACGCCTCGTCAAAGATATTCAGGCTGCGCAGATAGGCGATATCGTCCTTGGAAAAATGGAGATTCTTGACGTATTCAACGGCCTGCTCAAGGCCGGCCGCCACGGCATAGGCCGTCATGTCGCCCTGCTTGCGATAGAAGATATCAAAGCAGGCGCGGTTATTTTCCATGCCGAACCGCAGATAGCCGTTCATCATCGTCAGCTCATACAGGTCGGTCATCATTGTCAAGTTGCGCATTTAATCCATCTCGCTTTCTGAGGTTCTGGGGTACAGGGGATAGCAGAGCAGCCAGCCGCAGAGGATGAGCTGAATCATCGCCGCACATTGGCGTAAAGTCACATAATAGGTATTATCCGCGTTGGCGCGACCCATGCCGGCTATGAGCAGCCCGGCCAGAAAGAGGCCGTCGGCCAGCAGCGGCGCGGCGATGCGCCAACTGAATCGCCCGCTGTCCATCGTCCAGAGCGCGATGATGGCGATTTGGGAGATCATCAGCACAGCGAGGCCGATTTGGGAGAAGGTGAACAGGAAGCTGTACGCGCCGCGTTCAAATTCGCCGAGGAACGCGACGGCAATGCACAGCACCGCGCTGACCATCGGCGCGACGGTCACGGCGCTGATGCGGTCGCGGATGCGCAGGAAGAAATAGATCACCACGCCGAGCGCCGCCACTGCGGAAAGGATTTGCGAAATGCGAACAAATTCGCTGATGAACGTCAGGCTGTCGTTGCGCAGCCCTTCGATCACCGTCCGGCCGGAGCAATACAGCAGCAGATACCAGCAGAACACGTCGCCTCTGCGGCGGCGATGGTTGCGGATGACCATCAGCAGCACAAAGACGAGCATATCCCAGCAAAATTCATAGAAGAACGTCGCCATGTGCCAATACCACACGTCGCCGACGGGAATCTCCACGGCAAAGGGGAAGAATTGAAGGCTCTCCTCCGCGATGCGCAGGCCATAGGCTTCCATATTGATGTAATTGCCCCAGCGGCCGATGCCCTGACCGAGCACAAGCGCAGGCGCGACGACATCCAGCAGGGTCAGCATGGAGATTTTGTGCTTTCTGCTGACCAACCTCGCGGCGATCAGGCCGCCGATTACGCCGCCGTAAATGGCCATCCCGCCTTCCCGGATATTGAAAACGGAAAGCAGGTCTTCGCTGTAATTGTTGAAGCGAAAGGCGACGTAGTACAGCCGGGCGCAAATGAGCCCCAGCGGAATGGCGTAGAGCAGAAAATCGATCACCGTATCCTGCGGCAGATGCAGGCGGCGCGCCTCGCCCGACGCAATCAGATAGCCGATGACGATGGCGCCGGTGATCAAAATGGCATACCAACTGATGCCGAAAAAGGCAACGCGATCTAAAAGGGGTCTGCTGAGCATAAAAACCTCCCGAAAGTCTTTTATCAATAGGATATCGCTATCTTTGGTAGTATACCGCCGGGATATCCGTCTGTCAAGAAATGGTTGTATTTCGCACGTAACATGAACCGAAAGTTTGTTATTTTCTCTTGCCCCGTGGCGCACATGATGCTATAATGGGGAAAACACAGGTTAAAGGCGTTCTTTCAGCGCGCCTGCTAAGGAGGAAGAAGCATGTCTATTGTTCATGTTATGGATCATCCGCTGATTCAGCATAAGCTCTCCCTGATGCGCGATCAGGAGACCGGCCCCAAGGAGTTTCGCGAGCTGCTGAACGAAATCTCCATGCTGATGGCTTATGAAGTCACCCGCGATCTGCCGCTCAAGACGATTGAAATCGAAACCCCGATCTGCCGCGCGCAGACTCAGGTGATCGCAGGCAAGAAGCTGGCCATCGTGCCGATTCTGCGCGCCGGTTTGGGCATGGTAGACGGCATTATGAGCCTTGTTCCCGCCGCGAAGGTCGGCCACATCGGCCTTTACCGCGACCCGAACACCCTTGAGCCGGTGGAATACTACTGCAAGCTTCCGGCCGATGCGCAGGAGCGCGAAATTCTGCTGGTCGATCCGATGCTGGCGACCGGCGGCTCTGCCTCCGCGGCGATCGGCTTCCTCAAGAAGCGCGGCTGCAAGAACATTAAGCTCGTCAACCTGATCGCCGCGCCGGAAGGCGTTGCGCGCGTGCAAGCGGATCATCCGGACGTGGATATCTACGTGGCGGGCATGGACGAGAAGCTCAACGACCACGGCTATATCATTCCGGGTCTGGGCGACGCGGGCGACCGCCTCTTCGGCACCAAATAAGGCAGAAAGTACGCTGGAAACGGCGTACTTTTCTTTTGTTTGTTGCGGCACGCAGCACTTTATGATATAATGAACCCCATCAAATGAGTTTAGGGGATAGCTGCCATGAAAGACCATGTTGCCGTACTGGTGCCATGCTACAACGAAAGCAAAACGATTGAAAAGGTCGTTCGGGATTTCAAGCGCGTTTTGCCGGAAGCGACCGTCTACGTTTACGATAACAATTCCAGCGACGGCACAGGGGAAATTGCCGCCCGCGCTGGCGCCGTCGTTCGCAGGGAGCGGATGCAGGGCAAGGGCAGCGTCATTCGCCGGATGTTCCGGGAAATCGACGCGGATTGCTACCTGATGGTGGACGGAGACGACACCTATCCGGCGGAAGACGCGCCCGCGATGGTATCCGCCGTGCTTGACGAGCAGGCGGATATGGTGGTCGGCGATCGACTGTCCAGCACCTATTTCACCGAAAACAAGCGGCCGTTTCACAATCTGGGCAACGGCCTTGTCCGCGCGAGCATTAACCATCTGTTCGGCAGCGACATCAAGGATATTATGACGGGCTACCGCGCGTTCAGCTATGCGTTCGTCAAAACCTATCCGGTATTATCCAAAGGGTTTGAAATCGAGACTGACATGACCATTCACGCCATCAACCGTCGGATGCAGGTCAGCAATATCGTGGTTTCCTATCGGGACAGGCCGGATGGCAGCGAATCCAAGCTCAACACGTATCAGGATGGCGCAAAGGTGCTGCTGACCATCGCCCGGCTGTACAAGAACTACAAGCCCTTTGCATTTTTCGGCCTGCTGGCGCTGATTCTGGCGCTTGTATCCACCGGATTTATGATTCCCGTGCTGATGGAGTTTGCGAAAACGGGGCTTGTGCCGCGTTTCCCGACGCTGATTGCCTGCTGTGTGACGATGCTGGCGGCGCTGCTTCTGTTTATTGCGGGTTTGATTCTCTCCACGCTTCAAGAGAAGGACAAGCGGGATTTTGAATTTGAGCTTCAGCAGGTCGGCGATCAATACCGCCGCCTGACGACGCAGGAGGCGGCGCGGCAGGAAAAGGTTTCCGCATAACAGACGATGGAGCAGATTGACGAAAAAACGTTTGCGCAGTTGGCCCGTCTGGCCGGTTTCGGCAGGACGGGCTTTTGCAGCGCGGCGGCGTTTACAGCGGAGCGGGAAGCGGTTGAGCGCGGGCCGGAAATCGCCGAGCGGCGGCAGTTAAGGTTCGAGCCTACAGCGGACGATCCGAGGACGAAGAGCATTGCCGTCATGCTCTGGCCATACGTTCCGGCCGCACAGGAAGAAGATGGCTGCGTTTTTGTGGACGGCTATTATTTCGCCTCCAACGCCGCGTATCATGCGGCAAGGGCGCTGGAGGCACAGTTGACCGAGGCCGGGCATTTTGCCAAGGCGAACGTATCCTATCCGGCAAGAGAAGCCGCTCTGCGCGCCGGGATGGGCGTAATCGGGCAAAACGGCATGCTGATTACACCGGAATACGGCTCCAGATTTGTCATCATTTTGATGGCGACGGATATCGTGCACACCGCGCCCGACAGCGGCGAGCACGGCGGCTGTCTGCACTGCGGACGATGCGCCAAAGCCTGCCCGGCGGGGGCGATTGACGCGCGCGGCCTGAGTCGCCCGGAGCGCTGCATCCGCAATTTTATGATGGAGGGCGTCGTCGCGCCGGAAGCGCTTCGCGAAAAAATGGGCATGAGGCTGATCGGATGCGATATCTGTCAGCGTGTCTGCCCGATGCAGCCCAAATTTGAAGCGGGAAAGACGCTCGGACTGAAGCTCTGCGATCTGGTGACGGAGGATCAGGCGCTCTTTTCCGCCGCCATACAGAAGCTCTCCGGCGAAATCGGAAAAAATGCCGCCCGACCGCAGCGCGTCCGCGCTCAGGCAGCGCTGCTTGCGGGCAACAGCGGCGATGCAAAATATCTGCCCGTGCTGGAAAGCTGGGCGAATCTGCCCTTTGAAGCCGTCGCCGAGCACGCGCGCTGGGCAAGAGAACGGCTTTCAAAGGCAGGGCTTGACCGAACGAATAAAACAGATTAAAATACATTCAAACGGCTGATGGGGAGGAAATGCTTTGCTCAAAGAACAGATTGACAGCTTGCTCGACCGCGTTCAGAAACCGGCGCGATACATGGGCGGCGAAATGAATTGCGTGCTCAAAGACCCGAACAGCGTAGATATTCGCTACGCTTTTGCATTCCCGGATGTATACGAGGTCGGCATGAGCCATCTCGGTTCGCGTATTTTATACGATATCATCAACAAACGGGAGGATGCGCTCTGCGAGCGTGTTTTTATGCCGTGGGTGGATATGGCCGATCTGATGCGTCAGGAAGGCGTTCCGCTGTTTTCGCTGGAAACACGTTCGCCTATCGGCGGCTTTGACATGCTGGGCGTCACCCTTCAATATGAGATGAGCTACACCAATATTCTGGAAATGCTCGATCTGGCCGGGATTCCGCTGCGCAGCGAGGATCGCACGTGGGATCATCCGATTGTGATTGCGGGCGGCCCCTGCGCATTCAACCCGGAACCGCTGTATGCGTTCATCGACGCATTTTCCATCGGCGACGGCGAAATCAGCACGCTGGAAACCATCGACGTGGTGAAGCAATGCAAGCAGGAGGGCGTCTCCCGCGAGGAATGTCTGCGCCGTCTGTCCCGCCTGCACGGCGTATATGTGCCCAGCCTGTATCATGCGTCGTATAACGAAGACGGAACGCTCGCGTCCTTTGAGCCGACGGAGGAGGGCGTGCCGCGCACCGTCGTCAAAAATATGATCGCCAACATCGACACGGCAGATTACCCGGAAAGCATCATCGTGCCGTTTATGGAAATCGTGCACGACCGCATCAATATCGAAGTGCTGCGCGGCTGTACGCGCGGCTGCCGCTTCTGTCAGGCGGGCATGATTTATCGGCCTGTCCGCGAGCGCAGCGTGGAGCATCTGCTCGAGCTGGCGCAGAAACTCGTCGATTCCACGGGCTATGAAGAGATCACACTGTCCTCTCTGTCCACGGGCGATTATACCTGCCTGCCCGAGCTGGCGCATAAGCTGATGGATAAATTCCAAGAGGAGCGCATCGCGCTGTCACTGCCGAGCCTGCGGCTGGACAGCAAGCTCAAGGAAACCCTCGAAGAAACGCAGAAGGTGCGCAAAACCAGCCTGACCTACGCGATGGAGGCCGGCACGCAGAGACTGCGCGACGTCATCAACAAGGGAATCACCGAAGAAAACCTGATGAGCTCGGTGAGCGATGCGTTTGCGGGCGGCTGGAGCAGCGTGAAGTTGTATTTCATGTTCGGCCTGCCGACGGAGACGACGGAGGATCTCAACGGCATTGCGGATCTGGCTTCCAAAGTGGTTCGCAAGTATTTTGAGACGCCGAAGAACGTTCGTGCGCGCGGCCTGCGCGTCAACTGCTCGGCAAGCTGCTTCGTGCCCAAGCCGTTTACGCCGTTCCAATGGGAACCGCAGGACACGATTGAGCAATTTGAAGAGAAACAGAAGCACCTGTGCCAGATCATGCACATCAAGGGCGTGGAATTCAACTGGCATACGCCGCAGGTCTCCTTTCTGGAGGCATGTTTCGCGCGCGGCGACCGAAAGATGGCCGATGTGCTGGAAGCCGCGTGGCGGCTGGGCTGCCGGTTTGACGGCTGGACAGATCAATTCAGCTTTGAAAACTGGATGAAGGCATTCGAACAGTGCGGCGTAGATCCGGCGTTTTACGCCAACCGCCGCCGCGAGAAGGGCGAGTTGCTGCCGTGGGCGTTTATCGACGCCGGCGTGACGGAGGCGTATCTCTGGCGCGAGCACGAGCGCGCAATGCGCGCGGAAGTGACGCCGGATTGCAGACAAGGCTGTCAGGGCTGCGGCCTCAAGCGATTTGAAGGAGCGTGTGAAGGACGATGAGAATGCTTTTGCAGTTTCAAAAAGGCGACATCGTTCGTCATCTCGGCCTGCTGGATTTGCAGCGCACCATGCAGCGCGCGCTGCGCAGAAGCGGACTGCCGATCGCGTATTCCAACGGCTTTAATCCGCATATCGTGATGTCCTTTGCTTCCGCGCTGTCCTCGGGCATTCCCGGCGACGCGGAATTGCTGGATGTTTCGCTCAAGGGCGAAGCGACGGCGGAGGAATGCATAGCGGCCATGAATCGCGTTCTGCCTCCGGCGCTGCAAGTGTCCCGCGTCCGCATGGTGGACGATCGCTTCCCGAAGGTCAGCGCGGCGCTCCGTCAAGCGGAATATACGATCACGCTGCGGGGCGGCGGCGCATGCGCGATTGCGTCCGCTCTGCCGGCATTTCTGGCGCAGGAGGAAATCATGGCGCTGCGCAAGACGAAGCGCTCGGAAACGATGGTCAACATCCGCCCGATGATCCATGCGCTGACGGCACAGACAGACGAAGAGAAAAACACGGCGGTGTTGACGGCTCGTGTCTCCTTTGTGGAGGCCGCGACGCTCAAGCCGGATTTGCTGGTGGAGTCGCTGTGCGCATTCGCAGGCGCGCAACCGGAGCGCTGCGAAATTCGCCGAACCTGCCTGCTTGGCGAAAAGGACGGCCAGAGCGTGCCGCTAATTGATCTGTAAACGATGAAAAGAGAACTGATTGTGGATTGCAGATCCGGCGGCATGCGCGCGGCGGTGCTGGAGGATGGCGAACTGGTTGAGCTGCATATGGAAGGCGGCGAGCCGGATCGCCAGACGGAAACGCTGTATTATGGCCGGGTTCAAGCGGTTCGTCCTTCCGTCCACGCGGCGTTTGTGGAAATCGGGCAGGAGCTGAATGCCTTTTTGCCGCTTGAAGAGGGCGTAAAGCTGAAAAGCGGCGACACGCTCATCGTTCAGGGCGTCGCCAAGCAGACGACGCAGAGCAAGGGACTTCGCGTCAGCACGCGCATCAACCTGACGGGGCGCGCTCTTGTGCTGATTCCCGGCGAAACCGGCGTGCACATTTCCAAGAAGGTCAAAAATCCGGAAACGCGCGCGCGACTTGCCGAAATCGGGCGCGCAATCTGCCCGCCGGATTGCGCGATCATCATTCGGACAGCTTCCGAAAGCATATCTGCCGAGCAGCTTCAAGCCGAGGCGGATATGCTTCTGAAATCGTGGCAAGAGACGAATCAGCGGGCAAAAGGGATGGTCAAACCGGGCGTTCTGACGAAGCCGGAGCCGCTCTCCCTGCGCCTGACGCGGGATTTGGCGGGAAATTTGGAGCGCGTGGTCATCAACGATGGCGATGAATTTGACGCGCTCCGTCAGGCGCAGAGAGATGGCCGTCTGCCGCCGCAGACGCATATCGAATATGCCGGCGAGCAGAAAACGCTCCTTTTTGACGCATTTAATCTGGAAACGCCGATTGATAAAGCGCTGAAAAAGCGCGTATGGCTTCCCTGCGGCGGCTATTTGATCTTCGATTTCGCAGAGGCGCTGACGGTGATCGACGTCAATTCCGGCAAGATGGTCACTGGAAAAAGCGTGGAGGAAACGGCGCTCCGGGTGAATCTGGAAGCGGTGAAGGAGCTTGCCCGCCAGCTCAGGCTGCGGGATGTGGGCGGCATCGTCATCGTGGATTTGATCGACATGGAGAAGGACAAAAACAGGCAGGCCGTTCTCGCCGCGCTGAAAGACGCGGTGAAAAGCGATCGTATGCCCGTCAAGATCGAAGGCATTACGCGGCTCGGTCTGTTGGAGATGACGCGCAAACGCAAGGGCGAGCAGCTTCGGCGCGCGCTTCGAACGACGTGCGGCGTTTGTTCCGGCTCGGGCGAGCTGCTTTGCGAAGAAGAAATCGCGCGGCGGGCACTGCGTCAGGCGCGCAGAATGGCGCTCGCCGGTCAGCGCGGGCCGTTCGTAGTCTGTCTGGCCGAAAAGGCGGCAAAGGTTCTGGCGGCAATGCCCCAGCCGGAAAACTGCCCGCCTGTTTACGCGCTGGCCTCAGGCGGATACCGAGAGAAATTCAGCGTCATGCAGCCGGGCGAGGGCGAAATTCCCGAGCAGGCGGCAGCGCTCCAAACGGATAAGTAACCCAGAAGTGAGAACACAGATAAAGGAATCAAGCATGAAAAGAACGCAGGCTATCGAACTCCCGGAAGAGGAGATTGCAAAGCAAAAGGAATGGATGGCGGCATTCGCCGCGCTGGAGGATCGCCCGCACACCTATTGCGTGGTGACCTACGGCTGCCAGATGAACGCGCACGACAGCGAAAAGCTGGAAGGCATGCTGACCCAGATGGGGATGACGCCCGCCGCCAACCGAGAAGAAGCGGATTTTGTCATCTTCAACACCTGCTGCGTCCGTGACAACGCGCAGCGGCGCGCGCTGGGCAACGTGGTCTGGCTCAAGGAACTGAAAAAGACACGTCCGGAGCTGATGGTCGGCGTTTGCGGCTGCATGATGCAGCAGCCGGGGATGGGCGAGCAGATTCTCAAGCAATATCCGTTTGTGGATTTGGCCTTCGGTACGCATAATTTGTATCGTTTTGCGCAGCTGATGCTCAAGGCGGTGCAGTCCCGCCGCCGCGTGGTCGAGGTGATTCAGGATGACGAAGGAAGTATCCCGGAAAATCTGCCGGTGCGCCGCAGCAGCCCGTATCACGCTTACATCACCATCATGTACGGCTGCAACAACTTCTGCTCGTATTGCATCGTTCCGTATGTGCGCGGCCGGGAACGCTCCCGCGCGTCGGCGCGCATCATCGAGGAAGCGCGCGAATTGAAGGCGGACGGCGTGAAGGAAATCATGCTGCTGGGGCAAAACGTCAACTCCTACGGGCTTGACGTCGAAGGCGAACTGAGCTTTGCACAGCTTCTTTCCGAGCTGGACAAGGTGGGGATTGAGCGAATCCGCTTTATGACCTCCCATCCGAAGGATATTTCCGACGAACTGATTGACGTGATGGCGTCGGGCAAGCACATCTGCCACGCGCTTCATTTGCCGGTTCAGCACGGCAACAATCGGATTCTTCAATCCATGAATCGCCGCTACACGCGCGAAAAATATCTGGAGCGTGTCGAGGCCATTCGCTCGAAGGTGCCGGATATCAGCCTGACGACCGACCTGATCGTCGGCTATCCGGGCGAAACGGAAGAAGAATTTGAGGAAACCTGTTCGCTGGTTGAGCAGGTCGGATATGACAGCGCTTTCACCTTTATCTATTCGCCCCGCGTGGGTACGCGCGCGGCGGATATGCCGGATCAGATCCCCGAGGAGGTTTCCTCCCGCCGGATTCAGAAGCTGATCGCGCTGCAAAAAGACGTCACTCACAAGCGCTACGCGAATTATATCGGTCAGGTGCACAGCGTGTTGGTGGAAGAAGCATCCCGCCGGGACGAAAACCAGATGGCGGGCAAGAACGAATACAACATCACCGTCAATTTCCCGGGTGACAAGCGCCTGATCGGGCAGATTGTCCGGGTGAAGATCACGTCCGCCGGCGAAAGCACATTGCGCGGCGAACGTGTGGAATAAGCCGAAAACGACGAGAGGAGATTTTGATTATGAGCAAGGTTACGGATTGCGCCCGCGCGCTGGGGCAGGCGATTGTCGATTCTGAAGAATACAAGGCCATGCAGATCACCGAAAAGACCGCGATGAACGACCCGGCTGTGGCGGCCGCGATGAGCCGGTATCTGGAAGCGAAGGACGGCATGCACGCCGCAATGAGCGCGGGCAATGCGGACGAGATTGCGCGTTTCAGCCAAGAGATGGACGACGCGCAGCAGACGCTGAACGCGATGCCTGCGGTTGACGCGATGACGACGGCGCGCCAGAATTTTTCCGAATTGATGAATCAGGTCAACCACGTGCTTGAATTTATGATTACGGGTGAGGTTGAGCAGAGCGGCAGCTGCACGGGCAACTGCGCTTCCTGCGGCGGCTGCCACTAACGGGATAAAGGCGAAAGAAAAGGCTTGACGGAGGCACATAAATGGCAAACATGACCCCGATGATGCGTCAGTATCTGGAAATGAAGGATAAATATCCGGGCATGATTCTCTTTTTCCGGCTGGGCGACTTTTACGAGATGTTCTTCGATGACGCCAAGCTGGTTTCAAGAGAGCTTGAGCTGACGCTCACCGGGAAAAGCTGCGGTATGGAGGAACGCGCGCCCATGTGCGGCGTGCCCTTTCACAGCGCGGAAACCTACATCAACCGGTTGATCGAGAAGGGCTATAAGGTGGCCATCTGCGAGCAGATGGAAGACCCGGCGACGGCGAAAGGCCTTGTAAAGCGCGACGTCATCCGTGTGGTTACGCCGGGCACCGTGATCGAGCAATCCATGCTTGACGAGCGGCGAAACAGCTATCTGCTGTCCGTCTGCATGGACGGCGATCGGGCAGGCTTGGCCTTCGTGGATGTTTCGACGGGCGAATTTCAGCTATACGAAATCGAAAGAGCTTCCGTTCGGCTTCAAGACGAAATTGTGCGCATGATGCCCAAGGAGATTATCGCCAACACAGCGCTGCCCGAAAACGCGACAACGCTGCATGTCGATGTGCAGGACAGCGTGCGCTTCCAGCTCGCCCGCGCACGCGCGGCGCTGCTGGAGCATTTTAAGGTGCAGAGTCTGGATACCTTCGGCGTCAGCGGGATGAAGCTCGGCATTCGGGCGGCCGGCGCGCTGATGCGTTATCTCGAAGAGACGCAGAAAAACGCGCTGGAGCACCTCACCGAGCTGAACGAATACCACGACAAGCGATACATGATGCTCGATCACACGGCGCGCCGCAATCTGGAATTGACGGAAACCATGCGTTCCCGCCAGAAGCAGGGCTCGCTTCTGGGCATTCTGGATTACACCTGCACGGCGATGGGCGCGCGAACGCTTCGCGGCTTCATCGAGCAGCCGCTGGCCATCAAGAGCGAAATTGACGAGCGTTTGGAAGCGGTGCAGGCGCTGCGCAACGCAGATATGACGGTGGACATGATCCGCGAGGAGTTGACGCAGGTTTACGATGTGGAACGCCTGCTCAGCAGAATCGCATACAAAACCATCAACGCGAAGGACTGCCTTGCCCTGCGCGATTCGCTTTCTCGCGTTCCGGCGATTCGCGACGCGCTGGCCTCCATCGCGCCGAACGGCATGCTCCGCAGTCTGCTCGACCATCTGACGCCGCTTGACGACGTGGTGGACAAGCTGACGCAGGCCATCGACGCGGACGCGCCCGCGCTGATGAGCGAGGGGCATTACATCAAAAGCGGCTATAACGAGGAACTGGACAAGCTGCGGGAGGCCTCCCGAAACGGCCATCAGTGGATCGCCGATTTGGAAGCGAAGGAACGCGAGCTGACGGGCATTAAGAACCTGAAAATTCAATATAACCGCGTTTTCGGCTACTATATCGAAGTGACGAAATCCAACTACGAGCAGGTGCCGTATCGCTACACGCGAAAACAGACGCTGGCCAACTGCGAGCGCTACATGACGCCGGAGCTGCATGAAATTCAGGAGACCGTGCTCGGCGCGCAGGAAAAAGCAGTCCGTCTGGAGCAGGGGCTGTTTATCGAAATCCGCGACTTCCTGTCCGCTCAAATTCCCCGGATTCAGCATACGGCAGTCGGCCTGAAAACGCTGGATGCGCTGGTCTCTCTGGCGGTCGCGGCGGTCAAAAACCGCTATGTCCGTCCGGAAATTGCCGATGACGGCGTGATTGATATCGTCGATGGCCGTCATCCTGTCGTCGAGGCCGGTATGCACGGCGACGATCAGTTTGTGCCAAACAGCACGCTGCTCGACGACGAGGATAACCGCATGCTCATCATCACCGGCCCGAACATGGCGGGCAAGAGCACCTATATGCGGCAGGTGGCGCTCATCACGCTGATGGCGCACATGGGCAGCTTTGTTCCGGCGGAAAGCGCAAAAATCAGCACTGTCGATCGCATTTTCACGCGCGTCGGCGCGTCGGATGATCTGGCGAGCGGCCAATCCACATTCATGGTGGAAATGAACGAAATGGCGCACATTCTGCGCAGCGCCACCTCAAAGTCGTTGATTGTGCTTGACGAAATCGGCCGAGGCACCAGCACGTTTGACGGTCTGAGCATCGCGTGGGCCGTTGTGGAATACCTGGTGGATAAAAAGAAAATCGGTGCCAAGACACTGTTTGCGACACATTACCACGAGCTCAGCGAACTGGAAGGGCGGCTTGGCGGTGTGGTCAACTATCGCATCAGCGTAAAGGAGCACGGCGAGGACATCATCTTCCTGCGCAAAATCGAGCGCGGCGGCGCGGATAAGAGCTTTGGCATTCACGTCGCGCATCTGGCTGGAATGCCGAGACCCGTCATCATGCGCGCGCATGAAATTCTGGCGCGGCTGGAAACGAACGACGTCAGCCAGAGCACCATCGGCCAGAATATTCTGGGTGAGGAAGAAAAAAAGCCGAAGCAGGTCAACCTTTTCGAAGCGCCCGCCATGGATCTGGTTGAGGAAATCCGGGCGCTTGACGTGATGAGCATGACGCCGATTGAAGCGCTCAATACGCTGTTCACGCTCAAAGAAAAGGCGCGCAAAGCGTAACTCCGTTCAAATCAGCGCTATAAAAAAGAAAGGAAGGCTGCCGTGGAAGACAGACCGATACTCAAGCTCAATCAGGAGCTGATTGGCAAGATTGCCGCAGGCGAAGTCGTTGAAAGCCCCGCCTCGGCGATCAAGGAGCTGGTGGAAAACAGCTTGGACGCAGGCGCAACATGCGTCACCGTGGAAATCCGCGACGGCGGCATTGCCTATCTGCGCGTCACGGATAACGGACGCGGAATCCGCGCCCGCGACGTTCGTATGGCCTTTGAACGCCACGCGACAAGCAAAATTACAAAATCGGACGATCTGTTCGCCCTGCACACGCTTGGCTTCCGCGGTGAGGCGCTGGCCTCCATCGCGGCGGTATCCAAATTGACGATAACGACGCGCAGCATCCACGAGGAAACGGGAACGCGCGCGATCAACGAGGGCGGAGAGATCAAGAGCATCACGGAAGCGGCCAGTCCGCAGGGGACGACCATTGTGGCGCGCGACCTGTTTTACAATACGCCGGTTCGCCTCAAGTTTCTGAAAAAACCGGCAACCGAAGCCGCAAAGGTCGCTGAGATGATCGCGCGGCTGATTCTCGCGCATCCGGATGTGTCCTTCCGTTTGATTCACAACGGCAAACAGATTTACGCCAGCTCCGGCAACGGAGATCTGCGCAGCGCGGTATTCAGCCTGTACGGCCGGGAAATCGCCGGCGCGATGATCGCGGTAAAATCAGAAGGCGCGGTTGCGGTCAGCGGCCTTGTCGGCGTAGGGCTTCAGGCCAGATCGAACCGCGCGCGCCAAACGTTTATCGTCAACGGGCGCACCATCCGCAGTCAGGTCTTGACGCAGGCGCTGGAGGACGGCTGCCGCGAGCGCGTGACCGTCGGGCATTATCCCATCTGCGTACTGAACATCGAAATGCCGACGAACATGGTGGACGTCAACGTGCATCCCAACAAGCTGGAAGTGCGTTTCAGTGACGAGCACTTGCTTTACGAAAATGTTTGCGGCGCTGTGACCGACAGCTTTTCGGTTTCGCCGCTGAAAAGCGCACCGCATATGACGCTGACCCGCGAAGTGCCACAGACGACGCTCCGCCCCAGCGTTGTTCAGGTGATTGATACGCAGACCGAGGAAGGCCTTGAGCAAGCGCGCGAGCAGCTCAAGGCAGAGACGCCGCAGCCGACGGTGCGCGCCATCAATATCAAAATCGCCCCGCCGCAGCAAGCGGCCGTAAGCCCATCGACGGAGGAAACGGAGAGCAAGCCCACCCCTTGGCAGCAGGCTGAATTTACGTCGTTCGTGACGCAGTATTTCGGCGGCGCGGCGCTTCGCGAAAACGCCGTACCCGGCAGAAAAGAACCGCTCGCCTTCGCCAAGCTGAACGATGCGCCGCCGGAGCGCAAAGCATCGGAAAGCACCCGCGAAAACGAGCCGACAGCGCAAAATACGTCTGTGCCCGCTCCCCGGCAGGAAGCGGTTCAGCAGGAGCTTCTGCCCAAGGCGGAAAGCAATCCCTTGGGCAATGAGCTGAGCGGCTATTCGATGGTAGGCGTGGCGTTTGACACCTATATCATTCTTCAAAATCAGAAACAACTGATCCTGATCGATCAGCACGCCGCGCATGAACGGATTCTTTACGAAAAGATGATGCGGGAAATCGACGCGGGGACGGGTTCTCAGGTGCTGATGGTCGCGCAGGTGGTGCACGTAACGCCGCAGGACGCAGTGAAAATTGAGGCATATCGAGAAGATATCCGTGCAGCCGGGTTTGACATCGAACCGTTCGGCGACGACGCATATCAGATTCGCGCCGTGCCGAATGTGCTCGGTATCCCTCAAACGAAAAGCGCTTTTCTGGATATGGTAGATCGTCTCGGAGAACTGCGCGTGCTTTCAACGGCGCAGAAGCGGAGAGACGCGATTCTGCAAATGGCCTGCAAAAAGGCGGTGAAGGGCGGCGATAAGCTGACGATGGAGGAAATCAAGCCTCTGTTGGCGGATATGCTTCGTACAAACGCGCCGCCGACCTGTCCGCACGGCCGCCCGCTGGTCGTTGTGCTTGAACGCACGGAGATCGAAAAGCGATTTCGGCGAATCAACGACTGATCGTTCCATCGGGAGAAAAAAATGAAACCGATTTTATTGGCGCTTGTCGGGCCGACAGGCGTTGGCAAGACGCAGGTATCGCTGGATGTGGCAAGCGCGTTAAACGCGGAAATCCTATCCATGGATTCCATGCAGATTTATCGCGGCATGGATATCGGAACGGCAAAATCATCCGTTGAAGAAAGACGGAACATCGTCCACCACATGATTGACGTTGCCGATCCGAGCGAACGATTCACGGTAGCGGATTATCGCGATCAGGCGATCCCGATTATCGACGATATTCTATCCCGCGGAAAGCAGCCGATGTTGGTAGGCGGAACGGGGCTGTATCTGGACGCGATTCGCTACGACATGAACCTCGGAAGAAAAGGCGCGGACGAGTCAATCCGTCTGCGGCTGAGAAAAATCGCGGAGGAACCTGATGGGCAGCTTCGGCTGCACGAAATGCTGAGGGCGGTGGATCCGCAGACGGCGGAAAAGCTGCATCCCAACGACGTGCGACGGGTCATGCGCGCGCTTGAAATCTACGAAACCTCCGGCGAAACCAAGAGCGAGCAGGCGGACAGCGCGCGCGCGGAAGGCAAATACCATGTATTGATTTACGGGCTGTCACGGCCGCGCGAAATCATGTATGCGCGAATCAACGCGCGCGTGGATGAAATGATGGAGGCCGGGCTTGTAAACGAGGTCAAAGCGCTGTTGGCGCAGGGCGTCAAACCAAACTGCGAGGGCGGCGCGATGCAGGCGATTGGTTATAAGGAAATCGTCAGCGCACTGCAGGGCGACATTTCCATGGAGCGCGCGGTGGAATTGATTAAACAAAATTCCCGACGCTACGCCAAACGCCAATGGACGTGGTTTAGGCACGATGCGCAGACGAAATGGTTTGATTACACCGACTTCTCCACGCGGGAATCGCTTGAAGATACGCTGCTGCAATGCATCCAAGCGGATTGCGCCGCTTATGCGCGGCAGGCATGAAGAACAGACCGGGGGACTAAAACCTCGGTCTGTTTCTTTAGACGAAGCGAACATGCGGACGGAATCCGCCATAGGCTAATACCGACTCAAACAAGACGAGAGGTGGACGCCATGGACAGAAGCTGCTGCTGTGACGAAGGACGCGGCAAACCAAACCGAATGTGCGGAAGCGGCGAATACATCGTTGAAAAAGTCATCGACCGGTTTCGGCAATCATGCTGTTACAGCGGTCATCTGACCCTTGAACAGGGGCAAAGCGATTGCCCGCCCTTGTGTTTAAGACACGTCGAGGTCACCGACATCAAACCCGCCTGCGCATCATGCTGCCATCCGTGCGGCATGCAACGGCTTTGCCTGACGCTGATGCTGTTTGGCACAGATGGGCGGGGCTGCCGATATCAATCCCAAACGCAGGTTGAGGTTGAGGTTCGAAATGTGCAGAACAGACCGAACGTCGGTCTTGAAAATATAAGAAGAGGTGCGCGCGTCTGCGTAAAATATGCGCATTACTGTCCTTCGGTCGGTTTTGACGTCGAGCTGTTGATCGAGATTGAAACGCTGGTTACCTGTCTTTGCGTGATGGGGCAAAAGGGGGCGTGCACACAGAATTGCCCGCAGCTTCCGCTTTATCCGCCGCCTCCGCGGCATAAAGGTGAATGTTCTTGCGAATGGCCGGGATAAAAAACGAAAAAAGGGTTGAACGAACGCGCAAAGTGATGTAGAATGATAAAATCAATTTTGATATCAAGATGAAGGGGTAAAGATACGTATGCAGATGCTGAAGGATGCGATTCTGGAAAGAGGCAAGGCAATCAATCCGGATATTCTGTTGGTGGATTCCTTTCTAAATCATCAGGTCGACGTTGCGCTGATGAAGGCCGTCGGCGAAACGTTTGCCGAGCATTTCGCCAACCGGGGCATTACGCGAGTGGTGACGATCGAAAGTTCCGGCATTGCGCCCGCATCCTTTACTGCGCTGGCGTTAGGGCTTCCGCTTGTAATCATGAAAAAGCAGACCTCCCGCATTTTGAACGGCGATCTGCTTCAGACGACGGTGCGTTCCTTTACAAAGGGCACAGAGTATCAACTGTCCGTAAAGCACGAGTTTTTAAATGCGGACGACAACATTCTGCTGATTGATGATTTTCTGGCCAGCGGCGAAGCGGCGTTCGGCGTCATCACGCTGGCCGAGCAAGTCGGCGCGAAAATCGGCGGCGTTGGCATCGTGATTGAAAAAGCTTTCCAGCGCGGCCACAAACGTCTGGAAGACGCGGGCATTGACGTGTATTCTCTGGCGCGCATCGCTTCCATGTCTGCCGATCGCATCGAATTTGTAGATTGAGTTTTCCAGCTTCTTCCGCGGCGGATTTCGGTCTGCCGCGTTTTGTTTTACCAAAAAATCGAAGGGTTTACCGTTTATTTTTCTGCGCAATTTGCTAAAATGACGAATTTCTGGTGCAAGCGGCACCAGAATATGATATAATAAAATGAAAATGCATACGATTTGCAGCCCGCGCCTGCCGCGCGGTTCGTACTTTTCAGCATCGAGAGGATATCGAGGAGGTTTTATATATGATTCAACCTGTGCTTCCGCTGATTCTGGCATCCGGCTCGCCCAGACGCCGCGAATTGCTGGATTTGATGGGGCTGACATATACCGTGGAAACGCCGGACGTGGATGAGAGCTTTTCGGGTCGTCCGTCGGAAACCGTTATGGAGATTTCACGCCGCAAGGCCGCCGCAGTCGCGGCTCGTCGCAGCGATTCAATCATCATCGCGGCAGATACGCTCGTTTTTGCGGACGGCGCGCTCGGCAAGCCGCATACGCCGGAAAGAGCGAAGGAGATGCTGCGCAGCCTTGCCGGAAACTGGCATCACGTCTATACCGGCATCACGGTCATCAACACGCGCAGCGGCCGTATTCTCCGCAACGTGGATAAAACGCGCGTCCATCTTGTTCCCATGACGGAGCAGGAGATTGACGCCTATGTGGCGACCGGCGAGCCGCTGGACAAAGCCGGCGCATACGGAATCCAAGGCATGGGCGGCATGTTTGTGGATCGAATTGACGGATCTTATTCCAATGTTGTTGGGCTTCCAATGTCGATGCTGCGCACCATGCTGGCGCAGGTCGGCGGCGTGGATGAACGAGGAGTTATTTAATGGCAGGTTTTCAATTTGTTTCGCCGGATATCGCAGTGGATATCGGCACGGATAATACCCGCGTTTACGTCAAGGACAAGGGCATCGTCGTCAACGAGCCTTCCGTGGTCATCACGCGGGGCGAGGGGCCGCGCAATATCGTCGCCGTAGGCGACAGCGCGGAGGAAATGATCGGCCGCGCGGGCGGAAATATCCGCATTATTCACCCCTTGAGAGACGGCGTGATCGTCGATTACGAGATGGCGCAGATCATGGTCCACTACTTCGTCAGCAAGGCGATTGGAACGCGGCGCTTTGTGCGTCCGCGCGTGGTGGTGACCATGCCGGGCGACGTCAGCAAGGTCGAGCGGCGCGCGGTGATCAACACGATGGAAAAAATCGGCGCGCGGCAGATTTTCGTGGTTGAGCAGGCATTTGCCGCTGCGCTGGGAACCGGTCTGCCCGTGTATGAGCCGCAGGGCAGCTTTGTTGTGGATATCGGCGGCGGCACGACCGAGGTTGCGCTGGTTTCGATGGGCGGCGTTGTGCTGTCCCACTCGGTTCGCGTCGCAGGCAACAAGATTGACGAAGCCATCGCGGGATTTTTGAAAAAACAGCATGCGATTCTGGTGACGGATCGCGTAGCGGAGCAGATCAAGTTCGACTTGGCCGACGTTCGCAGCGAAAAGAAGATGGAGCATATCGCCGTCGTTCGCGGCCGCGACATCGCAACCGGCATGCCGTTGACGGTGGATGTAAATATGGCGAACGTCAGCGAGGCCATCCGGGAACCGCTTCAGGAAATCCTCGGCGCCATCAAATGGGTGCTGGGGCGCGTTCCGCCGGAACTTTGCTCGGATATCCTGCAAAACGGCATCTATCTGACGGGCGGTTCAGCGGCGCTGCCGAATCTGGATACCATGATCGCGACGGAATTTGGCGTACCGGTATCCGTCGCCAGAGATGCGGGCGAATGCACGACACTCGGCGCAGGCTATATGGCGGATCACTTTGACATGCTGGGCGGCGTGAGCGGCAAAAACGATTAAGGCTCACCTGCAGGGGAAGGCAATCGATGAAGAAAAAACATCCTTTTTTATACAACGTCATCCGCAGATCCATCGTGGTGATTCTGCTGGCGATGATGGTGCTGACGGCCTACAACCAATCCACCGGATCTCTCGTTTCACCGGAGGGCTTTCTGGCGAAAATCATCACGCCGGTGCAGGGTTTCGTGTCTCAGGCCAGTCAGAATATCTCCAGTTATCTGTATCGCGTGAAGCTGAGAAGCAATATCGAATACGAATACAATCAGCTCAAGGCGCAAAACGACGAGCTGACGCTGCGCAGCATCCTCTACGAAGAGCTTGAGCAGGAAAACACGCAGCTTCGCGCCCTGCTTGGCGAATATGATACACGTTCGACGATGAACCCGATGCTCGCGCACGTCATCGCCAGTGAAACGGGCAACTATTTCTCTACGTTTACCATCAACAAAGGCAAAAAAGACGGCGTAGATACGCAGATGGCCGTCATCACATCCGAAGGTCTGGTGGGCTACACATACGAGGTCTTTGATACCACGTCGAAGGTCATCACGATTATCGACGATCAGGCCAGCCTTGCCGCGCTGATTGAAAGCAGCCGCGACCAAGGCGCTGTCAAGGGCACGCTGGGCAGCACGGGCGAGCCGCTCTGCCGCATGTACTATCTCTCCGCAGACAGCGTACCCCGGCCGGGCGACCGGGTGATTACTTCCGGCGTAGGCGTATCCTTCCCGAAGGGTCTGTTGATCGGATACGTCCGCGAGAGTACCCGTGCCATCGAAGATAACAAGCATTATATTGTCGTGGAGCCTGCCGCGGACTTTGAGCATATCGAAAATGTGCTTGTCTTGCGGTACTATGCCGACGTTGAGGAAATGCCGGACAACTACGACAACACGGAGGTCATCATCGCGCCTGTCGCGACGGCCAGACCGCAGGCTGTGATCGAAGAGGAGCGCCTGACGAATTCCACGCCTGTTCCGTTGCCGGATGCGCCGGGGCGCGTAACGCCGACCCCGACGCCCGAAACGCTGGACATTATGATTGACGAGGAGGCCATGGGCGATCTGGCGGAGCGCATCACAACGCCGACGCCTGCGCCGGAAATGACGCCCGAGCCTATTTACAATGATCCCGAGGTTGACGCGCCTTTCCCGGATGATCTGTGAGCCGACGGCATGAGGTGAGAAGATGTCAAGAGCAATACGGATTGTCATAACGGTGATTCTGGCGTGCGTGTGTCAGACGGATTTGGTCAAGTACATCCGAATCGCGACGATTGCGCCGGACATGCTGACGGTCTTTCTCGTGCTGCTGACAGGCTATACCGGCGCATATGGGGGGTTTTGCGCCGGCAGCCTGCTCGCCATGCTGTACGACGCAAGCGTAGGCTACGTTCTGGCGATCAATCTGGTTTGCTACACGTTCATCGGGTGGGCATCGCCGATGCTGCGCCGCGCAATGAACGTGAAGCTCAGAAAAGTAAAACACAAAAGCTATCTGGAATTGATGCTCATCTGCTTTTTCCTGACGCTGATGCGAGAGATCGTCTATATCGGCTATCTGTTTCTCATCGGCGCAGAACAGAGCATGGTGACGATTCTGCGCGCGCTGCTCTGCGCTGCATACAGCTCGGCCATGATTCTGCCCGGCTCGTTCGTCGTGCATAAAATTATGAGCGTCCATCCGTTTAAGAGGAAGCATGGCGATGATTTGACGGGAGATTCAGACGTCATGGGAAACAATCGTTAAACACTTTCGGAGGTTTTGTGTTCTGTGAATAAAAAGTATCTGGGGCGATATCGGACGATTGCGTGCGTGGTGGCGCTGCTCTTCGGCGTTTTGATCACGCGCCTGTTTAATCTGCAGATTGCCGGCTATGACGATAACCTTTCCAGCGCGGAAAGCAAGAAGACCAAGACCATCACCAGTCAGGGTTCGCGCGGCACCATCATGGACGTCAACTCGCTGACGCTTGCCTATGATAAGCAGATTTACAACGTGCAGTTCTACCGCGATCCCAATTACACGCCGACCGACATTGACGAGACGACGGGCAAGACGATCAGCCAATACAAGGTTTATACGAACGCGATCATCAACGTCATCGATATCATCGAGAAAAACGGCGGCACGCTGAATACCTCGTTCTCCCTCGTGCAGGATGAAATGACGGGGCTCTGGGTCTTCACGTGGAACAACAACAAGTATACGCAGGCGCAGCAGGACGCGCGCGAGAAGATGTGGCGCAGCAACTTTTACGTCAGCAGCACCACGGCTTACCCGCAGCAGCAGCTTTTTGAAAAGCTGTGCAGCAAGTATAGAATTCCCGAGGAACTGAGCACGGAAAAGAAGATTCAGGTGCTCAGCGTCTGGGAAACGATGCAGAATAACGCCTTCCTGTCTCAGCCGATCACAATCGCCTCCAACGTCAGTTGGGAGACCGTCATCGAAATCGAGGCAAAGGCGCTGACGATGGAAGGCATCAGCGTTTCCGTGAGCACGCAGCGCGTTTATCCGAACGGCACGCTGGCCTGCCATGTAGTCGGCTATATCGGCAAGATTCAGAACTACGACACGTATTACACGTCCTACAAGGACAAGGGCTACGCGCTGTCGGATTTGATCGGCCTCGATGGTGTGGAAAAGACCATGGAGGATTGGCTTTCCGCCTGCACAACGCAGCGCGTAGGCAAGCGCGTGGTGGAAATTGACCGGTATGGCGCGGTTAGCAGGACGCTCTCCTCGACAGAGGCGACGGATGGCAACAACATCAAGCTGACCATCGACTCAAACCTCCAGCGCGTCGCAGAAAATGCGCTGGAAGAAAACATCAACTACATCCGCGATCAGCAGGAGACTTTGCTCAACAGCGATTCCTGGCTGGATAAGAACAAGGCCGACCTTCAGGGCACGACGCGCGATTTTGAAACCAACCCGATTGAGTTGGCGGAAAAGGGCGCGGTCGTCGTCATCGACATGGAAGGCCGTGTTCTGGCGCTGGCGAGCTATCCGCCCTATGATCCCAATGCGTTTATCGTCGGCGGCGATGCGGCGGCCAATATCCTGCTGGATTCCCGAAACCCGCTGGTCAATTACGCCATCGGCTCCCGCGATACGCCCGGCTCCATTTTTAAGATGGTGACGGCAACGGCGGGTCTGCTGAACGGTCAGCTTACGCTGGCGGAGCAGATCAGCGACGACGGCCTGTTTGACAAATACGATAAAACCAACCCGCCGCGCTGCTGGCTGAACCAGAACAGGCTGAGCCTGCACGCCAATCAGACCGTCGTAGAAGGCATCACCCATTCCTGCAACTACTTCTTCTACACGGTCGGTTCGCGCCTGTATGAGCATACGGACGATCAGCTCTACAAGACAGCGGCGCTCTATGGGCTTACGACCAAGACGGGAATCGATCTGCCCGGCGAGCTGCAAGGCTATGTCGCCAGCCAGACGACGCTGTATGACAAAAACAAGGCCATCAGCGCCGCGGAGCAATCGACATGGAGACCTTCGATCGTCTTCAACAACATCAAAAAGCACCTCGTTGACGTCGGTGAAAAGTATAACATGACCTTCGACGAGGAAAAACTGAACAAATGCGTGAAGCGGCTGATGGATATGGCCGTTGATTACAACCAGAATGACTGGCTGCCGGAAATCCGAACCATCCTGATGGAAGAATTGGATATGCCGCGCGAGCTCGTCTATTTGCAGATTGTAGCCGGCGATACCTTCCGCATGCTGAACGAAATTAAGTGGGGCGGTTCGGAGGCGATCATGGCCGCGGTCGGTCAGTCGATCACCACGGTTACGCCGGTCGAGATGGCGCGCTATGTGGCGGCCGTTGCGAACGGCGGCAAGGTATATGACCTGCGGCTGATCGACTCCATCATCTCCCCGGACGGCGAAGTATTGAGCGAAAGCACCCCGATTCTGGCTTCCGAAATCGAGGGCGAAGGGGTGCAGGAATATCTGGCGGCGCTGCGAAAGGGCATGAGCGGCGTTACCGGCGACGACGGTACTGCTGCGAAATTCTATAAGGGCGAATATGCGGACGTCGGCGCAAAGATGGGTGCAAAAACGGGAACGGCAGAAAAGACGACCATCGACCTTGAAAACAACGCATGGATGGTTGCGTTTGCGCCTTTTGACGATCCGCAAATCGCTGTCTGCGTCTATATTCCGCACGGCTACAGCGGCTCCTACTGCTCCATCACGATTCGTGAAGTGCTGAATTATTATTTGGAACACATGGGACTGGATGGAGAAGATACCATGCCGCCTTCCAATTCGCTCGCGTATTGATATCGGAGAACAACGATGGCAAAAATATATGCTGTGTGCTCAGGCTGCGGCGGCGTCGGAAAGACGATGATCGCGCTTTCGCTGGCGGTCAGCGCCGCGAAACGGGGCAAGCGGACGATTCTGCTCGACGCTTCGGGCGTCAGCCGCGCGTGCGATTTGGCGCTCGGGCTGGAGAACGTGGTCGTTCTGGACATGGCGGACGTCGCGAATCGGCAGGCTGGTCTGGAAGCCGCGTTGTACAAAGCGCCGAAATACGAAAACCTGCGCTTTGCCTGCGCGTCGCTTTACGACGATGTGCCGGTCACAGAGCTGACGAGCACGATGCTTGCGCTCCATTCGCTCTGCGACGTGCTGGTGATCGACTGCCAAACGGGTCATTTTGCAATGGGCCGCGAACTGCCGGGGCGCGACGATGTTCGCGTGATCGTGACCCGTCCGGACGATGCCTCCATCCGCGCCAGCGAGCGCATGATGACCAAAGCCGGGATCGGCATGGAGGAAAGGCGGCTCGTTGTCAATCGTGCAACGGCGCAGCGTGTTCGAAAAAAGGCGCAGTATGACGCAAAAACAGTGGAAATGACGCTGGATTGTCCGTTGGCAGGGTGTATTCCCGAGGACGATTCCGTTGCGGCTTGCTCGCAAAAGGGACGAATCGCGCTGGAATGTGACGGTCCTGCGCGCAGGGCGCTTGCGCAGCTAACGGATGCGTTGCTGGACGAGGCCAAATAACAAGGAGATCGAATCATGTTCTTTTCGGAAAACAACAGGCTGTCCAAGCCGCATTTTGACTGGCCGCTGCTGGTAACAAGCTATCTGCTTGCGCTGTACGGGGTGTTGGCGATCACCATTGCAAACTTCAACCCGTCCCTCGGCTCAGACCGCTCTTTGCAGGATCTGATTATGGACGCAAACAACGGCCGTCTTCAGTTGATGTGGGTTGTGGTGAGCATGGTGGTTGTGGCGATCATCATGTCGATCAACTATAACATCATCGGGCGGCTGTGGCCGGTGATCTATTTTGTAGATGTGCTTCTACTCGGTCTGGTGCTGACAACATCCAAGATCAACGGCGTCAGCGGCTGGTTCCAGTTTCTGGATCGCACCTTCCAGCCCTCCGAGCTGGCCAAATTGGCGCTGATTATCACCCTTTCAAAGGCGCTGACGCGCTATCCGGACAGACCCATCCCGAATTTCCGATACTTTGTTTATATCTGTATGCATTTCGGCATTCCGGCGCTCCTGATCGCCGCGCAGCCGGACATTGGTACGCTGATGGTTTTCTGTATCATCTTCATCGCGCTTCTGTTTGTCTCGGGCTTTGAGCTGAAATGGATGTTTCTGCTGGGCGGCATTGTCGCGGCGGGAATTACGCCGATTATTTTCTATCTGGCTTCCACCAATAACTTCCGCTGGCTGCGGCTGGTTGCGTTTATAAACCCGGAATCCGACCCGACCGGCAGCAGTTATCAGATTGTAAATTCCAAGATCACCATCGGTTCCGGCGGATTATATGGCAAGGGCGCATGGGCGGAAGGCACGCTGACCCACCTCAACTATGTGCCCGAAAATCACACCGACTTTATTTTCTCGGTTGTCGGCGAAACGCTGGGGTTTTTCGGCTCGCTGGTGCTTCTGGCGCTCTATGCGTTCGTCATCTACCGCATGCTGGTTCTGGCATTTCACACCAACGATAAATTCGGTCAGCTCATCATCATCGGCGTGATGGCCATGCTGGTTTTCCACGTGTATGAAAACATCGGCATGTGCATCGGCGTCATGCCCATCACGGGAATCCCGCTTCCGTTCATCAGCTACGGTGGAACCAACCTGGTAGTGAATATGGCCGGCGTGGGCTTGGTGCTCAACGTAACCCAGCATAAGAGCTCGGTCGATTTGAAGACCAAGCGCTCGTAGTTCTGATAAAAAGTCCCTCCGCATAGGGTTGAGCAGAAATGTGAAGGAGGGCGAAGCGGCATGGACAACGGCAAGCGTAAAGTGGTCATGGCGCAGATGAAGCCGCGTGAGCGGCATGAATGGACAGCGAAAACGCCTCATCGCAGGCGGTTCAAATGGGATAAGCGGCTGCTGAGAAGGTCCGTGCCTTTGGCAGCCGTTTTTCTCTGCATAGGGGCGGCCGCCGTTACAACAGCGCTTTTCGGCGGCGACGTTCAGGCCGTTATGAGCCATGTGACGGCGGGTTTTGAATATGATGAAACACTGGGGCGGCTGCAATTTGTCAGCAATATATTGCCGGAAAGCGCCATGGTTTTTCTCGAAGGCGGCGACGATGCACAAACATGCGCGTCGATTCTGCCGACGGAAACAAAACTGCTTCATGCATGGAGCGCGGATGAACCGTGGATGGAATACGAGGGGAACGGCGAAATGAACTGCTGCATGGCCGGCGAGGTGATGAATACCGTCCGAAACCGGCAAAACGAGTATACGGTGCGTATTCTGCACCCAAACGGCTTTGAATCGGTTTACAGCGGCCTGAGCGACGTTTGCGTTCAGGAAGGGGAAAGCGTCGCCTCCGGCGCGGCCATCGGCACCATGTCGGGCATGGCCGCCTTTGAACTACGGAAAGACGGGCTATCCGTAATGCCCGTGTTCGCCCCGTGAAGCTCAAAATACAGCCGCTCTGCGTGCTCTATTTCCTGAGCATTGCGGTTTTCAGCTCGATCTGGACATGTGTGGGCGCGTTTCTCGCGCTGCTGATTCACGAGCTGGCGCATCTGCTGGCGGGATACTGGCTGGGCGAAAAAGCGGAATCCGTTGAATTTACGCCGTTCGGCGGGGTGATTCGTTATCCCTTCGGCGTAAGCGCCATGAAGGGGCTTCGGGGACTGGCCGTTGCCGGGGCGGGGCCGCTTGCGAATTACGCGATGCTTTGGCTGCTGTCCATGCCCTGGGCCAAGCGCCTGCCGCAACCCTTTTTGCAGCAGACGCTTTTCATGCATGCGGGCATGCTGTTTCTCAACCTTCTGCCCGTTCTGCCGCTGGACGGCGGCCGGATGATCTTTTGTGTGGGGTATTACGTGTTCCCGATTGCCGCGCTGACGAAGGCGCTGTCTCTGGGCGGCATGGTTGTCGGCGCGACGCTGATTGTGTTCGGCCTTTACGGCGCGATTCTGTGGGAAAAGCTGAATCTTTCGCTGCTGCTCGTCGGGGGATATCTCATCGTCTACGCGCATCAAAATCGCTCGGCCTTGCAGCTTGAAAATCTGTATGCGCTTTTGCAGGAGCGCCAGCCGGATAAAAAATCGCCGGTTTCGCTCAAGCTGTATGCGGCTGCGCCGGAGGCTGCGCTGCTGTCGTTCGTCGATGCCATCGCGGACAACCGCGCGGCGCTTTTTCGAATCGGCGAAGAATGGGTGGATGAAGAACAAGTGATTCGCGCCCTGATGCAAAATCCCCGCGCAATCGCCGCGGAAACGCTTGAAAAAGCGGATAACTTTCACGAAAATGATGGGAAGTGCTTGCAACATCAACCGCTGTGAGATACAATAATACGAGAGAATGGATAAGAAGTGAGAGGATAGAATCTTGAACGAGACACAGACAGCAGCAATCCATCCGCTTGAAGAGATGGGGATCAGCCGGGAGGTTGTTCAGGCCTTTGATTGGATGGGTTTTCAAAACCTGACGGCCATCCAGCAGAAGTGTATTCCGCTTATGATGGACGGGCACGATATCATTGCGATTGCGCCGACGGGAACCGGTAAAACGCTGGGATTCGGCATCCCGATGCTGGAATACGTCAATCTGGACGACAGCAATATTCAGGAGGTTGTGCTCGCGCCGACCCGCGAATTGGCGCAGCAGATCGCCGACGAGCTGACCCATCTGGCGCATTTTATCAAGGGGCTGAAAATTGCCGTCATCTATGGCGGTCAGCCGTTTGGCAAGCAGATGAGCGCGCTGAGCCGAAAGCCGCAGGTGCTTGTCGCCACACCGGGGCGTTTGCTGGATCACATGCAGCGGGGCAATATCCGTCTGGGTACGGTGCACACGATGGTGCTGGACGAGGCGGACGAGATGCTGAAAATGGGCTTTGTGCAAGATGTTGAAAAGATCATCGAGAGCGCAGATCCCAACCGTCAGCTTGTCATGTTCAGCGCGACGACCAATCAGGACGTGCTGACCGTTTCGTGGAAATATCAACACGATCCGATTGAAATTGTCGTGCAGGCCGAGGCGGAAAACAAGCCGAACATCACGCAGTACATCATCGAATCCGATCAGAAACAAAAGTATGAGCATCTGCTGTATCTGCTCGATTCGGATCAATATAAGCGCGTGATGATTTTCTGCAACACCAAGGATATGACGGCCAGACTCTGTGACCGGCTGAAAAAAGCGGGCTATCAGGCGGAATGTCTCCATGGCGATGTGCGCCAGTCCTTCCGGGATAAGGTGATGTCCGGCTTCAGAAAAGGCGAATTTGAAATTCTGGTGGCGACGGACGTTGCAGCGCGCGGCATTGACGTGGACGATGTGGAGGCAGTGTTCAACTACGACCTGCCGGATAAGCAGGAGTTTTACGTCCACCGAATCGGCCGCACGGGGCGCGCCAAACGCACGGGTGTGAGCTTTTCGTTCGTCAGTTTCCGCGACAGCATCCGCATGGATGAAATTCTGAAATACATCGACAGCAAGCCGATTTCGCTTGTCTTCGATGACTTTGGAACGCTTTGCTATAAGGAAGGCGGAACGCCCTTCCTTGAAAACGCATAAAACAGGCGTCAGCGGCAAAGGGAAAAGCCGCTGACGCCGCTTTTTTCAAGCAGGGTCAAATACTCGCTTTCGGCAATCGGCGTATGGAGCAGCAGCAGCAGTTGGCCGCCTTTCGCATCGACACGGCGCACCTGCGGCAGATTTTCCAGCAGGGCACGCGCACGGTCTCGGGCGTCTGCCGAGCCGTAGAGCAGCAGGGATTGACAATAAGCCATGCTTTTACCTCCGTTGCACGACAAAATTTTAAGGAAAGCATTGCATAATATCTTTTTCTGTGATATTCTTATATACAGATACGGACTTCGGTTTGTATCGTATGACGAAAGCGAGGGTTTTAACCATGGATGATATGGAAAAGATGGAGAATGATAACATCATCGTTCTGACCGATGAAGACGGCACCGATGTGGAGTTTGAGTTCTGCGCGTCCATCGAGTACGAAGGCAACGAGTATGTCGTGCTGCTGCCGACCGATGACGACGACGGCGAGGTTGTCATCCTTCAGGTGATGGAGGATGCGGAATCGGACGACGAGGACGAAGTCACCTATGTCGGCGTGGACGACGAGGACGTGCTCCAGAAGGTGTTTGATATCTTCAAGGAGCAGGCCGGCGACGAGTTTGATTTTGACGAGTAAGCTGACTGAACGTATGAAGAGCGCATCCAAAGCGGGTGCGCTCTTAAAATTTTCGGATCAGGCTGACGACCTTTCCCAAGATCGTAACCTCCGGCACGATGATGGGCTCCATAGCGTCATTTTCGGGTTGAAGGCGAATATGTCCGTTTTCCTTATAAAAGCGCTTCACGGTCGCTTCATCGTCGATCATGGCAACGACAATTTCGCCGTTATTGGCATTCATCTGCCTGTGAACGACGATATAATCGTCGTTCATAATGCCCGCCTGAATCATGCTTTCCCCGCGAACGCGCAAAATGAACAGCTCGCCGCTCCCAACCATTTCCTCCGGCAGGGTCATGGTTTCCTCGATGTTTTCTTCCGCAAGGATGGGGGTTCCCGCCGCAACGCGGCCGACCACGGGGATTTCGCGAAGCGAAGCGTTTTCATCAAAGGGCGAAAACGCGGCGGATAAACCAATCGCGCGCGGCTTCATGGCGTCGCGACGAAGAAGCCCCTTCTTTTCCATCCGCGTCAGATGGCCGTGCACCGTCGAGGTGGATTTCAAGCCGACGGCCTCGCCGATTTCCCGAACAGAGGGCGCGTATCCGCGCGTTCTGATTTCCTGCTCGATGTAGGCCAGAATTCGAGCCTGCATGTCTCCGCGTGGCTTCCGATCGGTCATCGCTTCCACATTCCTTCCATTGTCAATCTTTTGAACATTATACCATATCAAATCGAAAAAAAGCAAGAAACATCAAACATATGTTCGCGTTTCTGCCGAAAAATGCTTGATTGCGCTTCAAAACGGTGCTATAATGAGCCGACAGGAAGAGGGGATAGGGCAATGGAAACAAAACGCTGTGTTTTATATGATCGAGTATGCATCGAGTGCGGCGAATGTAATATGTGCGATCTCGATCCAACGAAGATTTGCGACAACTGCGGCAAGTGCATTGGGCTGGATCATACCGATAAAAGCCCGGAGTATCGAGCCATTAAAGTAGATGGCATCGTTGATGAAACGATGAATCCCAGCGATTATCTGTACGACGAAGAGACGCTCGATGCGCCCGACGAGGACGACGATATCTTCGGGGACGATCTTTTTCCGTTTGTGCGAGGCAATCAAAGATAAATATGAACCCCGAACGGTTTTGCGAAGTCTTGTTCGCGCCGTTCGGGGTTTTGTTTGAAACGAATTTATCTGAAAAAACAAAATAATTCTCATTCGGGCGATTTGAGATGAACAGGGTCTTCGCGCAAGACGGTTTTCTGCGCGGCAATACGGCGATGATCCTCGGCGATGGCCGCGTAGTGTTTGCGCGTCGTGTTGACATCCGAATGTCCCAGCACATCGGCAACGAGATAAATATCTCCGGTTTCACGGTAAAGATTGGTGCCGAAGGTGCTGCGGAGCTTATGCGGGCTGATTTTCTTCTTGAGCGGCGCGGCAATCGCCGCATATTTTTTGACCATGTTTTCAACGGCGCGCTGCGTGATCCGCCGCCGCTGAATCGACAAAAAGAAGGCGTTTTCATGGCCGGGAAGCGCCTCGATTTCCTTGCGCTCCGCCAGATAGTCCTTGAGCGCGTCCGCGACCTCGTCGGAAAGGTATAAAATAACTTCCTTGCCGCCTTTTCGGGTGACGACGAAGGCGTTTTGCTCAAAGTCAAAATCGTCGATATTCAGCCCGACACATTCGCTGATTCGAATACCCGTGCCCAAGAACAGCGACAGCATGGCCACGTCGCGTTTCCGGGTCACATGGTGGTATTTCTGGCAGGCCTTCGGCAGGGACTGTCCGCTTTCAGCGACATCCAGAATGCGCGCGACTTCGTCCACGTCAAGGCGAATGATGGCATGCTCGTGAAGCTTGGGCAGCGGGATCAGCGAAGCCGTGTTGCTTTCAATCAAGCCTTCCGCAAACAGATATTTATAAAAGGCGCGGAGGGAAGCGTATTTGCGCTTGATACCGTATTCATGGTTGGTCATTTCGCGGGAAGCAATTTCGCCGTCTTCAAGCGTTTCATTCTTGACGTAGAGCGTCAAATAGCGCGCGTAGCGTTCCAAATCCTGCTTGGTGACCTGCTGAATATCCGCGGCGGTAAACGACACAACGGGTTTTCCGCCAAATTTGGGCAGCTCGTCAGACAGATATTGAAAAAAGAGCTTGAGATCGTAGGCATAGCTGAGCCGAGTTAAAACGCTGGTCTGTTGTTCGATGGCCATAAAGTAATCGGAGCAGAAATCCGGCAATTCGCGTTGAAACTCGCGTAAACGCCGCGTCCGGGTCAACTGAGCCTGCGTGTGGTAATCGTTGGGCATAAAATCGCTTCACCTCGCCATAGACTTCGTAAAACCGGCGTTTCGCGAAGTCTTGTAAATCCTTCCCTCTGCGTTGAAAAAGGCGTTCTTTTGAAAATCGGCACCGATTTCAGCCGTTTCGATGGCTGCGAATCTGCCCGGTCGCCAATTCGTCGCAGCGGTTGTTCCACGGATTATCCGCATGTCCCTTCACCTTGATGATCGTCACCTGATGCGGCTGCATGACTGTCAGCAGCCATTTCCAAAGGTCCTGATTTTCAACGGGCTTCTTGGCCGCTGTTTTCCAGCCGTTTCGCTGCCAGCCGTCGATCCAGTTCTGCTTAAACGCATTGACCAGATAGGCCGAATCCGAATACAGCGTCACGGCGCACGGCTGTTTGAGCGCCGTGAACCCCTGCACGGCGGCGAACAGCTCCATCCGGTTGTTCGTGGTATCCGGCATAAAGCCGGAAATTTCTTTTTTGTGCTCGCCGAACATGAGCACGGTTCCCCAGCCGCCGGGACCCGGATTTCCGGAACAGGCCCCGTCGGTATACATGATGATCTCTTTCACAAAAACCTCGTCGTTTCAATACATAACATCAGCGTTAAATGCAGATGTCCTTTATTTTTTCGCCATGCGCATGGTCTTTTCGACAGTCGCGCCGACCGCGTCCATGACGGCGGCGCGCATGCCACCCTTTTCAAGCGCATACATTCCCTCTATCGTCGTGCCGCCCGGAGAGCAGACCGCATCCTTCAATCGGCCGGGATGTTCGCCTGTCTCAAGCACCATTTTCGCCGCGCCGACAAGCGTTTGCGCAGCCAATTCATATGCCAGTGCGCGCGGCACGCCGTAGCGAACGCCGCCATCCGCCATGGCCTCGATAAAGGCATATACAAAGGCCGGGCCGCAGCCGCTGATGCCGTTTGCGGGCGTATAGACGTGATCCTCCACCACGGCGACTTTTCCGGCGGCGGCAAAGACGGATTTCGCAAAATCAAATTCCGCATCCGTGCAGGTGAACAGGCTGGAAATCAGGCTCATGCCCTCTCCGACCGCGAGCGGCGTATTGGGCATGACGCGCACAAAACGCGCGGCGTCAGGCAGCGCATCCTTCAGCATTTCATATGTCCATCCGGCAACGATGGAAATGACGAATTTTCCATTCAGCGCATCGTAAACCTCTCGAATGACATCCGCAGCGTAAACAGGCTTGACGGCCAGCAGAACGCAATCGACGGCCTGAGCCAGCGAAAGGTTGTCTTTCATAATATGAACACCCTTTTGCGCCAATTCCGCGCCTTTTTCCGGGTGTTTGCGGCTGACGTAAATGCAATCGGCCGGAAGCGCCCCTTTATTCAAAATACCGCTTATAATGGCCGAGCCCATATTGCCCGCGCCGATAAAACCAAGCTTCATAACTGATAAAACCGCCTTTCTGCGAAAACATCCATTTGAAAGCAGCATGACGCCCGATTCTTTCAAATTCCACTCCCGCATCGCGAAAAGCCGCGACGGATTTACTATATCATATCCTTTCCATTTTGTAAATGAAAGCAGACAAATTGCTTTTCTTTTCGCCCGGCGTTATGGTATACTGTTTGTAACATCAAATCTAAAAAGGAGGATTCCCTATGGCTTTCACCATGATTCACGAAAACTACAACGTCAGCAACCTCGACGCATCCATTTCCTTTTATGAAAAGGCGCTGGGGCTGCACGAGGTGCGGCGCAAGAACGCGGCGGACGGTTCGTTCGTCATTGTCTACATGGCCGACGACACCGAAACCTTTGAATTGGAGCTGACGTGGCTGCGCGACCATCCGCAGAAATATGATCTGGGCGAATGTGAATTCCATCTGGCCTTCCGCACGGATGATTTCGCCGCCGCGCACGAGAAACACAGCCAGATGGGCTGCATCTGCTTTGAAAACAAAGCGATGGGCATCTATTTCATTGAAGATCCCGACGGATATTGGCTGGAAATTGTCCCCACTCACTGATCCCATTCCGCCTTCTTGCCGTGCTTTTCATCGCTATCGTTCGTATTATTCCGAACGTTCGATTATGTAGTTCGTGTTTTATTCGATATTCTTCTTGTTATTTTTCATTTTTCTCTTTACAACGGGACGAAAAAGATGTATCATGTCTGCGTCATCAAAATTTCGTTCATCGGTTCAATTCAAGGAGGAAACACGCATGAAGAAGCTGATTGCTCTGGTGCTCGCCGCTATGCTGTGCATGACCGCCTGCATCGCGCTGGCCGCCGACCTGAAGATTGGCGCTGTGATGCTCGGTGATGAGACCGAGGGCTACACCCTCGCCCACATGGAGGGCATCAAGCAGGCTGCCGCCGAGTTGGGTCTTTCCGACAGCATCGTTTGGAAGTACAAGGTTCCCGAAGATCAGACCTGCTACGACAGCGCGCTCGACCTTGTGGGTCAGGGCTGCAACCTGATCATCTCCAACTCCTACGGCCATCAGAGCTATATGGCGCTGGCCGCTGAGGAATATCCGGACGTGACCTTCGTTGCCATGACCGGCGACTTCGCCGCGCTTTCCGGCCTTGATAACTTCAAGAACGCCTTCACCAAGGTGTATCAGTCCCGCTACGTATCCGGCGTTGTGGCCGGCATGAAGATCGCCGAAATGCTCGACGACGGCACCCTCTCCGCTGAAAAGCAGCCCAACTCTTTTGATGCGGACGGCAACGTGAAGATCGGCTACGTCGGCGCTTATAACTACGCCGAGGTCATCTCCGGCTATACCGCTTTCTTCCTGGGCGTTCGCTCCATCGTTCCGAACGTGACCATGGAGGTCATGTATACCAACTCCTGGTTTGATATCGACAAGGAAGGCGCTGCCGCCGAGGCGCTCGTCGCGAAGGGCTGCGTCATCATCGGTCAGCATGCCGACTCCACCGGCGCTCCGGCTGCGGTTCAGAAGCTTCAAGATGCCGGCACCGTCTGCTACTCCATCGGCTACAACATTGATATGCTCCCGACCGCCCCGACCGCTGCGCTGACCTCTGCCACCAACGTTTGGTCCGTGTTCTACAAGGAGCTGTTCGAGGCCGCACTCAACGGCGAGGAGATCGCGCCCGACTGGGCGAAGGGCTATGATGACGGCGCGGTTGCCGTCACCGGATTCGGCCCGTCCTGCGCCGCCGGCACCGCCGAGAAGGTCGCCGAGGTTGAAGCCGCTCTGCGCGACGGCAGCCTGAAGGTCTTCGACACCGCCACCTTCACCGTGAACGGCGAGACCGTTACCTCCGCGCCCTGCGACATGACCATCATGGACTGGGCGACCGGCACCGTCTCCTATCAGGGCGAGACCTACGAAGGCATTGTGGATGGCGCGTTTGAGGAATCCACCTTCCGCAGCGCTCCGTACTTCACCCTCCGTATCGACGGCATCGTGGAGGACGCCCAGTAATCCCCCACCCGAGTCTAAAACGAAAAGGGAAGCCATTCGCTTCCCTTTTCGCTGTTTATCTACTTGAAGGAGTGAGCGGCAGCTTATGCAAAACGCCATTGAATTGCGCCATATCACCAAGACTTTCGGCAGCGTCGTTGCCAACAAAGACGTTTTTCTGACCGTCCGCCGCGGCGAAATTCTCTCCCTGCTGGGCGAAAACGGAAGCGGAAAAACCACCCTGATGAACATGATCGCCGGTATCTATTACCCGGACAGCGGCGAAATTCAGGTCGATGAAAAGCCTGCGGAGATCCGCAGCCCCAAGGACGCTTACGCGCTGGGCATCGGCATGGTTCACCAGCATTTCAAGCTCATCGACGTATTCACGGCGGTGGAAAACATCGCGCTCGTGATGGATCAGCACGAAAAATATGACCTCAAGGCCATCCGTCAAAAGGCGCGCGAAATCTGCGACCGCTACGCATTTGATATTGATCTGGATCAGAAGGTCTATGAAATGAGCGTCAGCCAGAAGCAGACGCTTGAAATCATCAAAATGCTCTATCGCGGCGCGCAGATTCTGATTCTGGACGAACCGACCGCCGTGCTCACGCCGCAGGAAACGGAGAAGCTGTTCCGCGTCATGCGCAACATGCGTCAGGATGGAAAATCTATCATCATCATCACCCACAAGCTGCACGAGGTGCTGGAGATTTCCGACCGCGTGGCCATCCTGCGCAAAGGCGAATACGTCGGCACGGTGGAAACCGCAGGCGCAAGCGAGGCGTCGCTGACCGAAATGATGGTCGGCAAAAAGGTTGAATTGAACATCGAGCGGCCCGAACCGGTCAATCCGCATCTCCGTCTGAGCGTTCACAACCTCAGTGTGACCAATGCCGAAGGCGTGCGTGTGCTGGATAATATCTCCTTCGAGGCGTTTAGCGGCGAAATTCTGGGCATTGCGGGCATCTCCGGCAACGGCCAGAAGGAATTGCTGGAAGCCATCGCCGGTTTGCAGCAGACCGATCCCCATTCCAGCGTCGTCTATTACCCTGACGACGATCGCGATTCCACGGCAGAACAGCTCATCGGCAAATCCCCGAAGGATATCCGCGATATGGGCGTTCATCTCTCCTTCGTGCCGGAGGATCGTCTGGGCATGGGTCTGGTCGGCTCCATGGGCATGATTGACAACATGATGCTCAAGAGCTACGGTCAGGGACATTCCCCCATCGCCGACCGCCGCGCGCCGCGCCACTTGGCCGAAGAAATCAAGGATTCGCTCGGCGTGGTTACGCCGTCGGTCACCACGCCCGTTTCCCGCCTCTCCGGCGGCAATGTCCAGAAGGTGCTCGTTGGCCGCGAGATTGCAGCAAGTCCGTCCGTGCTGATGACCGCTTACGCCGTTCGCGGCCTTGACATCAACACGAGCTACACCATCTATCACCTGCTCAACGAGCAGAAAAAGAAGGGCGTCGCCATCATCTATGTTGGCGAGGATCTGGACGTGCTGATCGACCTGTGCGACCGCGTGCTCGTGCTCTGCGGCGGCAAAAACAACGGTATTGTGGAAGGACGCAAGACCAATAAGGAAGAAATCGGCTTGATGATGACCAAACTCCGCGAGCCGCAGGAAAAAGGAGGCGTCGCCTGATGCAAAGCAAAACCATGCATGAGCCGTTTGTTCGCGTCGTCAAGCGCGGTGAAATGCCCCTGAAAAAGAAGGTGCTCGTTCGCCTCGCCGCCGTCGCGCTTGCCTTGGTGGCGGATGCGCTGTTCATCTTCTTTGTGACCGGGCTGAACCCGATTGACGTTTACAAGGCAATGATTCAGGGCACGTTCAGCACGTCCATGCGCTTTTCATGGGCGATGCGCGACCTCTCCTCTCTCCTGCTGATCGGCATTGCGCTGGCTCCGGCCTTCAAAATGCGTTTCTGGAACACGGGCGCGGAGGGACAGGTTCTGATGGGGGCGTTGGCCACCGCCGCTGTGATGGTCTATTACGGCGGAAAGGTCCCGAATACGCTGCTGTATACGGCAATGCTCGTCGCCAGCGTTCTGGCCGGTGCGCTGTGGGGCTTCATCCCCGCGTGGTTCAAAGCGCGCTTCTCCACAAACGAAACCCTCTTCACGCTGATGATGAATTACGTCGCAATTCAAATCGTCGCCTGCTGCGTCAACATCTGGCGCGGTCAGGCTTCCAGCTTGGGCAAGCTGAACATGAAGACCAAGGCCGGCTGGTTCCCGCAGATCATGGGGCAGCGTTATACCATCAATTTGATCGTCGTCGTCGCGCTGACAATCATCATGTATTGCTACCTGCGCTATTCCAAACAGGGCTATGAAATTTCCGTCGTCGGCGAGAGCGAAAACACCGCGCGCTACGCGGGCATTAACGTCGGAAAGGTGATTATCCGCACCATGATCCTCTCCGGCGCACTGTGCGGCCTAACGGGCTTTTTGATTGTCGGCGGGCGCGATCAGGCGATTTCCACCGGCACGGCAGGCGGAAACGGCTTCACCGCCATCATTGTCGCATGGCTGGCCAAATTCAACACGTTTACGATGGCGCTGATTTCCTTCCTGCTGATCTTCCTTGAAAAGGGCGCGGCAGAAATCGCCTCCGCATACAACCTCAACGACTTTGCCAGCGATATCATCGCGGGCGTTATCCTCTTCTTCATCCTCGGCAGCGAGTTTTTCATTAACTACAAGGCGATTTTCCGCGGCCACGCGGGCAAGGAGGTTTGCTGATGGATACGCTTATCGCATGGATCATGCGCGCCATCCCCTTCGGCACCATCATCATGTACGGCGCAATGGGCGAAATTGTCACCGAAAAATGCGGCAATCTGAACCTCGGCGTGCCGGGCATCATGTATCTGGGCGGATTCGCCGGTTTCGCAAGCGCTTATCTGTATGAGAACACCGCCGCCAATCCGAACATGGCGCTCTGCGTCGTGATTTCGCTGCTCTGCGCCTTCGCCGCGTCGATGCTGGGCGGCCTGATTTACAGCTTTTTGACCATCAGCCTGCGCGCAAATCAAAACGTGACCGGCCTTGCGCTGACCACGTTTGGCATGGGCGTGGCAAACTTTTTCGGCGTATACATTCTCAACGGAAGCACCGCCACGCAGAGCATGGTCTATAAAACCTTTCAGACCAAGTTGCCCGTGCTTCCCGGTTTGGGCATTGTCGGCCAAACGATCTTCAACTACGGTTTCATGGTCTATGCCGCCATCATTCTGGCCGTCATCCTGCATCGAATCCTGAATCATACGCGGATCGGCCTGAATCTGCGCGCCGTCGGCGAAAACCCCGCGACTGCGGACGCCGCCGGTATCAGCGTCACGAAATACAAATATCTGGCCACCTGCCTCGGCGCAGGTATTTCCGGCCTCGGCGGCCTTTATTATGTGCTGGATTACAATCAGGGCATTTGGGCAACCACAACGCAGATTGAAGCGCTCGGCTGGCTGGCCGTCGCGTTGGTCATCTTCACGACATGGAAGCCGCTCAACGCCATCTGGGGTTCTTACCTGTTCGGTCTGCTCTATTGGCTCTATCAATTTTTGCCGACGCTGCTGCACATCTCCGTGCCCGGCTATGTGACCGACCTCATTCAGATGGTTCCCTATTTGGTAACCATCGTTGTTCTGGTCGTCACCTCGCTGCGCAAGAAGCGCGAAAACCAGCCTCCGGCAAGCCTAGGCCTTGCGTATTTCCGCGAGGAGCGCTGATCTCTCCCCTTTTAATTTAAGAAAAAGCAGCCGCAGCACGGATGATTCTCCGTTTGCTGCGGCTGCTTCTCCATCTTCAGTCTATTCCGTAAAAGCGTCTGCCGTTTTCCCGCGTAATATCGCAGAGCTGCTGCGCATCCATCTGCCGAAGCGCTGCAATCAGGCGGCAGATATGCCCCACGTTCAGCGGCTCGTTGCGGCGGCCTCGAACAGGTTCCGGCGCCAGATACGGGCTGTCCGTTTCGATCATCAGGCGATCCAGCGGCACGTTTTTTGCAACCTCCTGCAGGTTGACCGATTTCTTAAACGTCACCGGCCCTGCAAAAGAAATCATACAGTCAAGCGACAGATAGATCTTCGCGCTCTCCCAACTGGCCGAGCAGCAATGAACGACGCAATGCGGCAGCCTGTCCCTGTGCGCGCGCAGAATTTCGATGGTGTCGCCGTGCGCGTCGCGGATATGCAGGATGACCGGCTTTTTCAGTTCATACGCCAAATCAAGCTGGCGCTCAAACACGGTTCTTTGAATTTCTCGCGGCGAAAGATCGTAGTAATAATCCAGCCCGATCTCCCCCAGCGCCTTCACCTTTTTCTCCTGCGTCAGCCAACGGGTTAGCTGCGGAATATCCGCCTCGGTGAAATCCTTTGCGTCGTGCGGATGTACGCCGACCGCCGCATAGATATTCTCGTTTTCATTGGCCAGCGCCACGCTCTGCGCGCTTGACATCATATCCGCGCCCACGCACATGCAGAGCATCCCTGCTTCACGCATGCGCGCAAGCATCTGCTCGCGATCCTCATTGAAGCGTTCGTCCGTGGGATGGGCATGCGTATCAAACAGGCCGATCAATTCCTCTGTCATCATTCTTCTCCATTCAAAAGACGCGCCGACTCGCAGGAGCCGACGCGCTTTTATGATTCATCAGCCGATTTCGCAGCCGTCTTCCATATCAGAATCAACCGTCAGCAGGCTCAGCTTGCTGTCGTCCGCGCTCGCGGCGCACAGCAGCATGCCGTGGGATTCCACGCCGCGGATCTTGCGCGGCGCGAGGTTCGCCAGCAGCACAACCTTCTTGCCCACCATCTCTTCCGGCGTGTAGAACTTGGCGATGCCCGAAACGACGACGCGCTCCGTATCGCCTACCTTGAGCGTAGACATGAGCAGTTTGTCGGCCTTCGGAACCTTTTCGCACTTGAGCACCTTCGCGACAACCAGTTGAACCTTTTCAAAATCCTCAAACTGAATCAAATCGCGCTGCGTGAAGACCGTCTTCTCCTCGTCGGTCGGCGCGGGCAGCTCATTCTGCTTCGCGTCCTTCTCCGCCATTTCCTTGGCATGGTCAAGCGCCGCCTGCTTTTCCGCCTCCAGCAGCTCCAGCTCCTTGGCCACGTCAATGCGCGGGAAGAGCGCTTCACCCTTGTGCACCTTGCTGCCCGGCACAACGCCGCCGAACACCTTGACGGACGCCCATGTTTTCAGCGCCTCGTCGGTCACGCCAATCTGCGCAAAGATGCGCTCCGGCGTGCGCGGCATGGTCGGCGCGATGAGCACCGCCACGATGCGCGCGCACTCCAGCAGCACATAGAGCACCGTGCCCAGCCGAGGCCGATCCGCCTCGTTCTTAGCCAGCACCCACGGCGTCGTCAGATCAATATAGCGGTTGCACTCGCCGATGAGCTTCCAGATTTCGGTCAGCGCGTTGCTGAATTGCAGCGCGTTCATGCTCTTCTCGACGTTCACCCACAGCCCCTGCGCCTGCTCGATCAGCTTGTGATCCAGCTCGGTATACTCGGCGGGCGCGGGCACCACGCCGTCAAAATACTTCTCGATCATCGCCACGCTGCGGCTGACCAGGTTTCCCAAGTCGTTCGCCAAATCGGCGTTGATGCGCTTAATCAGCGCTTCGTTGGAGAACTCGCCGTCTGCGCCGAAGGGCATTTCACGCATGAGGAAATAGCGCACCGCGTCGGACGAATACCGCTCGCAGAGCTTCACCGGGTCAACGACGTTGCCCTTGGATTTGCTCATCTTGCCGCCGCCCATGACCAGCCATCCGTGGCCAAACACCTGCTTGGGCAGCGGAAGACCGAGCGCATGCAGCATAATCGGCCAGATGATCGTGTGGAAACGCACAATTTCCTTGCCAACCAGATGGATATCGGCCGGCCAATACTTCTGAAACAGCGAATCGTCATCCGAACCGTAGCCCAGCGCGTTGATGTAATTGGTCAGCGCGTCCACCCAGACATAAACGGTGTGTTTCGGATCGAAGTCCACCGGAATTCCCCACTTGAGCGACGTGCGCGAAACGCACAGATCCTGCAAGCCGGGGATCAGGAAGTTATTGAGCATTTCAGCCGTGCGCGTCGGCGGCTGGATGAAATCGGGATGGGTCTTGATGTAATCAATCAGCCAATCCTGATACTTCGAAAGGCGGAAGAAATAGCTCTCCTCACGGGTCTTTTCCACCGGGCGGCCGCAGTCCGGGCAGCAGCCGTCCTTGAGCTGAAGCTCCGTCCAGAAGGATTCGCACGGGGTGCAGTACCAGCCCTCGTATTCGCTCTTATAGATATCGCCCTGATCGTGCAGTTTGCGGAAAATCTGCTGCACAGACTTCACATGGCGCTCATCCGTCGTGCGGATGAAGTCGCTGTAGTCGATATCCATCAGCTTCCAGAGCTTTTTAATGCCGTCTACGATGTGATCCACGTATTCCTTCGGGGTCACGCCAGCTTCGCGCGCCTTGCGCTCGATCTTCTGGCCATGCTCATCCGTGCCGGTCAGGAAGAACACATCGTAGCCCGTCATCTTCTTGAATCGAGCCATCGTGTCCGCCGCAGTAGAACAATAGCTATGGCCGATATGCAGATTATCGCTCGGATAATAAATCGGCGTTGTGATGTAGAACGTAGGTTTTTCGCTCATCCTCATCTCTCCTTAAAAAAACGCCCCCCGCATGCGCGAGGGGCGATTGCTTATGCAATCAACCCTTGACAGGGGCCGCACCAATCGCAATCGCATGGCGGCATTACTTATTCATTATATGGAAAAAAGGCCGATTTGTCAAGCAAAAATCACATTTCGGACAGATATCGCTGCCAGACGATGCGCGCCACATTGCCGCTTGCATCCAAATAATAGGAAAGCTCGACAAAAATCGTCGCTTTTTCATCCACCGGGTCGTAATAATGAATCACGTAGGTGCCGTCTCCATTGCTGCGATAGGTGCCGAACTGCGTGTTGGCAGAGTTGTAATTGTACAGCAGCCGGTTTCCCTCTTTATCCAGCGCGGCCTGCCCCAAATCGCGGAATTTGCCGAGCACTTCGTCGCTGCTCATGCCGACCTTGGTGGAACGCGGTCCGGTCATTTTGCTGCTTGTCGTGTCCAGCGCATAAAGCACCGGCGTACTGCCCGCCTTTTTGATGCAGAACCGCGCCGTTCCCCACTCGTATACCGCTTCATAGCTCTCCATATCCGGGCTGTACCATTCCTCCTCCGGCAGCATCTCGTAGCTGCTCGGCGTTCCCCATGCCTTCGTGAACGTGGTATATCCCGTCTTGTAGAGCGTCAGATTTTTGAACGTATCCTCCGATGTGAACATCCGCTTGAGGTTGCCCTCCACATCGTAGGTCACGTTCATTTCATAGCTGATCTTTCCATTTGCCGCCACCGCGATGGCGCGCAGGGTGCTTTTGCCCGTCGGGAGCTGAATGGGTTCCGCGTCGTTATACAGGGTCGATTCCGTCGTAGCCTGCCGACCGTCGATGGTATAATAAATCGCGACAATCGGCGATGCGTTCTTGTCGTCCTCATCGCCCGGCCGCAGGCTGACCTTCGGCGCTTTTTTGTACTTGCCGGATGCATAGTTGGCTTTCGGCGCAGCCGGAGTCGGAATGATGACGGTATAGTCCGCCGAAACCTGATCGCTCGGCGTTCCGTTCTCCGTAAAGCCGATGGCCTTGATGGTCATCTTGCCTTCGGCCACATGCAGGCTCGTCCCTTCCGTGTATATCAGGCCGGATTCGGAGGGATCGGTGCCATCCGTGGTATAATACACCGTCTCTCCCTCCGGGATGCTGATGGTCACGTCAAGCTCTTCGGTATATCGCCCTGCTGTTTTAGAAAGCACCGGCGCGGTCGGCGTGTATTCGCGCAGCATCACGTCAAATTCCTGCGTGCTGTTGGCCTTTTCCGCCGCCTGCCTCATCAGTGCAAGCGCCTCGGCGTTATACCCCTCATCCTGATAGATCTTAATCAGGTTTCGGTATGCGCTCGGATGCGCGGGCGCGATATCGTTAATCAGCGATTCATAAATCGCCTTGGCTTCATCAACGCGGTCAAGCTCCGTATAGGCCTGCGCCATCAGAATGAGCGCATCGACGTTTTCCGGCTCGCGGTCAATCGCGATTTGCAGCGTTTGAATGGCGCGGGTGTAATACGCCTGATCCAGCAGTTCCTTGCCCAGCGTAACGTAGGCGTCCGTTCTGGCGATGCTCCATCCCCACTGCGCCATCAGTTGCTGGCCGCTTTCGGTTTTCAGCAGCATGTAGCCCCCTGCCGAACCGACGAAGAGCAGCAGCAGCAGAATGAGCACCATGATGCGGAGCAGCTTTTTGTGCGACCGCTGGTAGATCGGCGGATTCATGGTCTCCGGCTTTGCATCGACCTTTCGCCGCAGATTGTCCGGCGCGTGACGGACATGCCGCACCTTTGCCTGTTCATAGGCTTTCTGTTTTTCCAGCCCGATGGGCACCTTGCTCCCCGATCCCGTTTGGGCGTGCGTTTTGCCGCCCGCGGGAACCCGTTTCGGGGTGGATACCGTGCCGATATTCTGTGCTCTCGTCTGTTCTCTCTTGTGCGCGGGTTCGGCTTCGGGCGTTACCCTGCGCGCCACATGCGCGCGCGGTCTTTCCGATTCAACGTCGGCTTCCGCCTGTCTGCGTCTGTATGCGCGCTGTACAGCATTACAGCCCGGGCACACGCGCGCCGTATCCGGCAGTTCACGACCACAATTTGGACAAATCACGAAAGCAACTCCTCCTTTAAGGGCAAAACATGCGCGTTCAGGCCGTTACACCTGCCTGAGAGATTCATAATACGGGTCGCCGAAAAATTCGCGCTCCGGCGGACGCTCACCGCCCAGCGCCTCGATGGCGTTAACGACCTCCACGTAATCCAGATAGTTGATGTCCGGGCTTTGCGCGGCCTCCTTGAGCATCGGAATCGCGCGTTCGTCGCCCAGCTTTGCCAAATAGGAGGCAAACAGCGCGCGCCGCTCGTCTCGCGTAACAAAGCGCTCGATCATCAGCTCATAAATGCGCTCGTCGCCGGGATAATTGCTCAAAACATCCGCAAAAATATCGCGTCCGGTCTGCCTAGCGCCGGAAAGGGCGGCCAGAATCGGCTCGATAACCGATTCGCCCATGCTCATCAGCGCCTCGGCGCAGAGATCGCCCTTGTCGCTCGGTTCCTCCAGCGAAGCGATATAATCGATGTAGCGCTGCATCGGCGCTTTGCTTTCCATCTCGCGGAGCAATGAAATGGCCGTCATCTGCGTCTCTTCCGGCAAATCATCGCGGGCTACCAACGCCAGCAGGCTCTTTTCAGCCGGGTCGCCCAGCGCCGTCACCCGCTCCAGCAGAAGATCCGGCACCGGCACTCCCTGCGCGATGTAATCACAGAGCCAGCTGACGAGCATATCGGCGTTGTCAAACTGCTCAAAATAATCCTGCGGCGCAGTGCCATCCAGAAAATCGGCCGGTTTTTTGAGAAATTCCAGATAGACGTCCGGCATCATGTCTTCGATCACATCCATGTCATCCTTGTATTTCTCGCTGTTTTCCTTCATCCATTCGGCCATATAGCGCTCAAAGGCGCGATCAAAGTTGATGCATTTCATCATCTACACTCCCTTTTGTGTTGTTTTCCGCCTGCTTTCGAACCGCCCGCAGAATTCTGTTCGCTTTCGTTCGGCAGAGTCTGGGCGATACGCCGTATTTCGCTGCAATTCGGTTCAAACCGACCTTTCTGCCGGATAGCCTGTGAAACAGATACTCGAGCGCCGCCGCGTATGCAGGCTGTTCGCGCCTCTTCGGCACACCGTTTTGCTCCAGAAACGCGATGTACATCGGCAGCAGCATTTTCGGCGCCTGCGGAAAATCGGGCGCCAGCGCGTCGCAGGCCGCCTGCACAACCGTTCGCGCCGCCTCTCCGTCCATCGTCCGCCCGGACAACGCGCCTGCCGCAAGGCGAACATAACGCCCGCCGATATCCACGTCATACGGTTGAAACCCGCGTGAAGCCGTCAGCGCCTGAAGAATCGCCCGCTTCACACCGTCGCTCACCTGCGGATCGGTCAGCGCATCCAGCAGCACGTCAAGCGCCTCCGGCGTTTCCAACGCACTCATCAGCATCAGCGCAAGCAGCGCCGTATCGGTTCCGGCGATGGCCGAGCGCAGCGCCCACGCGCTCAATTCATACAGTTCCCGCGTTCCCTGCAGCGGCGTTTCCGCCATCGCGGAAATGATGCGCACGGCGCGGTTGACCGCCTCCTCCGGCGGCACATCCAGCCCCAGCGTCAGCCGCTCTTCCGGCGGCTGCTCGTTTCTGGCCATCGCGTAATACGCCTGACAAACCGTATCTTCCGGCAGCAGGACGCAGAGACGGCCAAAGATGCGCTTAGCCTCATCGAACCGGCGCAGGTTCATCAGCGCACAGCCTCGGAGCATCATGCCGCGCATACAGTATGGATCGCGCCGAAGCAGCGAGCGCGTCAGCCTGAGCGTCAGGCTGTCTTCTCCGTGCTTAGCAGATTCAACGGCTACGTTCAGCCGTTCATCCACGCTTTGCGCGCGCAGCACCGCGATATGCAGCATGCGGCGCGCCTGTTCCGTCTCTCCCGTCGCATACAGCACATCGACCAACACGCAGAGCGTCTGCACCCTGGCGGGCGCAAGCGCATGCGCCTGCTCGGCGTGGGTCTGCGCCTCGTCCAACCGCCCGAGAATCAGCTCACAACAGGCGAGCAGCGTCAGCCTCTGCGCGTTTTCCCATAGATCAATGGCATGCAGCATCGTCCGGCGCGCCGCGTAAACCCGACCTCCCTGCAAGCGCTCTACGGCGCGGCGTTCCAACGCCCTCGCGCGTTCCCTCCGTGTCTGCGGCGCGGGTTTTTCAAGCGCCTGCCTGAGCTGCTGGCCCAGCAGCGCAACCAGATCCGGAGATACATGGCGGCGGTCGCTCTTTTCAAACTGATCGAAATAAGAAGCCGCACGCATCAGTTCCGCGCGCTGCGCCGCTGAAAGCGCCAACTGGAACAGCGCTTCCGCCCGGTATTCGCCTTTCATGCGCGCCACACGCAGATACGCCCGCGCCGCTTCTTCCTCGCAGCCCATTTCGTCATACGTCTGCGCAAGCTCTCGTTCAAGCGCTTCGCCCGTGCCGTATTGCTCCCGCGTTTTTGCCAGCAGTGCCATGGCCTCGTCATATCGCCCGGCAAGGCGGTGCTTCCGCGCGCGGCTGATCCAATATTCACTTGTGCGCGCCATGGAAACCACCTTGGTCATGACACCCCTCCTGTTCACTCGTCTCCGTCGTTCTCCTTGTGCGCATGCGCCAGCAGCGCCTCAAGCTCCTCGCCGCTGAAACGGTAGTGCTTGCGGCAGAAGTGACACTCCACCTCGCAGCCGTTCTGCTTTTCGATCATGTCGCGGATTTCATTTTCGCCCATCGACAGCAGCACACGCTCGATATATTCGCGCGAACAGTCGCATTGCAGCCGCAGCGGCATTTCCTCCAGAATTTCCGGGTTCAACCCGCGGAAGCAGCCCTCGACGATCTCCTCCAGCGTCATCTCGGAAAGGAGCTGGGAAATCGAGCTGAACAACTCCGCGCGGATTTCCAGCGCATCAAGCAGTTCCTCCGAGCAATCCGGCATGGCCTGAATCAAAATACCGCCGGAGGAAATGATGTTTTCGCCCACCAGTGTGCCCAGCGCGCACAGGGACGGCGTCTGTTCGGATTCCAGATAATACATGGCGAAATCCTCGGCGATTTCGCCGGAAACCAGCGCCACACGGCCGACATACGGCTCGCCGAAGCCAAACGAACGCATGACGGTCAACTGGCCGTCCTTGCCCAGCGCGCCGCCGACGTTCAGCTTGCCGTTTTCCTTGAGCGGCAGTTCAACCTCCGGGTGTTCGATGGTCACCTTCACCGTGCCGTCCGGCCCTGCAATCGCGCAGATCGGACCGGCCGGACCGCCGCCGTTGATCGTCGCCGTAATCCGGTCGCCCTCGCTCTTGAGATTTGCGCCCATGATTGCCGTCGCAGCCAGCATGCGCCCCATCGCGGCGCTGCACGTGTTGCTCGCGTTATGGATGTCGCGCGCCTGCTGCGCCAACTCGGTCGTGTCGCAAATAAACACGCGCGCCTGACCGCCCATCAGTGTCAGCCGCAACATTCTGGATTTCTTCTGTTCCATACCGTTGATTCCTCCGAATTATCCGTCTATTTCAGGTTTTTTTGCCGTGATGTGGATGCGCAAATCGTCTCTTTTCGGCGCGTCCAACCGCATTTCGCCGTAGGTGCGCACATCCTCAAAGCCGGTCTCGGCAAGCCATTGCGTCAGCTCCGCTTCGCTGTGCGCGCGCTGATGATGCTGCTCGCGGAAGCGTCGGTAGCGCCCATCCTCCTCGCGAACGAAAAACGTCACGTCCATGGCAAGCAGATGTTCCGCCTGATTGAGTTTATTCTGCCAGAGCACCGCCGTGCCATCCCGCTCCTCGCCGAAAAAAGCGTCGCCCATGACGTCCTCCAGCTTATGCCGGGTCGAACAATCAAAGCACAGCGCGCCGCCCGGCAGCAAATTGCGATATGCCGCGCTGAAAAACGCGCGCACATCCTCCGGCGTTGTCAGGTAGTTTACGCCGTCGCAGGTCGCCAGCACAGCGCCGACGCGGCGCGGAAGGGTCAGTTTCTTCATATCCTGCCGAACAAACGCGGCCTCCACGCCGTAATCGCGCGCCTTTTTTTCCGCCTGTCGCAGCATCGCGGCGGATAAATCCACGCCCGTCATCGCCATGCCGCTTTGCGCCAGACGCACAGTCAGGCTGCCCGTTCCGCAGGCACATTCGGCCGCACGCCGGGGCAGCTCGCTCGTCGCAAGGCAAATCAGCCGCAGATAATGTCGGCTCCATTCGTCGTAATCAAAATCATCCATCAGCGTATCGTATACGCTTGCAAAATCGTCGTACATCGCTTTTTCTACTCTCTGTTTTTGTGTGCAAGCAGCCCGCCGATCCGTCCGCTTTCCTTCGCGGTCAGCCCGGCCCAGCCGACCTCCAGCACCCGTTCAAGCAGGCCTGCCTCCTGCGCCGCGCGATATTTATCTCGTTCGCGCTGAGTCGGCGGTGTAAATCCCTTCATTTCTTCACCTCCCCGGCCACATTGTGGCCGCAAAGGCGTCGTTTCATGTGGATTTACTCGTCTTCCTCGTCCTCGTCGTCTTCGTCAGGCAGCCCGTCGTCCTCGCTTTGCGGACGCAGACCCTGACCGATCTGCGCGCCTTCGATGTGCGGGTTGAGATACTTGTCAAACACGCCGTTGGCAAACGACGCATACACCAGACGGGACAGTGCGAAGCCGAACAGCAGATAATACAGCGAAACGATCATCAGCACGATGCCGTTTCCTGCGTAAATCCCCATCAGCAGCGCAATAACCGGAACGGCGGTGATGAGCCGCGCCAGCAGCATTTGCGGCAGGCGCGCCGCGCCCATCAGAAACGCATTTTTGATCAGATTCCCAAAGCTCAGCTCGTAGCCGACCATCATCGGATAGAGCAGCGGAAGCATGACCATGTAAATCAGCGTGGCGGAAAGCACGAGCATCAGCGGCACAAACATGACCGCGCTGCCCTTTGTCATCTCGCCGTAATACGAAACCGCCGTATACGCCACAAGCGGCACAACGGAGGTCAGCGCGGAAACGCCCAGCGCCTGCTTCCAGTTGGATTTGAACGCATCCTTGAAATCCGAAAACAGAAACGCATGCTGATCGCGCGCCCAGTTGCGCATCACATACGCCGCGCCCGCCGACGACGGGCCTGTGATGGCGATGCACGGGATGAGGCCGATCAGCCACATCATCAGATAGCCGGAAATCGCGCTCAGCAGCTCCGCCGCGCCATCCGCGTGCGAAAGCACCGTCTCGGTGTCGATGCTCTGCACCGCCGCCAGATTGATATATGTCCACAGCAGGAACGGAATCCAGAAGATCAACTGCATCAGATTGACCTTAATCAAATCAAAGACGTGATCCTTGAGCACCATGAAGAACAGCGAAACGCGGTTCTTCGGCATATCCATCTCGCTGTAATCCCGTTTGCCCGCTTTGCCGTAGTATAATCTGTCAAACAAGCCCATTTTCTTTATCCTTTCTGGCGGTCAGGCCGATAAACAGCGCAAGACCGGTAATCAGCGCGCGCTCGTCAAAATCAAACGTGTCCGCATGCAGCGGACTCCGGTGTTCTTCATCCATGCAGCCGCAGAAGACGAATACGCCCGGTACGTTCAACTGGTAATAGGCAAAATCCTCCGCGATCATGCGCGGCTTTTCCGTCACAAAGCGATCACCCAGCAGCGCGCGGACGCGCTCCACCTCCGCCGGATCATTCTCCACGCACGGGTAGAACACACGCTTGAACATCTCGGTTTTTGTGCCGAAAGCCGCGTCCACGCTCGCCATGTCCCGAAGGATTTTTTCTTCCAGCTTTGCATAGACGGCGTTGGAAAACGTGCGGATGATTCCCTCCATCCTCGCTTCCTCGGCGAGAATGTTGCGCTGGTGCCCCGCCTCAACGCGGCCGATGGTCAGCAGCGCAGGCTGTGCCGGATCAATGCTGCGCGCGACGGTCGTTTGCAGCAGCGTCAGCAGATGCGCCATCGCCATCACCGCGTCACGCCCGAGATGCGGCATTGCGCCATGCGACGCGAGCCCATGAATGACAATATCCATTTCGCACGTCTGCGCCATCATCGGCCCCGCACAGGCGGAAATCCTGCCGATCGGCACATCCGGCATCATATGCATGCCGTAGACGACCTCGACGTGCGGGTTTTCCAGCGCGCCTTCTTCGATCATGTTCTTCGCGCCGCCGATGGTTTCCTCCGCAGGCTGAAAAAGAAGCACCACGTCGTCGCGCAGGCTCGCCCTGTGCTCGCTGAGCCACTGGGCAAACGTCAGCAGATTGGCCATGTGTCCGTCGTGGCCGCAGGCATGCATCTTTCCCGAATGGCGCGAAGCAAACGTGCACCCTGTTTTTTCGGAAATCGGAAGCGCGTCGATATCCGACCGGAAAGCGATCACGCGCCCCGTCCCGTCCCCGCGAAACACGGCGCGGATCCCCGTCTCTGCATACGTCTTCAAATCGTCCGGCGCAAGCGCGCGAAGCTGCTCCATCAGATACGCATGCGTTTCATGCTCTTCGTAACCCACTTCTGGAATTTGGTGCAGCGCGCGCCGATGCGCGCGCAGTTGATTTTCGTATCGGCTCCCCCCTTTTT
>UQNM01000005.1 GCA_900542395.1 uncultured Eubacteriales bacterium
CAGTGGTTATCTCGTATTTCTTCATTTTCATCACCACTTACAGTATAACACATTTGTCGCGTTTTTAGAAGGAAAATAGTATAACATGACAGCGCGGGAGCCGCAAGCGCCCGCTTCTGCCAACATGATAAGGGAGGAAATTGCGATGAAAAAACGTCTTCTTGCGTGGCTTCTCCTGATGGCCATGCTCCTGACCGTCGGCGCGGTGGCCGCGGCGGAAACGAACCCGAACGCCGGGCTGGGCTATTACCCCGGCACGAGCGAAAAGGGCTGGATCAGCGTGGAATGTTCCACGATGAGCAAGATGAACCCGTTCCTCCAGACCTACTCCACCGAGTTCTCCATCAACCGCCACATCTGGGATTGCCTCGTCAAGCTCAGCCCGGAAGATAACTCCATCGTCCCGGCCGCGGCCGAGAGCTGGGAATCCTCCGAGGATGGCATGAACTGGACGTTCCACATCCGCAAGGGGATGAAATGGGTCAACTCCAAGGGCGAGGTCATCGGCGACGTGACCGCCAACGACTTCGTGTTCGCGTGGCGTCAGCTCCTGAACCCGGCGAACGCCGCCGAGTATTACGCCTTCGCGACCGTCTTTAAGAACGGTCAGGCCTACTACGATTACGCCTCCGGCGTGGACGGCGCGCCCGAGGTCAAGATCGAGGACGTCGGCTTCAAGGCGGCGGACGACTACACGCTCGTCTGCGAGCTGGAGAACTACCTGCCGTACTTCCTGCAGTATGTGAAGTTCGAGGTCATGGCGCCGGTATACGAGCCCTTCTACACCGAGGTCGGCGCCGATCTGTTCGGCACCGCGCCGGAATACATCTGCTACAACGGCCCGTTCTACATGAGCGAGTGGGTGCTGGAGAACAGCATCAGCTGCCCGAAGAACGAATCCTACTGGGATGCGGACAAGGTTAACCTCGCCGGCATCAAGTGGGTGAAGTACACCGACACCAACGCGAAGTTCAACGCCTTTGTCGGCGGCGAGCTGGATGTGCTCGACCTGACCGGCGAGCAGCGCGCCATGCTGGAGGCCGAAGGCTATAAGCCGAGCAACTACATGGGCGGCTACAGCTACTGGTACTGGTGCAACGTCAAGGATACGGCGCGCGACGTGGCCAACATGAACCTGCGCAAGGCCATCAGCGCGGCGCTGGATCGCGAGCAGATCATCGCGACCGTGTATAAGAACGACAACGAGCCGTCCCCGTGCCTGGCTTACGGCATCAGCGGCGTGAACACCGAGACCTTCGGCGAGGCCGTGGTCGCGGCCAACGGCGGCAATCCGCTGTACGCGCCGACCGCCGATCTGGACAGCGCGAAGGAATACCTCGCCAAGGCGCTTGAAGAGCTGGGCTACAAGGACGCTTCCGAAGTCAGCCTCTGCCTGATGACCTCCGAGGGCACGCAGAACGAGCTGCTCAGCCAGGTTGTGCAGGAGCAGCTCCGCAAGAACCTCGGCCTGAATGTCACCATCGAGGTGCTGACCATCACCGAATGGCGCGCCCGCCGCAATTCGCTGGACTTTGACGTCTGCTTCGGCGGCTGGGGCCCGGACTACAACGACCCGATGACCGACCTCGATCTGATGATGAGCACCAACGGCAACAACCACACCGGTTATGCCGATGCGGATTACGACGCGCTGATCGAGTCCACCAAGACCGAGCGCGACGCGGCCGCCCGCGAGCAGATCTTCGTGCAGGCTGAAATGAAGCTGGCCGAGGATATGCCGGTGATCCCGGTCTACTGGCGTCACGAGGATTACGCGGCCAGCGAAAAGCTGGTCGAGGGCTATGCCCGTAAGCCGTTCCAGGCGTACAACTTCATCTACACCAAACTTGCCGACTAAGACAAAATCTGCCCTCTAAACGAAGAAAAGCGGCATGGGAAGACCCATGCCGTTTTCTTCCATTTCAAGGGCGAAATGAAAAGGGCATGAAAGAAACAAAAAAGGAGGGAGCGCGTTGATTCGCTACATTATCAAGCGTCTCGTCTATGCGGTGCTGACGCTGTTTGTGCTCATCTCGCTCACGTTTTTCATGATGCGCATGCTTCCGGGCGACCCGTTCATCGGCGATAAGACCGTCTCTGCGACGGCTATGGCCAACATGAACGCGAAATACGGTCTGGATAAGCCTGTGTTTGTGCAATATCTGATGTATATGGGCAACTGCCTGCGCGGCGATTTGGGGATTTCCATCACCTATAACCGCGACGTGATGACCATCATCTCCGAATCGTTCCTCGTTTCGGCGGATCTGGGCATCCGCGCGATCATCTTCGCCGTCATCATCGGTATTCTGCTCGGCGCTGTGGCCGCCATCAAGCGCGGCAGCGCGTGGGACTCCGTATCCATGTTCATCGCCATGATCGGCGTCTCCGTGCCGAGCTTCATTCTGGGCGCGGTGCTGCAATACTTCCTCGGTTTGCAGCTGCGCAAAACCTTCGGCATCAATCTCTTCCCGATTCAGGGCTGGGGCAAGTTCAACCAGACGCTGCTGCCCTCCTTCGCGCTGGGGCTTGGTTCACTGGCGACGGTTTCCCGCCTGATGCGCACGAGCATGCTCGACGTGCTGGGGCAGGATTACATCAAGACCGCCAAATCGAAGGGCCTCTCGCAGGGCAAGATCCTCTGGCGGCACGCGCTGCGCAACGCCATCATGCCGGTGGTGACGGTGATGGGCCCGACGGTGGCCTCCGTGCTGACGGGCACGTTCGTCATCGAGAGCATCTTCAACATCCCCGGTCTGGGCAAGTACTTTGTCACCAGCATCAAAGACCTTGACTACACGATGATCGGCGGCACGGTCGTCTTCTACGGCGGCCTGCTGATCGTCTGCACTTTGGTGGTCGATCTGCTGTATGGCTTCATCGACCCGCGCGTGAAACTGGAGGGCTGAGCATGGAACACATTGAAAAATCCCGCTTTGCCCACGTCGGCCAAAGCGCGCAGGAGAGCGAATCCATCAAGCGCCAGAGCCTCACGTTCATGCAGGACGCCATGCGCCGCCTGTGGAAGAACAAGGTGGCGGTGGTCTGCGTCGCGGTCATTCTGCTGCTGACGGCGATGAGCATTTTTGCGCCGATGGTTTCCAAATTCGACTATCGCGAGCAGCATTACAGCCACACCAACGCCCCGATGGGCACGGTTTGCAACGAAAGCGGCGCGGAGGGCGAAGGCCACGTGCATTATTTCGGCACGGACACGCTCGGCCGCGACATCTTCACCCGCATCTGGATGGGCGGCCGCGTGTCGTTGACCATCGCCGTGGTCAGTGCGCTGGTCGATCTGGTTCTGGGCAGCATTTACGGCGGCGTCTCCGGCTACTTCGGCGGCACGCTGGATATCATTATGATGCGCCTGCTGGAGATCATCAACGGTATTCCGTACCTGATTATCGTCATTCTGCTGATGATGATCCTCAGACCCGGCATGATGACCATCATCATCGCCTATTCGCTCGTCGGCTGGATTCCGATGGCTCGCCTTGTGCGCGGTCAGGTTGTCGCGCTCAAGCAGCAGGAATACATCGCGGCGGCGGAAGCCATGGGCGCTGGCCCCGCGCGCATCATCGCGCGCCATCTGCTGCCCAACACGCTCTCCGTGGTGATCGTCCGCGTGACGCTCTCCATCCCGAGCGCCATCTTTTCGGAGGCCTACCTCAGCTACATCGGTCTGGGTATTCCGCTGCCGATGTGCTCGTGGGGCTCGCTGGCGCAGCTCGGCATTGAAAATTTCCGCATCTATCCCTACCAGCTCATCATTCCGGCAATCTGCATCAGCCTGACGATGCTGGCGTTCAATATGTTCGGCGACGGCCTGCGCGATGCGTTTGACCCGCGCCTGAGGAGGTAAGGCGGCATGGCAGAGAGAGTTTTGGATATGGAAAACCTGCATGTGTCGTTTGACACCTATGCGGGCGAGGTCAAGGCTGTCCGCGGCGTGACGCTGCACGTGGACGAGGGCGAGGTGCTGGCGATTGTCGGCGAGAGCGGCTGCGGCAAGTCCGTGACTGCGCAGACGATTATGAAGCTCAACCCGATGCCCCCGGCGCGCATCGTCGAAGGCAGCATCAATCTGGCCGGGCACGACGTCGTGAAGGCCAGCGAAAAAGAAATGCAGAAAATTCGCGGCAAGGAAGTCGCTATGATTTTCCAGGACCCGATGACCTGCATGAACCCGACCACACAGGTCGGCAAGCAGATTGTCGAGTCCATCAAGCTGCACAGGCATCTCTCCCGGCAGGAGGCGAAGGAAGAGGCGATCAAGTGCCTCAAGCAGGTCAACATCCCCAACCCGGAGGAGCGCGCCAAGCAGTATCCGCACGAGTTTTCCGGCGGCATGCGCCAGCGCGCGATGATCGCCATGGCGCTGAGCTGCAACCCGAAGCTGCTGATCGCCGACGAGCCGACGACGGCGCTGGATGTGACGATTCAGGCGCAGATCATGGATTTGCTGGTGGAGCTGAAGGACAAGATCAACACGGCCATCATCCTGATTACGCACGACCTCGGCGTGGTCGCGGGCATCGCCGACCGCGTCGCCGTGATGTACGCGGGCAAGGTCGTTGAGACCGGCACGACCGCGCAGATTTTCTACGAGCACAAGCATCCCTACACGGAGGCGCTGCTGCGCAGCCTGCCCTCCGCCGAGGCGGGCAAGCGCGAACCGCTGATGAGCATACCGGGCACGCCGCCCGACCTGCTCTGCCCGCCGAAGGGCTGCGGCTTTGCGGCGCGCTGCCGCCATTGCATGCAGATTTGCCGCGAGGAGCAGCCGCCGGAGTTTGAACTGGGCGACGGGCACAAGGCGAGCTGCTGGCTGCTGCACCCGGATTGCCCGTGCGCAGCGGAGAGGGGGGACGACCAATGACGGACGAGGTTCTGGTTCGCGCCGAACACATTTGCAAATATTTCAAGATTGGCGGCGGGCGCATGCTGCACGCGGTCGAGGACGTCAACCTCGACATCCACCGCGGCGAGACGCTCGGCCTTGTCGGCGAGAGCGGCTGCGGCAAATCGACGCTCGGCCGCACGCTGATGGGCATCTATCAGCCGACCAAGGGCAAGCTGATTTACGGCGGCAAGCCGGTCGATCTATCCAACAAGAGGGATCGCTTTGCCTTCGCCAAAAAGGCGCAGATCGTCTTTCAGGATCCCTACGCTTCGCTCGACCCGCGCATGACCGTCGGCTCGATCATCGAAGAGGGCATGATTATCCACAACATGTACGACGCGAAGCGCCGTCAGGAGCGCGTGGCCGAGCTGCTCTCGATTGTCGGGCTCAACCGTGAGCACGCCAACCGCTTCCCGCACGAGTTTTCCGGCGGCCAGCGCCAGCGCATCGGCATTGCCCGCGCGCTTGCCATCGAGCCGGAGTTCATCGTCTGCGATGAGCCGATTTCCGCGCTGGATGTGTCGATTCAGGCGCAGGTAATCAACCTCCTGCACGATTTGCAGGAGCGCATGGGGCTGACGTACCTGTTCATCGCGCACGATTTGAACATCGTCAAATACATCTCCGACCGCATCGCGGTGATGTATCTGGGCAGCATGGTGGAGCTGGCGACGAGCGACGAGCTCTACGCCAACACGCTGCACCCGTATTCGAAGGCGCTGCTTTCCGCCGTGCCGATTCCCGACCCGAAGCTGGAGGCGCAGAAGAAGCGCCAGATCATCGAGGGCGACGTGCCCAGCCCGATCAACAAGCCCAAGGGCTGCGCGTTCTCCAGCCGCTGCCCGCTGGCCTGCGACAAGTGCCGCCAGAGCGCGCCGACCCTCAAGGAGGCCGCGCCGGGGCATTTCGTGGCCTGCCATTTGGTGGAGGCACAAGGCTGAAAATGAGAGGCTGTCAAGCTTAAACCGAACATTTCAAGAAACAAATATCTAAGCATTTTGGGATATGGGGCTTTGCCCCATCGCCCCACCAAAGGGCTTTCCGAACGTTTACGGCGCCCGTTTGGCGCATCGCCCTTTGGAAACCTTCGGGCGCAAATACTTAGGCTTACTCTTGAAATATCGGCGCTGTGAGCTTGACAGCCCTATTTTTACGCTGCGAGTTGACAAAGCGTTTTCACAAGCGCACAAAAATGAATCGAAAGCAAAATCCTGCATAATCATGCAAAAAGTCAACCCTTCGGACGAAAATAGAGAAGATGAAACACATAAAATGAATGATTAGACGCTTAAAATGCGAAAAACGGCGTAAAAACGGCTGAATATGCATCGAAACTGCAAAACGATGTGAATAAAAATTAAAAAAGGTCTTGCATAGACTGACAAATCCTGCTATAATAAGCTCAGTTTTACAAAAACAATCGTTTTTGAGAAGGCTGAACCGTTTCGCTGTTTCGCGCTTTGCGTTGACAAAGCGCCGGGAATAGAAAAAATTGATGGAGGGCATACACTATGAAGAAACTGCTTTGTCTGGCGTTGGCCGCGATGCTGTGTCTGGCGCTGGCTGCCTGCGCGGTGGCCGAGGAAAATTGGAAGATCGCGATCCTGACCGGCACGACCTCTCAGGGCGAGGAAGAATTCCGCGCCGCCGAGCGCGCCCAGAAGGCCGACCCGGAGCACATCGTCACCGATACTTACCCGGATAACTTCATGGCCGAAACCGAAACGACCATCTCCAAGCTCATCGCGTTCGCGTCCGATCCGGACGTCAAGGCCATCGTGATGTGTCAGGCTGTTCCGGGCGCGAAGGCCGCGTTTGACAAGATCCGCGCCATGGGCCGCGACGACATGCTGCTGATCGCGGGCGTGCCGCAGGAAGACCCGGCCGTCATCACCGCGGCTGCCGACTTCGTGCTCTACACCGACGAACCGAAGCAGGGCGACACCATCATGGAGACCTGCGCCAAGTGGGGCGTTGATGTGTTCGTGCATTACTCCTTCCCGCGCCACCTCGCGATGGAGACCATCGCCGCTCGTAAGGCGCTGCTGGAGGAGAACGCCGCGGCGCTGGGCATTCAGTACGTCGAGGCGACCGCGCCTGACCCGACCGGCGACGCCGGCGTTGCGGGTGCGCAGCAGTTCATCCTTGAAGACGTGCCGCTCAAGCTGAAGGAGTTCGAGGGCAAGAAGGTTGCCTTCTTCACCACCAACTGCGGAATGCAGGAGCCGCTTCAGGCCGCGATCCTCGATCAGCCGAACGCCTACTATCCGCAGCCGTGCTGCCCGAGCCCGTATCATGCGTTCCCGGCTTCCCTCGGCCTTGAGATTCAGGCTGGTGGCGACGATACCGAGGCGCTGAAGGCGATTGCCGCCGTGCTCAAGGAGCACAACGCGCTGGGCCGCTACTCCACCTGGCCGTCCCCGGTCAACATGTCCATCATTGACGTGAGCGTGGAATACGCCAAGAAGTGGATCGCCGGTGAAATCACCTCCAAGAACGACGGCGCTGCGATTGCCGCCATGTTCGAGGAGAAGGCGCCGGGCGCGATCGTCAGCAATTACACCAATGCCGACGGCCAGACCTTCGACAACTACTACACCGTTCTGCTTGGCGCTGTCGATTTCAACGACTACGCTGAGTAATACACGGTGAAACAAAGGTAAAGCCGGGGCTGTCAAGCTAACAACACTGATATTTCAAGCGTAAAACTAAGTATTTGAGCCCGAAGGTTTCTAAAGGGGTTTTCGGTTGTTGCTGCCAGTGGCAGAAACAAACAATCGAAAACGGAAAGCCCTTTGGTGGGGCGATGGGGCAAAGCCCCATATCCAAAATGCTTAGATATTTATTCCTTGAAATGTTCGGTTTAGGTTTGACAGTCCCGCTTTTGCCGTTTCAAAAGACAGGAGGAGGAACGAAATTGGCCTCGGAATACATCCTTGAAATGAGGGATATCTCCAAAAAGTACGGCGAAAACGCCGTGCTCGCCGGCGTATCGCTCAAGGTCAAGCCGGGCGAGATTCACGCGCTGCTGGGCGAAAACGGCGCGGGAAAGAGCACGCTGATGAATGTGCTCTTCGGCATGCCCGTCATCCACGAAACAGGCGGCTTCGGCGGTGAAATCTATCTCGACGGCGAGAAGACGACCATCGCCTCTCCGCATGACGCGATGACCAAGGGCATCGGCATGGTGCATCAGGAGTTCATGCTGCTGCCGGGCTTCACCATCACCGAAAACATCAAGCTCAACCGCGAAATCAGCCGGCCGAGCGCGATTTCCCGCGTGTTCGGCAAGAACCTTGAAACGCTGGATATGAAGGCGATGTCCGCCGACGCGCGCGGCGCGCTGGATAACGTGGGCATGTCGATTGACGAATATACCCTCGTGGCCGGTCTGCCGGTCGGCTATATGCAGTTTGTGGAAATCGCCCGCGAGATTGACAAGCGGGGCGTGAAGCTGCTGGTGTTCGACGAGCCGACCGCCGTGCTGACCGAGAGCGAGGCGGCGCAGCTCCTCAAGGTGATGAAGGATATCGCCGCGCGCGGCATCGCCATCATCTTTATCACGCACAGGCTGGACGAGGTCATCAGCGCCGCGGACGGCATCACCATCCTGCGGGACGGAAAGCTCGTCGCCGAGTGCCGCACGAAGGACACCGACGTGACCCAGCTGGCCGAAATGATGATCGGCCGCAAGGGTGAATCCGCCTTCGTCACCGCCGAACCGCGCAAGGTGCGCCCGGATGCGCCGGTCGCGCTGAAGCTCAGCCATCTGGCGGTGGATATGCCGGGCGAGACGGTCAGCGACGTCTCCCTCGAAGTGCGCGAAGGCGAAATCTTCGGCATCGGCGGTCTGGCCGGACAGGGCAAGGTCGGTATTCCCAACGGCGTGATGGGCATTTATCCCGGCACGGGCGAGGTCGAGCTTTTTGGCAAACCCTCCCCGCTGAACAACGCGCGGCAGGCGCTTAAAAACGGCATGGCCATCGTGTCGGAGGATCGGCGCGGCGTGGGTCTGCTGCTGGATGAATCCATCGAAAACAACGTGGTCTTCAACGCCATGCAGATCAACGGCGATTTTACGAAAAAATTCCTCGGTATGCACCTTCGGGATGGAAAGGCCATCCGCGCCTATGCCGACGAGGTCATCAAGGAGCTGGATATCCGCTGCTTCTCCGCGCAGCAGCACACGGGCACGCTCTCCGGCGGCAACCAGCAGAAGGTCTGCATCGCCCGCGCGCTGGCCATGAACCCGAGGCTGCTCTTTGTCTCCGAACCGACGCGCGGCATTGACATCGGCGCGAAAAAGCTGGTGCTGGAAACGCTCGTGCGGCTCAACCGCAAAAAGGGCATGACCGTCGTGATGGTCTCCTCCGAGCTGATGGAACTGCGCTCGATCTGCGACCGCATCGCCATCGTCGCGGAGGGCAAGGTGGTGGACGTGCTGGAGACGGACGCATCCGATGCGGATTTCGGTCTGGCGATGTCCGGCATCAAGCCCGAGCATGTCAAGAAGAAGGGAGGCGAGGCGCATGGCTAAGCTGAGGGCAACCCACGCGCAGGTGATTGCGGCGGCGGTGATCGCCGTGCTGGCGATTGTGCTGGGCGTCGTCGGCCTGTACGGCCTGAACGCGCGCGGCTCCGAAAGCGGCGCGCAGGTGCTGGAGGATATGCGCCTGCAAGCCATTCTCAACACGGCGGGCAGCGGCGCGGTGGATGCGTATGTCGCGGCCGCCAAGTCGGAAGCCTCGACCAAGGCGCGCGAGAGCGGCGGCGGCATGTCCGCCGTGCGCGAGGCGGCGGCCAAGGCGGAGGAGGAAGCTCGCGCGAAGGCCGAGGAGCTTGGCATCGGCGCGGTGGATCTGACCGAAATCGACACCGAGCCGATGAGCGCGGCGCTCGACGTGCTGCTCGCGGCGCAGCGGGCGTATTTCGCCGAGGAGGCGAGCGCGCAGGCGGCGTATGCGGCGCAGGCCGCGCAGAGCGCCCCGGCGGACGACGCGGCGGCTGCGGATACGGCGAACGACACGGCCGAGGACGACCTGACGATGGAAGAAGAGACGGTCGATCTGTCCGGCTTTGTCGCGACGGAGGCGATGAACCGCCTGTCCGCCGAGGTGGACGACGCATACGGCGCGCTGTGCGGGCAGATCAAGGCGGTCTTCCCGGCGCTGACGGACGATGTGCTGGCCACGCTCAAACCGACGATCACCGGCATTGTCGCCGTGCAGAACGATCGCTTTGAGCTGCAATACGACCGCGCGCTGGCGGCGAGCGGCATGAACCCGGGGCTGAACGGCGTGATCCTGCGCGAGGCGTATACCATGGCCGTCAGCGCGTTTGGCCTGCTGATTCTGGCGGCGGCGGTGCTTCTCTATATCCCGCTGGTCGCGAAGATGGGCGTGCCGAGGCTGATTATCGGCCTGTTCTTCATTCTGCTGTGCCTGCTGGCCATGATCCTGGGGCTGTCCCTGCCGAGCCAGCTGAGCAACACGCTGGTGCGTCTGGGCATGAACGGCGTGCTGGTGCTGGCGATGCTGCCGGGTATCCAGTGCGGCATCAGCCTGAACCTCGGTCTGCCGATCGGCATCATCGGCGGCCTGATCGGCGGCCTGCTGTGCATCGAGTTTGGCATGTCCGGCTTCACGGGGCTGTTCTTCGCGATTGCGGTCGGCCTTGTGATCGCGGCGGCGACGGGCTGGCTCTACGGCCTGCTGCTCAACCGCCTCAAGGGCAGCGAGATGAGCGTCACCACCTACGTCGGCTTCTCCGTCGTTTCGCTGATGTGCATCGCGTGGCTGGTGCTTCCGTTCAAAAGCCCGATTATGAAGTGGCCGCTGGGCAACGGTCTGCGCACCACCATCGGTTTGCAGACCTCCTACCGCCACGTGCTCAACGATTTCCTCTCCTTTGAGATTTTCGGCGTTACGATCCCGACGGGGCTTTTGCTGTTCTTTGCGGCCTGCTGTCTGCTGGTGGGGCTGTTCATGCGCTCCAAGACGGGCATCGCGATGAGCGCCGCGGGTGCGAACCCGCGCTTTGCCGCCGCGACCGGCATCAACGTGGATCGCATGCGCATCATCGGCACGATGCTCTCCACGATGCTGGCGGCCGTGGGCATCATCGTCTACGGCCAGAGCTACGGCTTCATGCAGCTCTATCAGGCGCCGCGCCAGATGGGCTTCCTCGCCGCTTCCGCCATCCTCATCGGCGGCGCGACGACGTCCCGCGCGAAGATCAGCAACGTGGTCATCGGCACGTTCCTGTTTCAGGGCGTGCTGACGCTGGGCATGCCGGTGGCCAACGCGCTCGTTCCGCAGAGCACCATCTCCGAAACGCTGCGCATCCTGATTTCCAACGGCATTATTCTCTATGCGCTCACCAAGTCGGGAGGTGCGAACCGTGGATAAGAATCGACTGCGCGACGCTGCGCGCAACAACATCGTGACCATCATGTTTATCGTGCTCTGCGCGGTGTGCATGGCTTTCTCCGGCTACGCGCCCAACTATGTGCTCTACGAGCTGTTCGGCCGCCTGTCGCGCAACATGTTTATCGTGCTCTCGCTCATCATCCCGATTGTCGCGGGCATGGGCATCAACTTCGCGATCACCATCGGCGCGATGGCGGCGCAGATCGCCTGCCTGCTCGTGCTGGAATGGGGCGTTTCGGGCATCGGCGGTCTGGCGCTGGCGGCGCTGCTGACCGTGCCGCTGGGCGGCGTTTTCGGCTTCCTGATCGGCAAGCTGCTCAACCGGATGAAGGGGCAGGAAATGATCGGCTCGATGATCCTGGGCTACTTTGCCAACGGCCTGTATCAGCTCCTGTTCCTGTTCATCTTTGACAACATCATCCCGATCCACAACCCGAACCTGACGATCAAGGGCTCGAAGGGCATTGCCAACACGATGGATCTCTCCCGCGATGGCGGCTTCGCTTATTCGCTGGAGAAGCTCTGGCAGCTTCCCGCGTCTCAGGCGGCGCTGGTGTTCGCCGCCGTCGCGGCGGTGCTGCTGGTGGCCGGTTATCTGGTCAGCCATCGCAGAAACGCCAAAAAGCTGGCCGTTCAGCTCGGCGTGATTGCCGCGGCCGCCGCCGTGATGCAGCTCCCCGCGTTGAAGGCGCTGTTCTCCATGATCAGCGTGCCGATGGCGACGTTCGGCGTGGTGGCGCTGCTCTGCCTGTTCAACGTCGTCATCATGCGCACGAGGCTCGGCCAGCAGCTCCGCGCGGTCGGACAGAGCGGCGTGGTCGCCAACGCGGCGGGCATTGACGTGGATCACGTGCGCATCATCGCCATCGTGTTCTCCACGATCCTCGCGGGCTGGGGTCAGCTCATCTTCGTGCAGAACATGGGCTCCTTCCAGACCTACGGCGCGCACGAGCAGGTCGGCCTGTACGCGGGCGCGGCGATTCTGGTCGGCGGCGCTTCCGTGATCCGCGCGACCAATACGCAGGCGCTCGTCGGCTGCGTGCTGTTCCACCTGATGTTCATTCTCGCCCCGGCGGCGGGCAAGAACCTCTTTGGCGACGCGGCCATCGGCGAGTATTTCCGCGTGTTCATCTGCTACGGCGTGATTGCGCTGGCGCTGGTCATGCATGCGTGGAGCGAGAATAGCCGCCGCAAGCAGGCGGCCAGCGCGCTCCGGGCGGGCGGCAAGGCGTAAGGGCGCGCCCAAAAAACAAGAGCTGTGCGCTCCACCCGTTTAGGGCGGAGCGTACAGCTCTTTGTTGTGTTAAGCTTATCTTGTCCGCTGGACGGACTCGAACGCTTCCCTCGGCGATTTGAACCCGAAGAGCACTTCGAGCAGACCGTCGCCGAAACGATCCAGCATCAAAAACGGGAGCATGACGGCGAGCCGCGTCGCGCCGCGATCCGGCCGGCCGCCGCCGACGTGAACGTAGGTCTTGAAGCGGATTTCCCCGGTCTCCATATCCAATTCAAAATTGCCGTTTCGCATGTTGAAATTTACGCGCGTCAGGTATTCCGCGACGGCCAAACGGCTGTTTTTGTCGGCGGCGAGGGGGATGGCGGTCAGCGTGGAAAAATTATCCTCGCGCACGAGCACGGTCATCTGCGCCGTCTGCATGCGGCAATGCAGCCTCGTGCGGAAGGTGAAAACGCCGCAGCCCGCCTGTTCCTCGAAGCCTGCGTCGATATTGGAAAGCACGAAAAACTCGCGCAGCACGTCTGCAATGGGCTGAGAATACGCCATGGTGATGCCTCCATTCGCGTAACGATCAATCATGCTGTGAACAGTATACCCCGAAGCGGAGAGCGATGTCAAACCCATGCAAAAAATGACGGGAAACAATATAAACCTTCATAAATCGATAGAATTGAGCTGGTTTTGAAAAGAAATCGAAAGAAAACGCTTGACAGCGTCATGCGGATGCGCTATAATCCCATCCATCCAAAGCAAAACGGCAATGAAAGAGACGAGTACCCCGCGTTTTCAACCAGAGAGGCATGGCCGCCGGCTGAGAGCCATGCGCAGAAACCCCGCGGGCGGAAAGAACACTCCCGAGCCGGTGCGCCAACGCAGTCGCCCAGGCGCATCCGATTGATCCGCGTTAAGGATGAGAGGGGCTGCCGGGTGATGGCCGCAGGCAGCAACTTGGGTGGTACCGCGGGGTATGCGTATACACGATCCCGTCCCGAGCAGAACGAATCTGTTCGGGGCGGCTTTTCTTTTGGAAAAAAGCGAACCGAACAGCCAAAGGGTTGCCCATGCGGGCGAAAGGAAGGCTGATGACGATGCAGGCAATGACAGGCAAAACCGAAGGAAGGCACAGCACGCTGGATGAGGTGCTGGCGATGGAAACGGGCGCGCAGGCGACGGTGCACGGGATGGTGCACACCCTGCGCGACTTGGGCGACGTGCGCTTCGCGCTGCTGAGAATGCCGCAGGGCGTGTTGCAGTGCGTGCTGGGCGCGGGAGAAGACGTTCGCGACGGCGACGCGGTGACGGTCAGCGGCGAGGCGGTGCGCGACGAGCGCGCGCCGGGCGGCGTGGAGCTGCACGCGCAGCGCGTCAAGGTGCTCTCCCGCGCGGCGGAAGCCATGCCTGTGCCGATCGGCAAAAACAAGATGAACCTGTCGCTCGACACGGATTTGTCGCTGCGCTTTGTGACGCTGCGCAACCTCCGCAAGCGCGCGGTGTTCAAGATTCAGGAGGGCATTGTCCGCGGTTTCCGCGAGGCGCTGCAAAAAGAGGGCTTTACGGAAATCCATTCCCCGAAGATCGTTGCCCAGAACGCGGAGGGCGGCGCGAACCTGTTCCGCATGGAATACTTCGGCCGCCGCGCGTATCTGGCGCAAAGCCCGCAGTTTTACAAGCAGGCGATGGTGCCGGTTTATGAGCGCGTGTTTGAAATCGGCCCGGTGTTCCGCGCGGAGAAGCACAACACGCAGCGCCACCTGAACGAATACACGTCGATGGATTTTGAGATGGGCTTTATCGACGGGTTCGAGGACGTCATGCAGATGGAAACCAAGGTGCTGCAAAACATCATGGCGGTGCTGAAGGCGGATTACGCGCCGCAGCTGGCCGCGCTGCACGTTGCCCTGCCGGATGTGACGCGCATCCCGGCGGTTCGGTTTGACGAGGCGAAGCGCATGGTCAGCGAGAAATACGGCCGCGCGATCCGCGATCCGTTTGACCTCGAGCCGGAGGAGGAGCAGCTCATCAGCCGCCTGTTCGCGGAGGAATACGGCAGCGAGTTCGTGTTCGTCACGCATTACCCGAGCAAGAAGCGCCCGTTCTACGCGGCGGACGACCCCGAAGACCCGCGCTACACGCTCTCCTTCGATCTGCTCTTCCGCGGGCTGGAGGTGACGACCGGCGGCCAGCGCATCCACGATTACGACACGCAGGTGGCGAAGATGCTGAAAAAGGGCATGAATCCGGAGGATTTCGCGGGCTACCTGATGATTCACAAATACGGCACATGCCCGCACGGCGGCCTCGGCCTCGGCTTGGAGCGGCTGACGGCGCGCCTGCTGGGCGAAAACAACGTCCGCGAGACCTGCCTGTTCCCGCGCGATCAGCAGAGAATCGAGCCGTAAGGGGGATTAGACGATGGAAATCAACGATAAACTCGTTTCATATGTCGCCGAGCTGGCGCACCTGAAGCTGGACGACGACCAGCGCGCGCAGGCCGCGGCGGATCTTTCCCGAATGATCGGGTATGTGGATCAGCTCGCGGAATTGGATACCGACGGCGTGGAGCCGATGAGCCACGTGCTCCCGCTGGTCAACGTCTTCCGCGAGGATGAGGTGAAGCCCAGCATGGCGCGCGAGCTGATCCTCCAAAACGCGCCGAAGCAGAAGGACGGCTGTTTCCTCGTTCCCAAGACGGTTGAATAAGGAGGACGCACGATGGATTGGTTTGATTTGACCGCCCTTGAGCTGGGCGCGAAGATACAGGCGGGCGAGGTCAGCGCGGTCGATGCGGCGCGCGCCTGCCTTGCGCGCATCGAGGAAAAGGAACCGACGGTGCATGCGTTCGTGACCGTCACGCCGGAGGCGGCGCTGGCGCACGCGGAGGCCGTGCAGAAGCGCATTGATTCTGGCGAACTGACGCATCCGCTGGCGGGCGTGCCGATGGCCGTCAAGGATTTGATCTCCACCAAGGGCGTGCGCACGACCTGCGCATCCAAGATGCTGGAAAACTATGTGCCGGTGTTCGACGCGACCGTCGTGCAAAAGCTCGACGCCATCGGCGCGGTCTGCCTCGGCAAGACCAACATGGACGAGTTCGCGATGGGCTCCTCGACCGAATCCTCCTATTTCGGCGTGACCCGCAACCCGTGGGATGCGTCCCGCGTGCCGGGCGGCTCCTCCGGCGGCTCGGCGGCGGCGGTCGCGGCGCGCGAGGTGTTTTATGCGCTGGGCAGCGACACGGGCGGCTCCATCCGCCAGCCTGCGTCCTTCTGCGGCGTGACGGGCATCAAGCCGACGTATGGCGCGGTTTCCCGCTACGGCCTGCTGGCCTATGCGTCGTCGCTGGATCAGATCGGCCCGCTGACGATTGACGCGCGGGATGCGGCTGCCGTCACCGCCGCGCTGATGGGCAGGGACGAGATGGACGCGACGAGCGTGGACGCGCCCGCGCCGTCCCTGCCGGAGAAAATGCGGCTCGACGGCCTGCGCGTCGGTATTCCGCAGGCGTATTTTGGCGACGGGCTTGACGAGCAGGTGCGCGCGTGTGTGATGGACGCGGCGCACGAATTGGAGGCGCTCGGCGCGACGCTGGTGGCGGTTGATATGCCGATTCTCCGCTACGCGATTCCGGCGTATTACATTCTGGCTTGCGCGGAGGCGAGCAGCAACCTCTCCCGCTACGACGGCGTGAAATACGGCTTCCGCCCGGCGCATTTCGAGGATCTGCACGACCTGTATCTGACGGCGCGGAGCGAGGGCTTCGGCGCGGAGGTCAAGCGGCGCATCATGCTGGGCGCGTTCGCGCTCTCCTCGGGCTATTACGATGCGTACTATAATAAAGCCCTGCGCGTCAAGGCGCTCATCAAGCGCGGGTTTGACGCCTGCTTTGAAAAGGCGGATATCCTGCTGACCCCGGCCGCGCCGACGACGGCGTACCCGCTGGGCGCGCACGCGGACGATCCGATTCAGATGTATCTGGGCGATATCTACACCGTTTCCGTCAATATGGCGGGTCTGCCGGGCATGGTCGTGCCCTGCGGCTTTGACGGGGCGGGGCTGCCGGTCGGCGCACAGATGATCGCGCCCGCGTTCGGCGAGCAGCGGCTCTTCGACGCAGCCTGCGCCTATCAGGCGCGAACGGCGTTCCACCGCGCCCGCCCGAAGGAGGATTGAGTCATGGCAACGTATGAAATGGTCATCGGCCTTGAGGTTCACGTCGAGCTGGCGACAAAGACGAAGATTTTCTGCGGCTGCACCACGAAATTCGGCGGCGCGCCCAACACGCACACCTGCCCGGTCTGCACGGGCATGCCCGGAACGCTGCCGGTGGCCAACAAAAAGGTCGTCGAGTTCGCCGTGGCGGCGGGGCTGGCGACGAACTGCGAGATCACGCGATACAACAAGTTTGACCGCAAGAACTATTTTTACCCCGACTTGCCCAAGGCGTACCAGATCAGCCAGCTCTATCTGCCGATCTGCCGGAATGGCCATGTCGATATCGAGACGGCGGCGGGCAAAAAGGCCGTCGGCATCCACGAAATCCACATGGAGGAGGACGCGGGCAAGCTCGTGCACGACCCGTGGCTGGATGAAACGATGGTGGATTACAACCGGTGCGGCGTGCCGCTGCTGGAAATCGTCTCCGAGCCGGACATGCGCTCGGCGGAGGAAGTGATCGCCTACCTGACCAAGCTGCGCCAGACGCTGCAATACCTCGGCGTTTCGGATTGCAGGATGCAGGAGGGCTCTCTGCGCGCGGATGTGAACCTCTCTGTCCGCCCGGTCGGCCAGAAGGAATTCGGCACGCGCACCGAGATGAAGAACATTAACAGCTTCAAGGCGATTGCGCGCGCGATTGCGGGCGAATACCGCCGGCAGGTGGAGCTGATCGAGGACGGCGGGCAGGTGAAGCAGCAGACCCGCCGCTGGGACGACAACAAGGATGCGTCCTTTGCGATGCGCTCCAAGGAGAACGCGCAGGATTACCGCTACTTCCCCGAGCCGGATCTGCCGCCGATGGAGATTTCGCAGGCGTTTATCGATGCGGTGCGCGCGCGCCAGCCGGAGCTGGCGGAGGCGAAGATCGCCCGCTATCAGCGGGAATTCGGCCTGCCGGAATACGACGCGCGGATTTTGACGGAGGAAAAGCCGATGGCCGAGCTGTTCGAGCGGGCGGCGGCGGCCTGCGGCCGGGCGAAGGAGGCTTCCAACTGGATCATGGGCGAGACGATGGCCATGATGAAGGAAAAAGCCGTTCTGCCCGAAAACCTGACGCTTTCCGGCGACGCGCTGGGCGCGATCATCCGCGCGGCGGCGGACGGGCGCATCAGCCGCCAGAGCGCGCGGGAGGTCTTCGCCTATGCGTTTGACGGCGGCGAGGACGTCGAGGGCTATATCAAGCGGCACGGCCTTGAGATGGTCAGCGGCGACGCGGCCTACGAGCGCGTTCTCGGCGAGGTTCTGGCGGCATGCGAAAAGGACGTCGCGGCGTATCGCGCGGGCAACGAAAAGGTGTTCGGCTTCCTCGTCGGGCAGGCGATGAAGGCGCTGCGCGGCAAGGCCGACCCGAAGAAAATCAGCGAAATGCTTGGGAAAATGCTGAAGGCATAAGGGCGCGCCGCGCGTTTTCACTTTTTGTATTCGACCAAACAAATGGACGAATCTGCAAAAAACGACCTGTTTTGACGGAAAAGGAATAAAAAACGAAAACCTTGTCAAAAACACTTGCGAAAAAGCCACGGTCTGCGTATAATGTAGAAGCTGAAAACGAAGATGATGACATTCAGACATATTTCAAGCCAAGGGGGATATTCATCCATGTCTTACGTTGATGAGGTCTATGCGCGCGTGGTGCGCGAAAATCCCAGCCAGCCGGAATTTCATCAGGCCGTCCGCGAGGTGCTCGATTCTCTGCGCGCGGTGATCGAGCGCAACGAGGAGAAGTATCGCCGGGAGGCGCTCCTCGAGCGGCTGACCATGCCGGAGCGACAGATTCTCTTCCGCGTCCCGTGGGTGGACGATCAGGGTCAGGTGCAGGTCAACAACGCCTTCCGCGTGCAGTTTTCCAGCGCCATCGGCCCGTATAAGGGCGGCCTGCGCCTGCATCCGAGCGTCAATCTGGGCATCATCAAATTCCTCGGCTTTGAGCAGACCTTCAAAAACTCCCTGACCGGCCTGCCTATCGGCGGCGGCAAGGGCGGCAGCGATTTCGACCCGAAGGGCAAGAGCGACCGCGAGGTGATGGCGTTCTGCCAGAGCTTTATGACCGAGCTGTATAAGTACATCGGCGCGGATGTGGACGTTCCGGCGGGCGACATCGGCACGGGCGCGCGCGAAATCGGCTATCTCTACGGCCAGTATAAGCGGCTGACGAACCGCTACGAGGGCGTGCTGACGGGCAAGGGGCTTTCCTACGGCGGCTCTCTGGCGCGCACGGAGGCGACGGGCTACGGCCTGCTGTATCTGACGGAGGCGATGCTGGCGGCCAACGGGCACGAGATCGCAGGCAAGACGGTCGCGGTTTCCGGCGCGGGCAACGTCGCCATCTACGCGGTGCAGAAGGCCGAGCAGCTCGGCGCGAAGGTCGTCACCGTTTCGGATTCCACCGGCTGGATTTACGACCCGGCGGGGATCGACGTGGCGCTGCTGAGGGATGTGAAGGAGGTGCGCCGCGCGCGCCTGACCGAGTACGCCGCCGCCCGCGAGAGCACGGTGTATCACGAGGGGCGCGGCGTGTTCACGGTCAAATGCGACGTGGCGCTGCCGTGCGCGACGCAGAACGAGCTGCGGCTGGAGGACGCGAAGGCGCTGGTTGAAAACGGCTGCATCGCCGTGGCCGAGGGCGCGAACATGCCCACCACGCTGGAGGCGACCGATTACCTGCGCGAGCACGGCGTGCTCTTTGCGCCGGGCAAGGCGGCCAACGCGGGCGGCGTGGCGACGAGCGCGCTGGAGATGAGCCAGAATTCCATGCGCCTGAGCTGGTCGTTTGACGAGGTGGACGCCAGGCTCAAGCAGATTATGACGAACATCTTCCATAACATCGACGCGGCCGCGAAGGAATACGGCATGCCGGGCAACTACGTCGCGGGCGCGAACATCGCGGGCTTCCTCAAGGTGGCCGACGCGATGGAGGCGCAGGGCGTGGTCTGATTCTGCGCGAATTGCACAAAAATGAACGGTCTTCCGCTTTCGCGCGGGAGGCCGTTTTTTGGCGCGAAACATGCCGATAAAGTGAGCCGGATGCCCAAAAATTCATAAAATTTAGACAGAAACGGCTTGAATCAGTCATAAAAAACGCAGGATTTCCGTTGACTTTGCGGCCAAATGTCGATATAATAACGAACACGCGGGCAGGAAAAGCGCTGCGATTGCTTTTTAGCCCACAGAATCTAAGGAGGAAGAACCATGAACAAGATCAAGCTGATCAGCCTGCTGGCTGCCGCCGCCGTGATGACGGGCAGCGTGGCGATGGCCGAGACCTATTCGGCGACGGGCAACGGCTATCACGGCGAGATGACCGTGAACGTGACCATCGAAGACGGCAAAATCACCGATGTGGAGCTGGGCGACAACCACGAGACGAACGTGGTGATCGACCGCGCGTTCCCGGTGATCCGCGAGCGCATCCTCGAGGCGAACACCGCGGATGTGGACAGCGTGACCGCCGCGACCTTCTCTTCTTACGCGATCAAGACCGCCGTGGCTGACGCGATGCAGCAGGCCGGTCTGGAAGCGCCGAAGGTTGCCATGCAGAACGCGGAGAAGACCGCGACGGAGCGCGCGGCGGAGAGCTGCGATATCGTGATCGTCGGCGGCGGCCCTGCGGGTCTGGCGGCTGCGGTCAGCGCCAAGCAGACCAACGCGGATAAGAACGTCATCCTTGTCGAGAAGCTGGATATCCTCAGCGGCAACGGCAAGTTCGACATGAACTTCTTCGACATGATCAACACCGAGGCGCAGAAGGCTGCGGGCAACGACGAGTGGGTCGGCGAGGCCGGTCTGGCGAAGTTCCTGGAGGAGAAGAGCAGCAACGGCGAATCCGCCGAGCGTATTCAGGTCTGGGCGAACGAGGAATACAACCTCGACGCATGGCTGCGCGCGATGGGCGTTGAGCTGAACTACAACTACGGCGGCACCAACCACATGGCCGAGGACAACCAGTACTCCGGCGAGGTCATTCAGGCCGGTCTGGAGAAGGCCGCGACCGAGCTGGGCGTGGATGTGCGCGTCGGCACCAAGGGCGTCGATCTCGTGATGGAGGACGGCGCGTGCAAGGGCGTGATCGTGACCAACAACGCGGGCGAGACCTACACCATCAACGCCGCGAGCACCATCATCACCACCGGCGGCTTCTGCTCCAACAAGGAGCTGCTCGCCGAGTATGCGCCGGGCTACGAGGTCTTCAACACCTCCAACCAGATGGGCACGACCGGCGACTTCGTGAAGATCTTCGAGCAGAACGGCTTCAAGATGGAGAACATGGGCAAGATGAGCTTCTTCTCCAACATTATTGTGCCGTATCGCGATCTGACCGGCGGCGCGGACATGAACCTGCTGGCCAACAACGAGGGCGCGCTCCTGCCGAACAAGTCCGGCATGGATCGCGGCACGATGATCAAGGAGCAGCCGAACGGCGCGGCCTACTACATCACCGACAAGACCGGCTATGATTCCTTCTACCGCATCCGCAAGCATGTGGGTCTGGGCTACTACGCCGAGGGCGCGACCCTCGAGGAGCTGGCCGAGAAGCTGAGCATCAACGCCGAGGGTCTGAAGGCTTCCGTCGAGCAGTACAACGCCGACGCGGCGGCGGGCGCGGAGAACGCGCAGATCGCGGCTGTGCCGAAGCGTGCGCTGGACGCGGAAGGCCCGTACTACGGCGTGCGCGTCGAGGCGGCCAACCACATGACCAAGGGCGGCGTGGTCTGCAACGAGAACGCGCAGGTTCTGAACGCGGACGACACCGTTGTGCCGGGTCTGTACGCGGCGGGCGAGGTCACCTGGCAGGGCGGCGGCTACTCTGAGTCCGTCTGCTTCGGCAAGGTTGCGGGCGCTCAGGCGGCCATGGCCGAGTAAAACCGAATAGGGGGAGAGACTGCTGGAAACGGCGGTCTCTCTTTTTCGCATCACGATAAAGAAACGGCGGAACGACACGGTTTTTGTGTGGGTCGGCAGGAAAAACAGCGTATATTCGCGAACAGTATAGAGTGGGGCTGACTGAACGGGAAGGCGGGGAACGACGCGCATGAAATTCACCAAAATGCAGGGGCTTGGCAACGACTACATCTATATCAATGCGTTTGAGGAGCGGGTGGACGACCCGCCCGCGCTGGCGCGCCGCCTCAGCGACAGGCACTTTGGGGTCGGCGGCGACGGGCTGGTGCTGATCGCGCCGAGCGACAAGGCGGATTTCCGCATGGTGATGTACAATGCGGACGGTTCGCGCGGGGCGATGTGCGGCAACGCCAGCCGGTGCGTCGGGAAATATGTCTACGACCGGGGCATGACGGATAAGACGGTGGTGACGCTGGAAACCGATTCCGGCGTGAAGACGCTGAACCTGACCGTTGAAAACGGGCGGACGCAGAGCGTCTGCGTCGATATGGGCGCGCCGATTCTTGAATGCGAGGCCGTGCCGTGCCTGCTGGGGCAGGGCGTCGTCAAGCGGGCGCCGATCACGGTTTTGGGGCGCAGGTTTGAAATCACGCCGGTTTCGATGGGCAACCCGCACGGGGTGATTTTCCTTGACGAGCCGGTGGAGACGTTTGACTTGACGAAATACGGCCCGGCGCTGGAATGTCATCCGGCGTTCCCGAAAAAAGTGAATATTGAGTTTGTCAATGTCCTTTCCGAAAAGCGGCTTCGCATGCGCGTCTGGGAGCGCGGCAGCGGCGTGACGCTGGCCTGCGGCACGGGCTCGTGCGCGGCGCTGGTCGCGGCGAACCTCTGCGGTCTGGCGGGGCGCGAGGCGGAAATCGAGCTGGACGGCGGCACGCTGCTCGATCGGTGGGATGAACAGACGGGGCGCGTTTTGATGACCGGCCCGGCTGCCTTTGTGTTCAATGGGGAATACGAGGCATAACGCGGAAAGCGAGGATGGCTCATGACGCTGGTGACTCAGGCGGTTATTTTCGCGGCGCAGGCGCACGACGGCGCGGCGCGCAAGGGGAGCGAAATCCCCTACATCGTTCACCCGATGGAGGTGGTCGCGATTGCCTCCACGATGACGGACGACCCGCAGGTGCTGGCCGCGGCCGCGCTGCACGACGTGATGGAGGACTGCGGCGTGACGTTTGAAACGCTGAGCGAGCGCTTCGGCGTGCGCGTGGCGAGGCTGGTCTGCGAGGAGAGCCAGCGCGTCTGCGGCGATCCCTGCCTGACGTGGAACGCCCGCAAGCTGGGCGCGGTCAGGCGGATCTGCGGCGGCTGCCGCGCGGCGAAGATCATCGCGCTTTCCGACAAATTGAGCAACATGCGCGCCATCAGCCGGGATTTTGCCCGAAACGGCGAGGCCGTGTTCCAGCGGTTTCATCAGTGCGACAAGCGCCGCCATGCGTGGTATTACCGCAGCTGCGCGGTGGGGCTCAGGGACGAGCTGGGCGAAACCGACGCATGGCGCGAGCTGTCCGCGCTGGTGGAGCGGGTGTTTAGCGGCGTGGAGAGCCTTGCGCCGGACGAGGCGGCGCTGCCGCGCGGCGACGAACGCGCGGTATGAGCGAATTTCCGAACAAAAACCGCGAAACCGCTTGACAAAATTCGCCGTTTCCTGTATCATAAACGACTGGTTCAGAGACGGTCTGCACAGGGGAAACGCGGTGCGGGCGCGTTTATCATGGCGGCTTCTGCCGCTTTTGCTTTGAAAGGGGTTGAACCTTCCATGGTCCGTGCGATTGTTGGCGCGAATTGGGGCGACGAGGGCAAGGGCAAGATCACCGATATGCTGGCCTCCGAGTCCGACATTGTGGTTCGTTTTCAGGGCGGTGCGAACGCCGGTCATACCATCATCAATGATTATGGCCGCTTTGCCCTCCATCTTCTGCCCAGCGGCGTGTGCACGCCCGGCGTGGTCAACGTGCTTGGCCCGGGCGTTGCGCTGGATATCGAGTTTTTCCTCAAGGAGCTGGCCGCCATCGAGCAGCAGGGGCTCCCGGCGCCGAAGATCCTGATCTCTGAGCGCGCGCAGGTGCTCATGCCGTATCACGTCGCGCTGGATTGCTATGAGGAGGAGCGTCTGGGCAAGAACTCCTTCGGTTCAACCAAATCGGGCATCGCGCCGTTCTACGGCGACAAATTCCAGAAGATCGGCTTGCAGCTCTGCCAGCTGTATTATCCGGACGTGCTGCGCGAGAAGCTCGCCCACGCGCTGGATATCAAGAACGCGATGATCGTCAACCTCTATCACCGGGAGCCGGTCGATCTGGAGGCGATGATCGCCAAGCTGACCGAGCTCGCCGAGCGCATCCGCCCGTATGTGGCGGATACCGACGCTTACATGATGCAGGCGGTTCGCGAGGGCAAGAAGATCCTGCTGGAGGGTCAGCTCGGTACGCTCCGCGACCCGGATCACGGCATTTACCCGATGGTTACGTCCTCCTCGCCGCTGGCCGGCTACGGCCCGGTGGGCGCGGGCGTTCCGGTCTGGAGCATCAAAGAGGTCATCGCGGTCACGAAGGCGTATTCCTCCTGCGTGGGCGCGGGTCCGTTCACGACGGAGCTGTTCGGCGATGAGGCCGAGGAGCTGCGCAAGCGCGGCGGCGACCGCGGCGAATACGGCGCGACCACCGGCCGCCCGCGCCGCGTGGGCTGGTTTGACTGCGTGGCGACCCGCTACGGCTGCGAGATGCAGGGCGCGACGGAGGTGGCGATGACCAACCTCGACGTGCTGGGCTACCTCGACGAAATCCCGGTCTGCGTGGCCTACGAGCTGAACGGCGAGCGCGTGGATCATTTCCCCGTCACGCCGAAGCTCGAGCAGTGCAAGCCGATTTACGTCAAGCTGCCGGGCTGGAAGTGCGATACCCGCGGCATCAAGAATTTTGACGAGCTGCCGGAGAACGCGCGCCATTACATCGAGTTCCTCGAAAAGGAAGTCGGCTGCCCGTTCAAGCTGATTTCCAACGGCCCGCGCCGCGACGAAATCATCTATCGCTGAGCATATCCCCCCATATAAAACGCATGGAAAAGAGACGGAAAGGAGGAAACGGCATGAAGCGCATCGGCTTTGCAAACTGGGGCATGATGGGCGCGCTGTTTCCCTTTTTCCTGTCTTTTTGTCATTCCTTTTGAGAAGGCCGCCGTTTTTGGCGGCTTTCTTTTTGCACATCTGGTCGATTGACGAAACGGATGCGATTGCGTATAATGTGCGATTGTATCCGTGAGAGATTCAATTTGTATTCATGGTAAAGGAGAGTGCGCCGATGGCAACATTGATTCTGGAGGACGGCACCCGCTACGAGGGAACGCTGTTCGGGCACAAGGCTCCGGTAACGGGAGAGGTCGTCTTCACGACCGGCATGACCGGCTATCAGGAAACGCTGACCGACCCGTCTTACTGCGGTCAGATCGTCTGCATGACCTATCCGCTCATGGGCAACGTGGGCATCAACGATATCGACAGCGAGAGCGCGGGCGTGCGGATGCGCGGCTTTATCGTATCCGAACTGTGCGATACGCCGAGCAACTGGCAGATGAAGAAGACGCTCGACCAGTATCTGGACGAGCAGGGCGTGACCGGCCTTTGCGGCGTGGATACCCGCGCGCTGACCCGGCACGTCCGCGAATACGGCACGCTGCGCGGGCGCATCGTCGAGGGCGAGCCGACCGAGGCGGATCTCGCGCTGGTCAGGGCGCACGAGATGCACGATCAGGTCGCGCAGTGCACCTGCAAGGAGGCTTACGACGTGCAGGGCGACGGCGCGTATACCGTCGCTGTGCTGGACTTCGGCCTCAAGCGCGGTATTCTGCGCTCGCTGCTGAGCCGCGGCTGCACGCTGCGCGTGTTCCCGGCGGATACGGACGCGCAGACCATCCTCGATTCCGGCTGCGACGGCGTGATGCTGACCAACGGCCCCGGAGACCCGCAGGATAACCCGAAGGCCATAAAGACCATCCGCGAGCTGATGGGCAAAAAGCCGATGTTCGGCATTTGTCTGGGCCATCAGCTGATGGCGCTGGCGATGGGCGGGCGCACGGTGCAGATGAAATACGGCCACCACGGCGCGAACCACCCGGTCAAGGATCTGGCGCGCGGCACCTGCTCCGTCACGGCGCAGAACCACGGCTTCATGGTCGATCCCGATCAGCTTCCGGCGGGCGCGGTCGTCAGCCACCTCAACTGGAACGACCAGACGGTGGAGGGCGTGCGCTACACGGATCAAAATGCGTTCTCCGTGCAGTTCCACCCGGAAGCCTGCGGCGGGCCGTGCGAAACGGCGTACCTGTTTGACGATTTCATCGCCATGATTAAGGCGAACAACGTGCAGTAAGAGGGGGACAAGCGCATGCCTAAGAATCCGAATATCCGAAAGGTATTGGTCATCGGCTCCGGCCCGATCGTCATCGGTCAGGCGGCCGAGTTTGACTACGCCGGCACGCAGGCCTGCCGCGTCCTCAAGGAGGAGGGCGTGGAGGTCGTGCTGGTCAACAGCAACCCGGCGACCATTATGACCGATACCAGCATCGCCGATAAGGTCTATCTGGAGCCGCTGACAGTCGGCTCGCTGGAAAAGATCATCGCGCGGGAGCACCCGGACAGCCTGCTCGCGTCTCTGGGCGGCCAGACCGGCCTGAACCTGGCGATGGAGCTGGACGAAAAGGGGATTCTGCAAAAGTACAACGTGCAGCTTCTGGGCACGAAGATCGACTCCATCCGCCGCGCCGAAGACCGCGAGGATTTCAAGAACATGATGCTCGCCATCGGCGAGCCGTGCATCGACTCGGTGATCGTCCGCGACGTGCAGGCGTCCGTGGATTTTGCCAACGAATACGGCTACCCGGTCATCGTGCGCCCGGCCTACACGCTCGGCGGCACCGGCGGCGGCATTGCGGAGGATGAAAAGCAGCTCCGCGAAATCTGCGCGGACGGCCTGCGTTCCTCCCGCGTGCACGAGAACCTGATCGAGCGCAGCGTTGCGGGCTGGAAGGAAATCGAATACGAGGTCATCCGCGACAGCGCGGGCAACTTCATCACCGTCTGCAACATGGAAAACTTCGACCCGGTCGGCGTGCACACCGGCGATTCCATCGTCGTCGCGCCGAGCCAGACCCTGCGCGATCCGGAGCACCAGATGCTGCGCAGCGCGTCGATGAACATCATCAGCGCGCTGGGCATCGAGGGCGGCTGCAACGTGCAGTATGCGCTCAGCCCGGACAGCATGCAGTATTACGTCATCGAGGTCAACCCGCGCGTGTCGCGCTCCTCCGCGCTGGCCTCCAAGGCGACGGGCTACCCGATTGCCAAGGTGACGACTCGCATCGCGCTGGGCTACACGCTCGATGAAATCGTCAACGGCGTGACCGGGCAGACCTACGCCTGCGCCGAGCCGACGATCGACTACGTGGTGCTGAAATTCCCGCGCTGGCCGTTTGACAAGTTCGTTTACGCCGACAAGCACATCGGCACGAAGATGAAGGCGACCGGCGAAATCATGGCCATCGGCACGAACTTCGAAAACGCGCTGCTCAAGGCCGTGCGCTCGCTGGAAATGGGCAGGGACAGCCTCGTGACCCCGGCGCTGGAGGCGCTCAGCGACGAGGAGCTGGAAAGCAAGCTGCGGGATATCGACACCGAGCGCTCGTTCGTCGTCGCGGAGGCGCTGCGGCGCGGCGTGACAATGGAGCACATCCACGCGGTCACCAAGATCGACATCTGGTTCCTCAAAAAGGTGCAGAACATCGTCCGCATGGAGCAGAAGCTCCGCGCGATGGACGGTATCGCCGCGCTGGATCGCGACACGCTGATGACCGCCAAAAAGATGGGCGTGGCGGACAGCGCGATGGCGCGCTTCGTCGGCTGCAAGACGGCGGATATCCGTATGCTGCGCGAGCGGCTCAAGGTGCTGCCCGCCTTCCGCATGGTTGATACCTGCGGCGGCGAGTTCGAGGCCGTCAGCCCGTATTTCTACAGCACCTACGGCACCGCGACCGAGGCGAAGAACAGTGGGCGCAAAACCGTCGTCGTTCTCGGCTCCGGTCCGATCCGCATCGGTCAGGGCATCGAGTTTGACTACTGCTCGGTGCACTGCGTCTGGGCGCTCAAGCGCGCGGGCTTCGATACCGTCATCATCAACAACAACCCGGAGACGGTTTCCACCGACTTCGATACCGCGGATCGCCTGTATTTCGAGCCGCTCACGCCGGAAGACGTGATGAACGTGCTGGAGATCGAGCAGCCGGTCGGCGTGGTCTGCCAGTTCGGCGGCCAGACGGCCATCAAGCTCGCCAAGACGGTTCGGGAAGCCGGATACAGCATCCTCGGCACCGATCTGGGCGACATCGACGCGGCGGAAGACCGCGAGCTGTTCAACGAGCTGCTGAACCGGCTGGGCATCCCGCAGCCGAAGGGCACGACCGTCTTCACCGCGGACGAGGCGGCGAAGGCGGCGGCGGAGCTGGGCTATCCGGTGCTCGTTCGCCCGAGCTACGTGCTCGGCGGTCAGGGCATGGAAATCGCCTACGATGAAAAGCACATCCGCGAATACATGTCCATCATCAACATGAACGTGCAGGAGCACCCGATTCTGGTGGATAAATACCTGCTGGGCCGCGAAATCGAGGTGGACGCGATTTGCGACGGCGAGAACGTGCTGATTCCGGGCATTATGGAGCACGTCGAGCGCGCGGGTATTCACTCCGGCGACTCCATCTCCGTCTATCCGCCGCAGCACCTCGCCCCGCGCATCCAGCGCATGGTGACGGATTACACGATCAACATCGCGCGCAGCCTGCATGTGCGCGGTCTGGTGAACATCCAGTTCATCGAATACGCGGGCGATCTGTACATCATCGAGGTCAACCCGCGCTCCTCGCGCACCGTGCCGTATATTTCCAAGGTCACGGGCATCCCGATCGTCGAGCTGGGCGTTCGCGCGTCGCTGGGCGAGAAGGTGCCGGAGATGGGCTTTGGCACGGGGCTCTATCCGCCCGCGCCGACCGTCGCGGTCAAGATGCCGGTGTTCAGCTTTGAAAAGCTGCCGGAGGTCGAGGTCAGCCTTGGGCCGGAAATGAAATCCACCGGCGAGGCGCTGGGTCTGGCGGAGACGGCGGAGGAGGCGTATCTCAAGGGCTTTGCCTCCACGAAGATGGCGATTCCGAAGCCGGAGGAGGGCGGCGTGCTCTTCTCCATCGCGGATCACGACAAGCGCGAGGCGCTCGAACTGGCTGAAACCTTCGCCGCGCTCGGCTTTGAGATTTACGCGACGACGGGCACGGCGCACAGGCTCAACCACCACTATGTCGGCGCGCAGCCCGTGCCGCGCCCCGGCGAGGACACGGATAAGCTGGCCAAGCTGTTCGATTCCGGCAAAATCCGCCTGATTATCGCCACGCCGACCCATGGCCGCGACCCGATGCGCGCGGGCTTCCGCCTGCGCCGCATGGCGGTTGAATACGGCATTGCCTGCGTGACGAGCATCGACACGGCGAAGCTGCTGATGAAGTGCGTCAAGCTGGGCAAAAAGGCGGAGGATGTGCCGCCGCTGGGTCTGCACGATCTGATTCTGTGAGGGGGGCGTTGGGGCTTTGCCCCAAACCCCAGCAGGGAACTGAGTTCCCTGCACCTTCCACTTTTTATCGCTTTGCGGTAGGGAACATATAAAAGGGCGCTGCGTTCATCCGTGCCAAACGGAGAGACGCGGCGCTCTTTTTCTTTTAGAACGAAATTTTTCAAAAGAAAAAGTGAAAACGGCGAATCTGGACGCCGTTTCATCCGTCTAATAGGTGAAAGGACGTCCGAAAGAGCACGAAAGGAGTGATCAAAGTGGAACAACGGGAGTTTGCCCGACGGGTAACGGCGGCGCAGGGAAGTCTATACCGCGTCGCGGCGAGCTATCTGCGCGGGGAAAGCGACCGGCTTGACGCGGTGGCGGAAGCCATCGCCCGGGCATGGGAAAAGCGGCGAACCCTGCGGGATGAAGCGCTGTTTACGACATGGCTCACGCGCATTTTGATTCGCGTCTGCGTGGACATGCAGCGGCGGCAGAAACGAATGATTCCGACCGACGAGGTGACGGACAGGCCGACGGAAAGAGAACATATTTCGGCGCTGCGGGAGGCCATCGACAGCCTGCCGCAGAAGGAGCGCACGATGGTTGTCCTGTATTACATGGAAGGCTACGACGTGTACGAAGTTGCGAAATTGATGGGCGTGACGAAGGGCGCGGTTTGTGCAGGGCTGGCGCGGGCAAGGGAGAAACTGCGCGTATATATCGAGGAGGATGCGCAATGAAAAAAGCGGAATGGCGGGCGGTCTATGCGCCGCGGGGCGATATGCTGGAAAAGCGTGTTCGTCAGACGTTGATGCAGCTTGAGGATAAGCCGACGCATGCGAGACCCAAGCGGATGGTTTGGCTTGCAGCGGCGCTGGTTCTGGTGCTGGCTGCGGCTGTGGCCGTGGCGACGGGGCTGACGCGCTCGGCGAAATACGACGCGAAGCTGCTGGCGCATCAGGCGCTGGAAGAAAAGTACGGCTTTACGCGGGATATGGACAGCTTTTTCCGCTGCACGGTGGAGGAAAAAGCGGGGGAAACGGTCGTCACCTACAGCGCCGACGAGGACGTTGGAGATTTTGCGTGGAAGCTGGGCGATTATATCGTCACGATTCGCGATGGGAAGGCGGAGGCGAGCTGGTCAAACGACGGCGAAGCGGTTGGCGGTGATTTTTCCACCGACGTGTGGGACACGGCGCTTTTGGCGCGCGGCATCGAGCGGCGCAAAGCGGGCGAGGAATGGTATGAAATCACGGGAACGACACAGGCGATGGACGAAGGATTGAAGGAAACGGAACGGGAAGATCCGCTCAAGCCGGAAGGGCTAGACGGCGCGCGGCTGACGTATAAAAGCGAACCCGACACGATGAAAGCCCGGGATGCGGTTCGGGAAAAATACGGCCTGACGGAAGAAAACCTTGCGCTGTTTGACGCATGGGAGCGGATTGAAGACGGAAAGAAGCAGATTGTATTTGTGCCGAACATCCCGGCGGAGGACGATGGGATTCTGCTTGAAATCGACGACGAAACGACTGCCGATCAGGCGTTTTCCAGCCACAGCGAACGCATGGGGCGCTACGCGGCGGCGTTTGACGGGAGCGGGACGATTCAGTCGGTCGGCTGGACGCACGAAGGCGAAGAACTGCCGGACGTGACGGAATCAACGTGGGGCAGAGCGAACGTATACGGCGCGGAGTGTCTGACCGAACTGGAAAAGCTGCTGGCGGACTTGAAGGCTATTCGGATGGAATATCCCGACGACGGCTGGACACGCACACCGGCGGGCGACGCGCGGCTCGATGAGCGGATGGTTGCGGCAGGGTTCAGCGCGACACGTTACAACCATGTTCTGCCGGAATCCGGCATGTTGGGTGAACGGGATGCGCTTGCACTGGCACGGCAGGCGTTGGCGAGTGACGACGGGGTATCCGCAGAATGGCCGAACGACCCGGAAAGTGTGACTTACGCGGTTTGCCAAAAGGAGGAAGGGAAGACGGTTTGGAACGTCTGGTTTCATAGCGCGGAGGGAATCAGCGTCGTCACCCTTGACGCGGCAGACGGCACGATTCTGGATGTGATTGTTGACACAGGCATGGCTGGAAACGGCTGAACATGGGGAGCGAAAGCTCCCTTCTTTTTTCCCCTCCGACTTCATACCTTCGACGGGGTGATGGCATGAACGGCGTTTTCTGCGCGCTGATGCTGGCGGGGCTTCTTTACGCGGCGGCGACGGGGCGACCGGACGCCGCGCAGCGCGCGCTGCTTTCCGGCGGCGGGGAGGCCGTCGGGCTGCTGATGAGGCTGGCGGGCGCGTATGCGTTTTTTGGCGGGCTGCTCGGCGTTCTGCGGGAGAGCGGCGCGGCGGACGCGCTGGCGCGGGCGATGGAAAAGCCGCTTTCGCGCCTGTTCCGCTTTGCGCCGGGGGAGGAGGCGGCGCTGGGCGATGTCAGCCTGAATCTGTCGGCGAACATGCTCGGCGCGGGCGGCGCGGCGACCCCGGCGGGGATGGCGGCGATGCGGAAAATGGCGCGCGTTCACCCGGACGGGCGGGCGAGCGACGCGATGATTCTGTTTCTGGTGGTGAACACGTCGAGCGTTCAGCTTTTGCCGACGACGATGATCGCCCTGCGCGCGCAGGCCGGAGCGGCGAATCCGGCGGATATCGCGCTGCCCACGCTGCTGGCGACGGCGGCTTCGACGCTGTGCGGCATTGCGGCCTGCCGCGTGTTTGCGAGGTGCGGCGCGTGAGCGCGCTGTTCCTGCCTGCGCTCTGCGCCGCGGTGCTGCTGGCGGGGCTGTTTGCGCGGATCGACGTATACGGCGCGTTTGTGCGCGGCGCGAAGGCGGGCATGGAGACGCTTTTGCAGATGGCGCCGTGCCTGTGCGCCGTCCTTACGCTGACGGCGCTTCTGCGCGAAGGCGGGCTGCTGGGCGCGCTGACCGAGGCGCTGAGACCGGCGCTGGAGGCGCTGCGCCTGCCGGGCGAGGCGGCCGCCGTCGTTCTGCTGCGCCCGCTCTCCGGTTCGGCGGCGCTGGCGGCGGTCAGCGATGTGATGGCGCGCATGGGCGCGGACAGCCGGGCGGCGCGGCTCTGCTGCGTAATCAGCGGGGCGAGCGAAACGGTATTTTTCACCGCGTCGCTCTATCTGGGCGCGGCGGGGGTGAAGCGGTCGCGCTATGCCGTTCCGGCGGCGCTTGTGGCCTACGCGGCGGGGGTGTGGGCGGCGGCGCGGCTGGTCTGAGGAAGAAACGGTAAAAAGCGGTTGAAGCGCTGTCGGCGCTTGACAGAAATCGTCGAATCGAATACAATAATCCAAAGTGGTTTCATATGCTTTTGACATCGCTATGCGGGCTTGCCCGCTTGTGAAGGGAGGAAGGGGTCTTTCGGCCCTGATATCAACATGGATAATCGCTCAAGAGGGTTCCGCCTGGCCGCCGCCGCGGTGATGCTGGTGTTCCTGCTCGCCGTTTCGGCTTTTGCGATGGCGGAGGCCGACCCCATCCGCGTCTCCTCGCTCAGCGAACCGCAGTCCGTCATCTCCGAGCAGGACGTCTCGATCACCATCAAGATCTACAACAGCAGCCAGACGGATATGACCGAGGAAATCGCGCTCTATGATCCGACCGGCGGCGTGCCCGTGAGCACGTATAACGGCCTGCAGGGCGAGCAGAGCGTGACCTATACCGGCACGTGGCACGTGACGCAGGATCAGATCAAAGAAGGCAAAATCAAGTATTACATTCAGTACAGCTTTGATTCGGGCAACGGGCTGGATAAGGTTGTCCGCGCCGTGCCGGTGACCATCCAGACCGAGGCCGCCGCGCCGCAGTTGACCGCGACGTATACCCTTTCGCCGACGAGCGCGCGCAAGGGGCAGAAGGTCGCGGTGGAATACACCCTCTCCAACACGGGCAACATCGAGCTGCGCAACATCGCCATCAGCAACGAGGGCGTCAGCAGCAAGAAGCTGACCGCGCCCTCCCTGTCCGTCGGCGAAAAGGTGACGCTTCAGGATAGCTTCACCATGGGCGACAGCGAGCTGGTCAGCAAGCCGACCGTGACCTATCAGGCCAGCGGCGAGAGCAAGACCTACACCATTTCCGACATGGCGCGCAAGACCGTGACCTTGGCGCAGAATGGGCTGGAGGCTGCGCTGACGACCGACGCGGGCGACAACGTATACCCCGGCGAAAAGATCCATCTGAAGCTGAGCATCAAAAACACGGGCAACAACGGCTACACCGGCCTGACCGCCACGCTCAGCGACGGCACCGTGATGGCCTCCGATATTTCGCTGGCCGCCGGCGCGAATTTCGAGCAGACCATCGAGTGGGCGCCCGCACAGAGCGGCGCAGTCACCGTTCAGGTGGACGGCATGAGCGACAACGGCGAGGCGGTCTCCGTCGCCTCCGAGGAGCTGACGATCACCACGCAGGACGCGAGCCAGGCGCTCGTGCTCGACGTGACCGCGCAGGCGCAGACCACCACCATTTACAGCGAACCGGCGGTCGTCCGTTTCGCCGTGCAGGTGAAAAACATCGGCCAGACGGACGCGGCGACCCTCACCGTGAAGGAAGCCGGAACGACCGTCGCCACCATTCCGTCGCTGCCTTCCGGCGAGAGCCGCACGCTCGTGTTCGATCTGGAAACGAGCATCGCGGGTCAGATTCAGTTCGTGGTTTCCGGCAAGGATGCGGCGGGCAACGACAAGGCATACGATTCCAACGTCATCGAGCTGGTTTACGTCGCGCCGACCCCCGAACCGACGGCCACGCCCGCGCCGACGGCCGTGCCGCCGACGCCCAGCCCGGAACCGACGGCGACCCCCGTGCCGACCATCGGCGAAATCATCGCCCAGCGCGTGAACCCCGTCGTGCTGTACACCGTGGCGGGCGTGCTGGCGGCGGTGATCGTCCTGCTGGTGGCGATGAGCAGCGTCAACGGCGCTAAGCGCAAGAAGCGCATGGCGCAGGCGATCGACACGATTGAGCTGTCCCCGGATGTGCGCGATTCCTTCGGCAAGCGCCGCCGCCGCGCGCAGAACGCGGGCAGCGCCAAGCCGGAAAAGGGCGCGAAAAAGCCGGAGGAAAACCGGGCAGAGGCGCAGATCGTGCCGACCCCGGATTTCAAGCCGGACGAACAGCCCTCTTCCACCCCGGCCAGAGACGCGCTGCGCAGGGCGGAGGGCGAGGAGAACCGCCGCCGCCGCGCCCAGCAGGAGGTGCCGACCGATAAGACGCTCCGCGTCGCGCCCGTCGAGGAACGCCCGGAGTTCACGCCGCAGGGCAAGGTGGACGATTCCAAGACCCGCATCTTCGGCAGGCTCGACGTGGAGGGCGCGCTGAAGGAAGAGCAGGCCAAGGCGGAAGCGCCGAAGGCCGACGAGGAAAAGACCGAGGCCGCGCAGGAGACCATCCGCCTGAGCGGTGAGGATGTGCAGAAGCTCAAGACGCAGGCGCGCGAGGATCACTTCGGCGTGAAGGGAAAAAAGCGCGAGGAGATCAAGCCGATGAAGAAAAAGAAGGGTCTCTTCGGTCTGGGCAAAAAGAAGGATGAGGACGACGACTTCCTGATCGACGCGAACGACGGTGAGGACGACGACGACCTGTTCGAGTAAGATATGCGAGCCTCTTTCCCGTGGGAAGGAGGCTCGTTTCTTGCCGTAGACAAAGAATGTGAAGCGTGTTATAATCAATCGTGATTTTGCGGAAAGGAGCGGACATGTTCGAGGGCTTTTCTCAGGAGGCGCTGGATTTCCTGAACGATATTCGGTTTAACAACAATCAGGCGTTTTACGCGGCGAATCAGGCGCGCTACGAGCGCTTTGTCAAGCGGCCGATGCGCGAATTGAGCGACGAGCTTGCGCCGGTGGTGCAGCTCATCGACCCCAAGCTGGATACGAGGCCGGGGCGCACGATGTCGCGGATTCGCCGGGATACGCGGTACACGAAGGATAAATCCCCGTTTCGGGATCATGCGTGGCTGGGCTGGCGCTATCCGGGCGAGGGGCGCGGCGAGGGCTTCCATATGTATTGGGGCTTCGGGCCGGATTGGCTCGGCTGGGGATGCGGCTGCTATTATCCCGATAAGCCGCTGATGGATGCGCTGCGGCTGCACATCCGCAAGGAGGCGGACGATGTGCGGCGGGGCCTGCGGGCGCTGGACGGGCGGATTGAGATGTATGGCGAGGATTACAAAAAGCTGGCCGTTCCGGCGGATGTGCCGGAGGATCTGCGGGCGCTGTACGTCAAAAAGCATTTCGGCTTCGAGCATAACGGCACGCAGGCGGATTGGGAGCTCTGGCACACGCACGACATGGCGGACACGATTGCCGCCGACCTCTCGCGCATGGCGCCGCTGCATCAGCTGATGCGCCGGATGCGCGACGAGGCGGAGCATGCCGCGCAGGAAGCCGTTCGCGAACGGGAGGCCAAGGCGCGCGCCGAGGCGCAGACGGGCGCGGCAAAGCCCGGAAAGCTGGTCGTCCGCTCGGCGGATGAGTTTGAATTTTAAGGGGAAGCTGGGGCAACGCCCCAAGAAGGAGCTTGTGTATGAATCTTTTGCTTGAGTCGTTGAAAGCGCTGCTTTTTGGCATTGTGGAGGGCGTTACCGAGTGGCTGCCCATCAGCTCCACGGGTCACATGATCCTGCTGGATGAATTCATTCAGCTTCAGATGACGGATGCGTTCAAATCCATGTTCGAGGTGGTCATCCAGCTCGGCGCGATTCTGGCGGTTGTCGTGCTGTATTTTTCAAAGCTCTGGCCGTTCAAAAAGCCGAAAAAGGGCGAGGGCTTCGTCGGCCTGTTCAAGATGGAAACCGTCATGCTCTGGCTGAGGGTCGTCGTGGCGATTCTGCCCAGCGCGATTGTCGGCATCCCGTTTGACGACTGGATGGATGCGCACCTGCACAACGCGCCCGTCGTCGCGGCCATGCTGGTGATCTACGGCGTGGCGTTCATCCTCGTGGAAAAGAAGCAGCGCGCGCGCCGCGCCCGCATCCAGAGCGTCAAGCTGATCGATATGCGCATGGCGCTGATGATCGGCCTGTTTCAGGTGCTCTCGCTCGTCCCCGGCACGAGCCGTTCCGGCGCGACGATCCTCGGCGGCATCCTGATGGGCTGCTCCCGCGCGGCGGCGTCCGAATTCAGCTTCTTCCTCGCCGTGCCGACGATGGCCGGCGCGAGCCTGCTGAAGGTGCTCAAGTTCGGCCTGTCCTTCACGAGCGAGGAGCTGCTGATTCTGGGCATCGGCTGCGTGAGCGCGTTTGTCGTTTCCATCATCGCCATCAAGACATTCATCGGCTACATCAAGCAGCACAGCTTCACCGCGTTCGGCTGGTATCGCATCATCCTCGGCGCGCTGGTGGCGGTATATTTTCTGCTGAAATAAGGGGGATATGGAAATGAAGCATTGCATCATTGCGAAGTTCAACGAATCCGCGGCGGATAAGCAGGCGGCGCTGGCGCAGGTCAGGGCGCTGCTTTCGGGCGCGGAGCCGGTCGAGGGCGTGCGTGGGATCACGATTCACGAAAACTGCGTCGCGCGCGACAACCGCTATGACCTGATGATCGTGGTGGAGATGGAGAAGGCCGCGCTGCCGAATTGGGATGCTTCCCGGATTCATCACCAGTGGAAGGCGCAGTTCGGCGGGCTGCTCGAAAAGAAAGCGATTTTTGATTACGAAGACTGAAAACGGGTCACGCCGGATGCACTGTCCGCGGGACGCTGCAATATAAATGGACGAGGAGACGTGTACATCGGTTCCCTCGCTCGTTCCGGAAACAAAGAAAGCCGCCGATCGGAAATCAGATGATCGGCGGCTTGTCCTATACCATGAAAACGCCGTCAAAGTGCGCTGGGACAGCGAAATTTTTTCGAATTATACATCTGTTCGTTGCCATGGCAACGGACAGGCATACACCTCATCCTGTACAATGGCAAATAGTTAGCTAAGACTAACTATAAAACTTATTTCCCCTTTTTGAAAGGAGAGTTTTCCGTGAAAAAAATTCTGTCTCTGGTTTTGACGCTTCTTGTGCTCTGCATGGCCGGTTCCGCGCTGGCTGATGGCACGCATACGGTCGTCGATCATGGCGGCAACGAGGTCGAAGTCCCCAACAAAATCACCCGCGTGGTCATCGACCAGATTCCGATTCTTTCGACTTACATGTCCTACTTTGGCGGCGAAGCCCCGTATATCGTCGGCTTCTGCGGTTCGTTCAAGACGACCATCTCTGAAACGGTGCTCAAAAACATCGCGCCGGAGCTGATGGAGACTGCCGACACCGTTTATGCGCAGAGCGACCTCAACATCGAGGAAATCATGAAGCTCAAACCGGACGTCATTCTCTACAATGCCAACAACGCCTCCCACGCCGAGATTCTCAAGGCCAGCGGTATTCCGTGCGTCGGCTTTGCGACCGTCGGCGCTTCCACCGAAGCCGACCCGATTGAGCGCTATGCTCAGTGGCTCAAGCTGCTGGAAGACGTCTTCGGCGAGTCCGGCAAGATGGATGCGTTCATCTCTGCGGGCGGCGAGATTGTTGCCGATGTGGAAGCTCGCATTGCGACCGTGCCGGAAGATCAGCGCCCGACCACGATGATTCTCTGGAAGTACGCTAACGGCGTGCCGATGGTTTCCGGCAAGGGTACGTTCGGCACCTACTGGCTCAAGCGTTTGGGCGTGACCGACGTGGTGGTTGAGGAAGCGAGCGGCTTTACGCAGGTCAACATGGAGCAGGTATACACTTGGGATCCCGATATCCTCTTTTTGGATGGTCCGGGTCTGCTGGACCTCAAAACCGCTGATGTGCTCGGCAACAACGTCGAGGGCGCGGATTTCTCCACGCTGAGCGCCGTTAAGAATGGCCGCGTCTACAACACGACGCTGGGCATGTGGAACTGGTTTACGCCGAACCCGGATGCGCCGCTGGTTCTCGCTTGGCTGGCCAGCCGTGCCTACCCGGATGCGTTCGCTGATTATCCGCTGGAAGATACCATCCGCGAATATTACAAGACATGGTATGGCTATGATATGACCGACGACGAGCTTGCGCAGATGCTGGTGTACTGATTCCATGAACGACACGCCTTTCATCAAAAAAGGACGCTTCACGGCGCTTTCCGTCGCGCTGATGTTCCTTCTGCCCATCGCAACTGCGTTCATTTGCCTGTGTGTCGGGCGGATGAGCGTCCCTTTGGGCGATGTGATTCGCGCGATTCGGAGTCTGTTCACCGGCGAAACCGCAGGTGTGCAGAATGGCTCGATCATCGTCAATCTGCGCCTGCCGCGAATTCTGATGGCGATTATCGTCGGCGCGGGGCTGACCTGTGCGGGCAACGCCTATCAGGCATTGTTTTCCAACCCGCTGGCCACGCCGGATATTCTCGGCGTGACGAGCGGCACATGCGTCGGCGCGATTCTGGCGATTATTCTCTCGTGCAGCATTTTTGAGACGCAGATGATCGCGCTGGTTTTCGGCTTGCTTTCCGTCTGGTTCACGCTGAAAATCGCGGGCAAAAACAGCAGCCGCTCGATGGTGTATCTCGTGCTGGCGGGCGTCATCGCATCTTCGCTGTTTAACGCCGTCGGCTCGCTGCTCAAGTATACCGCCGACCCGCAGGATAAGCTGCCGGAAATCACGTATTGGCTGATGGGCAGTTTTACGGGCGCAAGCTACAAGAAAATCGCTGTCGGCTCGCCGCTGATTCTTTCCGGCATTGTGGTGATCTATCTGCTGCGCTGGCGGCTGAATATCCTCTCGCTCAGCGAGGACGAGGCGAAAGCAAGCGGCATCAATCTGCCGCGCACGCGCCTGATTTTCATTCTGGCCTCCACCGTCATCACCGCGTCGGCGGTTTCGATGTGCGGTCAGGTCGGTTGGATCGGCCTGCTCATCCCGCACTGCGCCCGCATGCTCGTGGGCAGCAACAACCGATACGTCATTCCCGTCAGCCTGAGCCTCGGCGCGAGCTTCATGATCCTGATCGACACGCTTTCCCGAACCATCAGCATCATCGAGCTGCCGCTTTCCATCCTGACGGCCATCATCGGCGCGCCGGTCTTCATCACTCTTCTTAATAAAAACAGGAGCAATTTGCGATGATCCTTGAAGTCAAAGACGGCTGCTTCGGCTATTTCGGACAGCCTGTGATTTTCGACCACATCAACCTCAGTTTGGAAAAAGGACACATTCTTGCGATTCTCGGCCCGAACGGCATCGGTAAAACGACGCTGCTCAAATGCATGATCGGTCTTCTGCCGTGGAAACGCGGGCAGACCCTGCTGAACGGGCAAAACATCGCGAAGATGAAGCCTGCGGATATCTGGAAAACCGTTTCCTATATTCCCCAGAGCCACGGCTTTGCGTTCTCCTATACCGGACTTGAAATGGTCATGCTTGGCAGAAGCTCGCACATGGGCACGTTCCAGCAGCCGGGCGCGCGGGAAATCGAGATGGCCGAGCGCATGATGGAAAAGGTCGGCATCACCCGTCTGGCCTACAAGGATTGCAACCGCATGAGCGGCGGCGAACTGCAAATGGTTTTGATTGCCCGCGCGCTCATCAACGAGCCGCAACTGATTATCCTCGACGAGCCGGAAACAGGGCTGGATTTCCACAATCAGATTCTTGTGTTGGATATGGTTAAGCGTCTGTCCGGTGAAGAGGGGATCAGCGCCATCATGAACACGCACTACCCAACCAACGCCATGTCCGTTTCGGATGAAGCCTTCATGATGAACCACAAGGGGCGTTTCTTCTACGGGCCGACGAGAGAGGTGCTGACGGAAGAAAACATCAGCCAATCCTTCGACGTGCGCGTATTGGTCAGCGACTTGGTGGACAACGGACGGCATGTGCGCAGCATCGTTCCCGTTGCGCTGACTGCGAACTGACAGCGAGGTGCTTATGACAGGTTCTTTTACGGTTTCATCCATGCGCCCCATTCGCGAGGGCATGACCGTTTCGCGCAGCGCGGGCATACAGGGTGTGACATGGTTTTCGCTGGGCGCAGACACGGACATCAGCCGAGAAAGCTATGACGTGCCGACGCTCTATCTCTGCGCCGAAGGCCGCGGCGAATTTCTGCTGGGGGAGGGCGCGCAAAACGTGCCGCTTTTACCCGGCGAGCTGCTTATCGTTCCCGGAAAAACGCTTTGCGGCGTCCAAAGCCCGGAAGGCGTTATCTATACCGAAATCATTGCTGAAAAGGAGATCATCATGAACAACGCGATTCAAGCCGGCGAAGCGCTCAAGCTCGCCAACCTCATTGCCTACGAAGAGGGCAGCATCACCAACATGGACGTCGTGCACAACGACAAGATGAAGTTTGTGCTCATGGCCTTTGACAAGGGCACGGGTCTTTCCGCGCATCGCGCGCCGGGCAACGCCATCATCACCGCGCTGGAAGGCAAAGCGGTCATCGGCTACGAAGGCAAGGATTATCCGCTCTCCGCGGGCGAGAGCTTCCGCTTTGACAAGAATGGCCTGCACAGCGTGACCGCCGACGGGCAATTCAAAATGGCGCTGCTGCTGGTGCTGGAGTAATACTAATTCTTGCTAAAATGGCTTAATCCGCGCACCATCTTTTTCGCTCTGACTTTGCCTCGTTCCGTTCAACGTACCTCCAGTACGCCTCACTTCACTTGGCTTCGTCAGAACAAAAAATCTGATGCGCTCTGTTAAGCATTTTAACTGCGAATTAGTATAAACCGAGAATGTAGAAAAGAATCGGCTGTTTGGTTGTCAGCCGATTCTTTTTCTTTGGCTTTATTCGGGGCATTTGACATTTCAACCGACATCGCCTATAATAGAGTTAGCTTGAACAAACAAACTGATTTCGTCACTCGGATTGGATATAGGCAGGCTGATTTTCATGGATGTATCAAGGGAATATTATCCCATTTTGGAACGGAGCGGCATGATGTGCGGCATTGCGCCCCAGCGCTATGGCACGGTGCTTTTCTGTCTTCGGGCGCGAACCGTTGACTACCCGCGCGGCGTTTATGTCGCGGAGGTCGGCGAGGCGCCCCGCTGCGCGGGGGTTCTGCTTCGCGGCAATATTGAGGAATTTCTTTACGACGAAAATGGAAACCAGATCACCGTCGCTCATATTCATGAAGGACAGATTTTTGGCGCAGAACTGGCCTGTTCCGGCGGCATGGCCAGCCCCGTCTGTTTGCGAACGGCTTCAGACTGCACGATCATGCTGCTCGATTTTGGCGTGCTGCTTTCCGAAAGCTCTATGGGCTGCCCCTGCCGGATGCAGGTGACAGCCAATCTGATGCAGGAATTTGCGCGACAGGTGCTCGCTTTCAATACAAAGGTGCGCATTTTGGGACAAAAGCGCCTGCGTGATCGACTGAAAATCTATCTGCAAACGCTCACACCCGATGATGACGGTGTGTATACCCTGCCATATTCGCGTTCCGCACTTGCCGATTTTCTCTGCGTGGATCGGAGCGCGCTCTCCCGCGAGCTCTGCCGCATGCGCGATGAAGGGATTCTTTCTTTTTCGGGCAGTAAGGTTTCGATACTCGATTCCGGGTTTCTGCATGCGTAAGCGCCGTCACCCCAAAAAGTACGGCGGGATGATCCGCAGGGCGCGGATGATGAGCAGCGCGCACAGGTGCAGCGGATACGCCGCGTAAAAGAAGAACGTCAGCGCCTTGCCGTGCGGGCCGGGTCTGCCGTTATAGAGCAGAATCGGAACGGCCGACAGCGCCGCGCAGAGGGAAATCGTCACCCAGCCGCGCGCCACGCCGGAAAACAGCAGCGAAGCGGAATACAGCAGCGTCAGGAGCACGGTAAACAGCGCCTGACGCTTTTTGTCGCCGCCCGCATAGCCGTAGGCGAGGCAGAGCGCCACGCCCAGCCAGCCAAAGCTCACCTGCGTGACCATGGCCAGCAGCATCAGCGCCAGAATGGAGAGCGCGCAGGGCAGCGGACGGGCGGAAAGCGCCCGCGCCGCGCACAGCGCAAGCAGCCCCAGAAGCAGCGAAAAGACGACGTTCTGCTCCATCGCGCTGGAGAGGCGGCCAAAGATCAGCAGATCAAACGGAATCTCCGAAACGCAGGCCAGAAGCAGCAGCCGCCGCGCATAGGCGCGGATATCCCGCGTGTGCGCGAAGCCCTGCGCGAGCAGAAAGCAATACAGCGGAAACGCCAGCCGCCCGATGCAGCGAAACGCGCTTGCGGACGGGAAAAGCGCCAGCCCGGCGTGATCGACGCACATACAGACCAGCGCAATCAGGCGCAAAACAAACGAGGACAGAGCGCTTCCCCTCCTTTTGGGCGAATGGAACATGGGATGAGGCGCCGCAAGGCCGGGCAGGCGCGCCCCGCCGACTTCACGGCCTCATCCGGCCGGAAATATGATACAACAAGTTTCGAAATCTTGTCAATGTTCGGAATTACAGCCGAACAAAAACGAAAAAGCGGGTTGATAAGTCGGAAAAAAACGGGAATCACATTGCAAACACGAACATTTGATGATATAATGCGAATACTGTTTTGATTTTAAGCTGAGCTTTCCGTCAGTGAAGCACGCAAGGAGGAACAATCACCATGAGCCGAGTCAGAAGAATCTATGCGGAAAAGCGCCCCGGTTATGACGTGGCCGCCCGTCAGCTCTGCCAGGAGCTGCGCGAGGCGCTGGGCACGGAGGCGATTTCCCATGTGCGTATTTTCCAGCGCTATGACGTGGAGGGGCTGAGCGACGCGGCGTTTGAAAGCGCGCGCGGCATCATCTTCTCCGAGCCGAACGCCGACACGCTCTATGATGAAACCCTGCCTCAACTGGACGCTCAACTGCTCGCGGTGGAGTATCTGCCCGGCCAGTATGACCAGCGCGCGGACAGCGCCGCCCAGTGCCTGCAGCTGCTCAGCCCGGAGCAGGCGAAGCCGAAGGTGGCCTGCGCGAAGGTTTACGCCATCGAGGGCAACGACGTGACGGGCGAAATGATGGAGGCCGTCGCGCACCATGTCATCAACCCGGTCGAGGCGCGCCGCGCGAGCATGGAGAAGCCGGAGACGCTGGAAATGCGGGCCGACGTGCCCGCCGACGTGGCGGTTATCGAAGGCTTTACGCAGATGAGCGACAAGGCGCTCGGCGAGATGGTGGCGCGCATGGGCATGGCGATGAGCGCGGAGGATCTCTGCTTCTGCCGCGATTATTTCCGCGACACCGAAAAGCGCGACCCGAGCGTGACCGAGCTGCGCGCCATCGACACCTATTGGTCGGATCACTGCCGCCACACGACCTTCCTCACCGCCATCGACGAGATCACGTTTGACGACGGCCGGTTCGCCGCGCCGGTCAAGGCCGCCTACGAGCTGTATGTGGAAACGCGCAAGGACGTTTACGGCGCGCGCAAGAAGGATATCTCGCTGATGGATATGGCGACGCTCGGCGCAAAGGCGCTGCGCAGGATGGGCAAGCTCGACGACCTCGACGCTTCCGACGAGATCAACGCCTGCTCCATCGTCGTCACCGCGAACGTGGACGGCAGGGACGAGCCGTGGCTCATCATGTTCAAAAACGAGACCCACAACCACCCGACGGAGATCGAGGGCTTCGGCGGCGCGGCGACCTGCCTCGGCGGCGCGATCCGCGACCCGCTCTCCGGCCGCAGCTACGTCTATCAGGCGATGCGCATCACCGGATCGGGCGACCCGCGCGTGCCGTACAGCCGCACCCGCGCGGGCAAGCTGCCCCAGCGGCGCATCACCACGACCGCGGCGCAGGGCTATTCCAGCTACGGCAACCAGATCGGCCTCGCGGCGGGCAAGGTGCAGGAATACTATCATCCGGGCTTTGTCGCCAAGCGCATGGAGCTGGGCGCGGTGATCGCCGCGACCCCGCGCGACCACGTGCGCCGCGCGCAGCCCGAACCGGGCGATATCGTGATGCTGCTGGGCGGGCGCACCGGCCGCGACGGCTGCGGCGGCGCGACGGGCTCCTCCAAGGCGCACAACGCGCAGTCGCTCACGACCTGCGGCGCGGAGGTGCAGAAGGGCAACGCGCCGACCGAGCGCTGCATCCAGCGGCTGTTCCGCCACGCGGAATTCGCGCAGATGATTAAGCGCTGCAACGACTTCGGCGCGGGCGGCGTGTGCGTCGCCGTCGGCGAGCTTGCGCCCGGCCTTGTGATCGAGCTGGACGCCGTGCCGAAGAAATACGAGGGGCTGGACGGCACGGAGCTGGCAATTTCCGAATCGCAGGAGCGCATGGCCTGCGTCATCGCGCCGAATATGCTTGAGCGCTTCAAGCAGATGGCCTACGAGGAGAATCTGGAGGCGACGCAGGTTGCCGTCGTCACCGAGGAAGCGCGCCTTGTGATGCACTGGCGCGGCAAGACGATCGTGGATCTCTCCCGCGCGTTTCTGGATACGAACGGCGTGACCCAGCACGCCGAGGCGGAAGTCGCCGCGCCGGACGAGGCCGCGCCGTATCTGACGAAAAAGCCGGATTTCGCGAAGGATCGCACCGTGCGCGAGGCGTGGCTGGCGATGCTCTCCGATCTCAACATCTGCTCGCAGAAGGGGCTTGTCGAGCGGTTTGACGGCACCATCGGCGCGGGCACGATCCTCGCGCCCTACGGCGGCGTGTACCGCGACAGCCCGAACGAGGCCATGGCCGCGCTGATTCCCACGCCGGGCGAAACGACGACCGCCACCCTGATGAGCCACGGCTACGACCCGGACTTGAGCACGTGGAGCCCGTTCCACGGCGCGGTCTACGCCGTCACCGAATCGCTGGCGAAAATCTGCGCGGCGGGCGGCGACGTCTCCCGCGCGCGGCTGACGTTCCAGGAATATTTCGAGCGCCTGAATCGCAATAAGCTCAGTTGGGGCAAGCCGGCGGCGGCGCTGCTCGGCGGCCTGAGCGCCCAGCTCGGCTTTGGAACGGCCTCCATCGGCGGCAAGGATTCCATGAGCGGCACGTTTGAGGATATTCATGTTCCGCCGACGCTTGTTTCCTTCGCCGTGGGCATGGTGGATGCGCGCAACGTCGTCTCCACCGATCTCAAGGGCGCGGAGGGACATCGGCTGGCGCTGCTGACGCTGCCGGTGGACGACGCGCTCGTGCCGGAATACGACAAGGCGCTGATGCTCTATGAATCCCTGCATCAGGCGATTCTGCGCGGCGACGTGCTCAGCGCGCACACGGTCGGCCGCGGCGGCATTGCGGCGGCGGTGACGATGATGGCGATGGGCAGCCGCATCGGCGTGAAGCTGACGGACGTGGCGGAAGAAGCGCTGTTCCTGCCCGCTTACGGCGGCATTGTGGTCGAGCTGAAGGCGGGCGCGCCCGTTCCGGCGGGGCTGCGCGAAATCGGCGTGACCACCGAGAGCGCGACGCTTTCCGCCTGCGGCATGACCCTCAGCCTCTCCGAAGCGCACGGCGCGTGGAGCGAGCCGCTGGAGAGCGTCTTCCCGACGGAAGCGAAGGCCAAGCACACGACCGCGCCGTTCATCCCCTGCGAGACGCGCAGCGCCGCGCGAGCGAAGCTGCAAATCGCCAAGCCGCGCGTGTTCATCCCGTCCTTCCCCGGCACGAACTGCGAGCTGGACAGCGAAAAGGCGTTCCGCCGCGCGGGCGCGGAGACGGATGTGTTCGTCTTCCGCAACCTGACGGCGAAGGGCATCGAGGAATCCGTCGAGGCGCTGGTCAAGGGCATCAACGCCGCGCAGATCGTGATGCTGCCGGGCGGCTTCTCGGCGGGCGACGAGCCGGATGGTTCCGGCAAGTTTATCGCGACCGCGCTGCGCAACCCGCGCATCATGGAGGCGATTATGAACCTGCTGAATCAGCGCGACGGCCTGATGCTGGGCATCTGCAACGGCTTCCAGGCGCTCATCAAGCTCGGCCTCGTGCCGTATGGCGAGATTCGCACGATTAGGGAGGATGACCCGACCCTGACCTACAACACCATCGGCCGCCACGCCGCCACGCATGTGCGGACGGTTGTTTCCTCCGTCAAATCCCCGTGGATGGCGGGCGTGAACGTCGGCGACGTCCATCAGGTCGCGATTTCCCACGGCGAGGGGCGCTTCGTCTGCCGCGAGGCGCAGCTCAAGCAGCTGGTGGCCAACGGCCAGATCGTCACGCAGTATTGCACCATCGACGGCGTGCCCGCGGTGAAGATGCCGGAAAACCCGAACGGCTCGTATTGGGCGGTCGAGGGCATTTGCTCGCCGGATGGCCGCGTGCTGGGCAAGATGGGGCACAGCGAGCGCATCGGCGCGAACGTCGCCCGGAATATCCCCGGTGAAAAGGACCAGAAGATTTTTGAATCCGGCGTGGCGTATTTTGGGTAAGACAACATAATCAAAAGGGCACATCGTGTTTTTTTCGCGGTGTGCCCTTTTTCGATCAAACTTTTTCCTGCGTCCGAGCGTATATAGGGTGAAGGATTCTTCAAGCAACAAAACGAAAGGAGGAGCGGCGTATGGAATCCAATGCGTTTTCCCGCATCGCAGAGGAAAATATGCAGGGGCTTTATCGACTCAGCTTCAGCATTTTGCATACGCGCCACGACGCGCAGGATGCGGTTCAGCAGGGTCTGCTCCGTGCATGGGAAAGACGGGAGACGGCGAGACCCGAACAGATTCGCGCATGGCTGACCCGGATTGTCATCAACGAATGTCATAACATCCAGCGCAAACGCATGCGTGTGGTGCTGATGGGTGAAATGCCGGAAATGGCCGCGCAGGAAGATACATACGAGGCGGAAGCGGAACTGCGAAGCGTCATAGACAGTCTGCCGGAAAAACTGCGTGTGCCGCTGCTGCTGCGCTATATGGAGTGTTATTCGGAAACGGAAATTGCGCAGACGCTCGGCGTGCCGGTGACGACCGTGAAAAACCGGCTTTTTCGCGCAAGGCGCGCGGTGCGCGCCAAGTTCGACGAGGAGGTGACGTTTGAGTGAAACGTGTGATCGACGAAAAGACGCTGAAAGCGCTTTATCCGCCGATGGAAACGGCGTTTGAGGCGCAGATGCGTCAAACCCTGCGCAGCCTGCCCGTTGGGCGCAGACATCGAGGCGCGCGGCGCAAACCCGCCGCGGTTTTGGTTGCGGCGGCGGTGCTCGTGCTGCTGGCGGCAACGGCGCTGGCCATTGCGGCACTCAGCGGATTTTTTACAGAAGCGACGGCGCTGCCGCTAAATAGCAGCTATATGGAAAATTGGTCGCTGGGCGAAAAGGAGGCGGTGGCGGCGCTGCTGGTCCAATACGATTTGCCGGAGGACGGCGCGGCGTGGGAAGACGCGCTGCAAGAGAGCGGTGCAAAGCGGCGCGAGGCGGCGCTGGACGCGCTGTTTATCGAGCACTATGCGGTAACCTCCGGCGGAAGACGGAACATATCGCTGCACAGCATCATGCAGCAGGAACTGGGCGAGCTTGACCCGGAATGGAGTTTGGAACAGAAGGCAGCGTATTCTGCGCTGGAAAGCGAATTTGAACTGGGCGGCGCCGACGAGGACGTCAACCTCCTGCCGGGGGAAAACGACATCCCGCGCGAGGAGGCCGTGCAAATCGCCAAAGACGCGATTCAGGCGGCGTTCGGCCTTACGGATGAGCAGATGGAAAACGCCGCGCTGTGGGAACTGAGCTTTTTGGTGCATCGCTCGGAGTTGGGCGTGAAGCCGCCGTATTATTCCGTGTGCCTTGCGATTTGCGACGAGGCGAATGTGTGGAAAGCCGAATACGCGGCCATTTCCGGCGCGGGCGAGGTGCTCACGAGCGCGGACGGTTACCTTGGCGTGGAATCTCCGCAGGAAGCGGCGGCGGCGCTTCATACGGTTGCGTATTACCAGTCGGATGCGTTCGATCAGGACAGAGCGCGCGAGCTGGCGCGCCATGGGCAGACGATCACGGCGATTGAGCCGCAGATCGTCACATGGGAAAATCAGCGAATTGACGAGCTGCTGACCCTGCAAAACGGAACGGTTTTGGTTGCGGGGCGGGAAATGGCGGAAAACAACCGGGATACGCGCCGGGTGTTCGCCGCCTGCATAAACGAAGATGGAGAGACGATCTGGCGCGCGACCCTCGACGCGCAGGAGAACGAACAGTGCAGCGTTACCGGCGCGATGCAGTTGGAGGACGGCCGGCTTCAGTTGATGCTCAACCGAAGCCGCGAGGTGAACCATGAGTTTGAATACGATCTCTATGAACTGGCGACGCTGAGCGAGGACGGGAAGCTGCTGGACAGGCGGCAGCTTCCGTCGGCCAGCGCGCTCAGCGGGCTGGATGCGGGCAGTCAGGAGGTTCTTTTCTGCGATCCGGGTCACGGCGGGCTGATTGTCAGCGGCTCGGTCGGAACGAAAAACACGCCGTTTTATGCGCAGGTGGATGATCGCGGCGACGTGGTTTTTCATCTGGATATGGGCGATATGCGCGAAACAGTCACACGTCTGTATGCGACGCGGGACGGCTATGCGCTCGTCGGTTGGGACAAGGCCGAGCAGAGAACACGGATGGCTTTTTACGACACGCAGGGGCAGAAAATCCGGGAAGCCGAAGCGGATGCGCTGCCCGCGGGCTTCCATGTGACGAGCCTGTACCCGCAGGCGGATGGCACGATGTGGGCGGCGGATGATTCGCTGACAGCGGCAGAGGTGCAGAAGCTGCTCCGCCTGGATGAAAACGGGCGCGTCATGGAGGAATATGCCATGAATGAGAACATGGGCGCGTCAGCGTTTCAGGAGGCCTTTATGCGCGTTGGCGGCACGGTTGCCCTGCTCAACCGCCATAAAACGAGCAGAGACGAGCAGACGAGCGCCACCCATTGCGGATTGATGGTTCTTCGAAACGGCAGGATGGAGGAAATGTATGTGCGCGGCATGGACTGGAGCGACCTCGATTTCAGACGCCCCAAGGCGGCGGCATTTTCTCCGGAGAGCCGCAAGGTGTTCATATTCCAGCTCGGCGGACAGGACTATATCGCCGAAACGGGCGGATTTACCCCGGCTCTGTCTCAATGGGCGATTGTAGAATTGCCGGAATAAGCGAAACCCCTTCCGAACCCGCGTGTCGGAAGGGGTTTTGTCTGTGCGGCGAACGCATCGACAGGCGAAGGAGAGCGTGCGAGGTGGGGCGGGCGCGCAATGCGCGCCCCTACGGTACAGGCACAAAAAAAGAAGGCTCATTCGCCTTCCGGGTGGATATCCGATTGTTTATCGCTCTGCGCCACGACGCGGCAAATCTCGAGCATCAGCCGCTGGGACGCGGGCGAGCAGCCGTTGGCGATTGCGGCGACGCTCTGGCCGAGCGATTCCGAACCGCGGCTCGGGCGCTGGGAAAAATCCTCCCCGATCATGCAGCCGTTGAGCAGGGCGGACAGCGAAACGTCGAGAACGGAAGCAATCTGCGCCAGCATCTCCAGCGAAATCGGGCGTTCGCCCCGCTCCAGACGGCCGAAATGAAGCTGGGAAATTTTCAGACGGTCGGCGGCTTCCTCCTGCGTGATGTCAAGCGCTGTGCGCGCGGCGCGGATATTGCGGCCGATGGCCTTGAACGAAACGAGCATGTCGAGTTCCTCCCGGGCGGATTGATGATATAAATATCATATCCCGAAAGGCTCAAAATGAACACGTCCCATTGTGTCAGATCATGTCAGAGGGGATGGAAAGACGGCGGGATTATTTTGCAAATCGGGATGCGCGGGGCGGGAGGGCGCGTTTTGCGCGTCACAGGCTCAGCAGAATGTGGGCGCTGAACACGCCGTCCTTCGCAGCAATGGAGAGCGTGCCGTTGTGGCGCTTGACCGTCGCGGCGACGGAGGCCAGACCGACGCCGTGATCCTTTTTATGCGAGGTGGGCAGGCCGTTTGGGGCGAAGGCGATTTCGCCGACATAGCCGTTTTCCACGGACAGGCCGAGCATCGCGCCGCCGATCATGCCGGAAACCACCCGAACCTCCCGCGCCTCGACGGGCAGGGCGCAGACGGCGCGCAGCGCGTTTTCCAGCAGATTGCCCAGCATCATGCACAGATCGACCTCGTCGAGCGGCAGGCGCTCGGGCAGATCGAGCCGCCAGGATATCTGCGTGTTCTGGGTCTCGGCGATGCGCTGATAGTGGCCGGCAATCGCGTCCAGCGCGGCGTTGGCGCAGAGCATCGTGTGCGGGGAGGCCAGCCGCCCCTCGTATTCGGCCAGATAGTCGTTCAGCTTGTCGTATTTCTTCGCCTCGCTCAGCCCGGCGATCACGTGCAGATGCTGGCGGAAATCGTGGCGGAGCTGCCGGGTCGCGTCCATGTGCTCGCGCAGCTCGCGATAGCGCGTGTTTTCCATGCTCAAAAGCTGGTTCTGCGCGTACAGCTCGGCGGCCTCGCTCATCCTTCGGGTGGTGAGATAGACGAAGTAATAAAACCAGAACAGAAGGCTCAGAAAGCTGACGAGCAGCACGATGGTGATTTTCCGCACGCGCCCGGTCAGCACGACGGCGGGGGATAGCGGCGTCATCCAGATGAACAGGCCGGTCAGAAACAGCGGCGCGGCGAACAGCGCCCGCCAGATGGCGCTGAAGCTGACGTTGCAGAGCATCCAATGGATTTTCCTGCGGAAGAGCAGCGAAAAAACCAGCAAAACGGCGAACGCGAGGGCCAGACTGATCAGCCCGGAGGGGAGCGTGAACACCGGCTGGTCGTTGTGCAGCTCGAACGGCGCGCAGAGATAGCAGTTCAGCGTGGCGGAAAAGGAGACGAGCATCGTGGCGGTGAAAAAGACGAACAGCGCCTTGGACGGCGGCAGCGCGACCGATTTCAGATAGAGCAGCAGAAAGAGCAGCAGGGCGGGGAGCACCAGCGCGTTGACGGAAAGCTGAAAGCGGCAGCAGGCCAGCGCGCCGATTCCGACGAACGCCGTGACGCCCAAAGCGCCGAACGCGGCGAGCTTTTTGAGCGGCAGGCGCAGAAAGCCGGAAAGCGGCAGATAGCACAGCAGCGTAAACGGACAGCAGATGGCCAATTTGGCGGCATAGCGGGCGAAAAGCATGGTCGTCATCCCCTTTTCATGCGCTTGATCTGGTATTCGGAGAAGCGGTTGACTAAATCGAGCCGGTTGCGCTGGCGCAGGGGGAAGCGCAGGCCGTCGGTCAGCAGGATGCTGTCGCCGTCGAGCTTGAGCGCCTCGTCCATGTTGACGAGCACGCCGCGGTTGCAGGGTAGAAAGCGCTCGTCCCCGCGCAGGGCGGCCTCCAATTCGGCGAAGGTCTGCGAGCATTTCAGGCATGCGCCGGAAACCGTGAACACGTCCAGTGCGTGCCCGTGGGAGGCGACGGCGACAATCTGCCCGTGCGGCAGGCGGATGGTCTGGCGCGGCAGGTGGATTTCGACGAGCTGCTCGTTCTCCTCCATCAGCCGAATCGCCCCGGAAAGCACGTGATCGAGCCGGGCGGCGCTGTAAGGCTTCACCAGATAATCAAACGGGTGAACCGGAAACGCATCGAACGCATATTCCTTCGAGGAGGTCAGGAAGACGATCAGGCAGCGCGCGCTCCGCTTGCGCACCCGCTGCGCGACCTCGATGCCGTTCATGCCCTCCATGCAGATATCCAGAAAGACGAGCGCGTCGTCCCCCGGCGTAAAGCCGCTCAGAAAAGCTTCCCCGCCGTCAAAACAGGCGACGCTCGCGCCGTCCGGAACGCGAGCCAGCAGATCCTGCCGGAGCAGCTCGCGCGCCTGCGCCTGGTCATCGACGATGGCAATGCGTATGTTCATGGCAAACACCCTTCCTCCGCAAGTGACGATAGACTCAGTATACCATAAACGGCCGCGCGCCGCGCGTATATATTTGGGGAAAACGCCTACTGTTCGTGCAGAAAAAACGTCGTTCGTGCAAAAACGCTTGCACGAATCGCGTTAATGGTCTATACTGGGCACAACCTAAAAAATGATCGAAAGATCGACGAAAGGATGGTTTTTCCCATGAAAAAGATGATTGCGATGCTGCTGGCCGTGCTGACCCTGTGCTTTGGCGCCGCCGCGATGGCCGAGAGTGTTCCCGAGGCGGACGCCGCCGCCGAGCAGGCCGCGCTGGCTGACCTGACCGCCGAAGGCCAGTTGATCGAGGGCGAGAGCTTCCAGTTCTATATCCCGGCCGACTGGGAGTCGATCGAGCTGGGTGACGAGGAGATCGCCGAGGGCTATGTCTTTGCCGCCGCTTCCGCCGACGGTGAGAACGGCCTGGTCATCACCTATGCCGCGATGGATGCGGCGATGACCGCCGAAGAGGCGCAGCCGGGTCTGGCCGAGGTCTATCCGACCGCGACCGTGCAGGATCTCAACGGCACTTCCGTCGTCGCGTTCCACGACGCGGAGGAGGATGTGCTGGGCGTCGTCGTGATGGATACCGTCGATGCGGGCTACTACATCTTCATGTTCACCCCGGCTTCCGACGAGGCGTTCCTGCCGGTGGCTGACGCGATTGCCGCTTCCTTCACCGCGGCTCAGTAAAAGAGCATCGGGTAAGCGATAAGCGTAATTTCTTAACAGTAAATGAGCAAATCCGAAATTTTGCACAAATTCCAATAACGGGCGCGCGA